>NZ_JBQFOV010000001.1:0-531130 GCF_056533885.1 Ruegeria sp. F12 | reverse complement strand
CTTTTGACAAGAATAATTAATCCCGTTACTCAGCTTCTAAGTCCTATAATTTTGGGTAGAGAAAAATATGACTGATCGGCGAGGCGCAGGCACATCCTGCGGAGGGCAGACGCTGGCAAACAAGATTTTGTGGCGGGCGCTATCCGTTTTTTCCTTTATTGTTCTGGTGGGTTTAGTTGCCCTGCCACAATCGGCAAAGGCGCAAAGTTTCATCATCAACTCCTTCGAGGTTGAGGGTAACCGGCGGATCGAAACGTCCACGATTATCGCTCGAACAGGGATCGAACCGGGGCAGACTGTCACCGCGGGAGAACTGAATGACGCGTTTCAGCGTTTGCTTGACAGTGGTGTTTTTGAAACAGTCGAACTGACGCCGCGCGGCAATACATTGGTGATCGAGGTTCAGGAATATCCAACGATCAACCAGATTAGCGTCGAAGGGAATCGCCGGGTCAAAGATGATGTCTTGCTCGAGGCGATTTCGTCAGAACCCCGACGTGTCTTTACCCCTCAGGCTGCCGAAGCCGATGCAGATTTGATCGCACAAGTCTACTCGGCGCAGGGCCGGGTTTCGGCGACGGTTATTCCGCGCATTATCCGACGCAGTGACAACCGCGTCGACCTTGTGTTTGAAGTGTCCGAAGGCACCACGATCGAGGTGGAGCGCGTCAGCTTTGTCGGGAACCGCGCCTTTACCGACCGTCGCTTGCGTCGCGTGCTGGAGTCTAAGCAGGCAAACATCCTTCGGACTTTCATTCGCAGCGATACGTTCATCGCCGACCGGATTGAGTTCGACAAACAGGTCATTCGGGATTTCTACCTATCCCGTGGCTATGTCGATTTCCGCGTCAACAGCACTAATGTTGAATTCACTCAGGAGCGCGACGCCTTTTTCCTGGTTATGAACATTACCGAGGGGCAGAAATTCTCGTTCGGGAACATCACAACAGTCAGTGAAATCCCAGGGGTGAACGCGGCGGAGTACCAAGCGGCGCTCAAAATCAAACCTGGGGTGACCTACACCCCGTCTTTGGTGGAAAATTCGATCGCCCGGCAAGAGCGGTTGGGCCTTAAACAAGGCGTCGATTTCCTGCGGGTTGAGCCACGGGTGACGCGCAATGCGCGCGAATTGACCCTGGACGTCGAGTTTGTCCTGACCCGTGGTCCGCGCATCTTTGTTGAACGGATCGATATCGAGGGCAACACCACCACGCTTGACCGTGTCATTCGCCGCCAATTCGATACGGTCGAGGGTGATCCGTTCAATCCACGCGAGATCCGTCAGGCCGCTGAGCGAATTCGGGCTCTGGGTTTCTTTGCCAACGCTGAAGTCGAACCGCGCGAAGGCTCAACCCCCAGTCAAGTCATCGTCGATGTGGATGTCGAGGAACAGCCTACTGGCTCGTTGAGCCTCGGCGGTAGCTTCTCCGCCTCGGATGGTTTCGGTATCGCGGTTGGCCTGACCGAGACGAACTTTCTGGGTCGCGGACAAACCCTAGGGCTGAACCTGTCGACGGCGCAGGATTCGGAACAGTATTCGTTGAATTTCACTGAACCTTTCCTGCTGGGACGCCGACTGCAATTCGATGTGGGTCTGGGCCTGGCGACTACAAACTCGAGCTTTGCCAGCTTTGACACCGACAGCCTGTTCTTCCGTCCCCAGCTGAGCTACGCCATCGGTGAACTGTCTTCTCTGCGTCTGCGCTATGAGTGGGATCGCAGTGAGATGACGCAGCAGGACAACGAAGTGAACGGTGTTGTCGTCGCGTCCGAGATTGCGCAGGGCGAACGGACAACGAGCGCTCTTGGTGTCTCGTATGTGTATGACAGCCGTCGTGGTGGCCTGAACCCCAATGCCGGAGTGCTGTTTGAGGTTGGCGTTGATGCCGCAGGTCTGGGTGGTGACAATGAGTTCTTCCAGACGACGGCCCGCGCGATCGCCCAAACTCGCGTCCTGAGCGAAGAGGTGGTTCTGCGTGCCTCTTTCGAACTGGGCGCATTGCACTGGACGGGGGATGATTTCAGCCGCACAGTCGACCGTTTTGTTCTTGGCCCCAGCACATTTCGCGGTTTTGAACCTGCCGGTCTGGGTCCGCGTGACCTGTCGAATGGTCAGGATGACGCCATTGGTGGCAACTATTACTGGGTCGCTCGGTTTGAATCGGACTTTCCTTTGGGCCTGCCCGAAGAACTGGGCCTGCGGGGCGGGGTGTTCTATGATGTCGGCAACCTCTACAATCTGGATGATGTGAACACAGCAGGAGCGGATATCGTGGGCGAGGACGGGTCGGTCCGGCACGTTGTTGGTGTTTCCGTGCTTTGGACGACACCCTTTGGTCCGCTGCGCTTCAACTTCTCGAAAGCGATCGTGAAAGAAGATTTTGACCAGGAACAGAACTTTGACCTGACCATTCAGGCACGGTTCTGATCCGTTCATGATGAGCTTCTGGAAGTCGTATCTACAGGGCCCTATCTGGGCCCTGTATTTTATTTTCATCCATGCCTTAGCGCTACCGCTTGAGGCACAGCAACTGGGTGTGCCAGAAACGACCGTGCTGACGATTTCCAGCGACCGTTTGTATTCGGATTCTGCCTTCGGTCAGCGCATATTGCGCGAGATTGAGGCTGAAGGAACTTTGCTGGCAGATGAAAACGAGCGCATCGTGGCTGAGTTAAGCCGCGAAGAAAAAGAATTGACCGAAAAGCGGGCTGAAATGCCAGCAGATGAGTTCCGTCCCTTGGCCGAGGCATTCGACAGCAAAGTTCAGTCCCACAGAGATGGCCAACGGGCCAAGTTGGATGCCTTGGCGCGTCGCAGCGATGAGGCGCAACAGTTGTTTTTTGAAATGATCCAGCCAGTTCTCATTGAACTGTTGCGCGACTCTGGCGCGACCGTGATTATTGAACGCTCCAGCGTCTTTCTAAGCTCGGACAGGACGGATGTGACCGAGATCGCGATTGGACGGATCAACGCGGCCATTGGCGATGGTAGCGCCCTTGAAAAGAATGGCGACCAATAGGTTCGCTTGCCCTTGCGGCGCTGTGTTGCTAACCACGCGTCCAAGAGAAATCCATAACGGGACGACCAAAAGATGACCTCGGAAACAAAAAGCGCAGATATTCAGCTGATCCAGCGGATCTTGCCACATCGCTATCCGTTTTTGCTGGTTGATAAAGTTGTCGATATCTCAGGCTATCAATCCGCCGTTGGCATCAAGAATGTCACCATGAACGAGCCCCATTTTCAGGGCCACTTTCCCGGCACCCCAATCATGCCCGGTGTCACCATCGTCGAAGCGATGGCGCAAACCGCAGGTGTGATGCTTGGTGTCGGCATGGACGTGATCGACAGCGAGCTGTTGATCTACTTCATGAATATCGACAAGTGCAAATTCCGCCGCAAGGTCGTACCCGGTGATGTGCTGGAAATGCATGTGGAAACCGTGCGCGGTAAGAAGGGCGGCAAGATCTTCAAATTCGCCGGCCGCGCGACCGTTGATGGCGAAGTTGCGGCCGAGGCCGAATTCTCTGCCTATGTGGACTGGGACATGGAAAAAACGACATGAGCGGCATTCACCCAAGCGCGATCATCGAAGACGGTGCGCAAGTCGGTGAAGGCTGTGTCATCGGGCCGTTTTGCTATGTCGGTTCCCAGGTCAAGCTGGGCGACCGGGTCGAGTTGAAGTCGCATGTTGTGGTCACCGGCGATACGGTGATCGGCGATGAAACCGTCGTTTTCAATTTCTCGGTCATCGGTGAAATCCCGCAGGACCTGAAATTCGGTGGCGAAAACACGCGGCTGGAGATCGGCAAACGCAACCGCATTCGCGAGCATGTAACGGTAAACACCGGCACCGAGGGTGGTGGTGGCGTGACCCGGATCGGCGATGACTGTCTTCTGATGGCAGGCGTCCATGTGGCTCATGACGTTCAGATCGGTAATCGTGTGATCATGGTGAACCATGCGGGTGCCGCTGGGCATTGCATCATCGAGGATGACGTGATCGTTGGCGGTATCTCGGGTCTGCACCAATGGGTGCGCGTCGGTCGTGGCGCAATCATCGGTGCTTTGACCATGGTCCCCAATGATGTGATCCCTTATGGCCTTGTTCAGGCTCCGCGCGGGGAACTGGACGGGCTGAATCTGGTCGGCTTGAAACGCAAAGGTGTGTCGCGCGAAGATATCTCGGCCCTGCGGGCGGCGTTCAAGGAACTTTCGACCGGCGACGGTACATTCATGGAGCGCGCCCATCGCGTCGGAGCCAAGAATGAAAGCGAATATGTCCAGCGGATCGTGGACTTCGTAACCGGGCAGACCGACCGCTCTTTCCTGACACCGAGGAAGTAAGCCCATGCTGGCTGTGATCGCGGGAACCGGCGCTTTGCCTGCCGAGGTGGTCGACCAACTGGCTAACCGCCCGGTGATCTGCGCGATGGAAGGGTTCGCGCCCGACACTCTGGACGTGGATATGACCTTCCCGCTTGAGCAGTTGGGGACATTCATCGCGGATTTGAAAGCACGCGGCGTAACGCAGATTTGCATGGCAGGCGCGGTGCGGCGCCCTGCAATTGATCCAAGCCGGATTGATGCCGCGACCATGCCTTTGGTGCCCATCTTGCAACAGGCCATCATGTCCGGCGACGATGGGGCCTTGCGCGCGGTGATCGGGATTTTTGAAGATGCGGGCCTACAGGTCCGTGCCGCCCATGAAGTCGTGCCAGCCCTTTTGCCAGCTCTTGGACCGCTGACCGAGGCTCAGCCATCGGACGCGGACCTGTCTGACGCCATTCGGGCAGCTGGGATCGTTCGCGCCATGGGTGCTGCGGATATCGGGCAAGCTTGCGTCGTCTCGAAGGGGCAAGCGCTGGCGGTCGAGGGGATTTTCGGGACCGCCTGGATGCTGAAATCGCTGACACAACGGCCCGATGCGGGCGGAGGCGTCCTGTTCAAGGCCCCCAAACCCGATCAGGATCGACGTGCCGATTTGCCTGCGATTGGCCCGGATACCGTCGCGGATGCAGTGGCCGCCGGGCTGTCTGGTATCGTCATTGAAAAGGGTGGGGTGATGGTGCTGCAACGGCCGCAAGTCATCGCCGAATGTGACCGGCTGGGACTGTTTCTTTACGTGCGCGAGCGGACGAACTGATGCGCGTTTTCGTGGTCGCCGGTGAACCTTCAGGCGACCGCTTGGGTGGCGCACTGATGGAAGGGCTGCGCAGTCTTCAACCCGATGTGCAGTTCGACGGAGTCGGCGGCCCTCTGATGCAGGCGCAAGGATTAAACAGCCGCTTTCCCATGTCCGAGCTTTCGGTGATGGGGCTGGTCGAGGTCCTGCCCAAGTTCTTTCATCTCAAACGTCGCATAGCCGAGACTGCTCAGGCAGTTCTGGACATGCAACCTGATGTTCTGATCACCATCGACAGCCCCGATTTCTCGCTTCGCGTCGCCAAGCTGGTAAAAGCGCAAAGCAACATTCGTACGGTGCATTACGTGGCCCCCAGCGTCTGGGCTTGGCGACCGGGGCGGGCGGACAAGATGGCCAAGGTCATCGACCACGTTCTGGCGCTATTGCCGTTCGAGCCGCCCTATATGGAACGCGCGGGGATGGAATGTGATTTCGTCGGCCATCCCGTCGCAAGTGAACCCATAGCAACCGAGGACGATATTGCCGCGTTCCGCAACGCTTATGATCTGGGGAATGCGCCGATCCTCTTGACCTTGCCCGGTTCGCGCCGGGGCGAGGTTGATCGCTTGGCCCCAGTCTTTGGACAGGCACTTGACCTTTATCTGCGCGATCACCTCGATACGCGCATAGTGGTACCTGCCGTAGCTCATATGGTCGAGACGGTTCAGGCGCATCTGGAAAACTGGCCCGGTAATCCAGTTGTTGTAGATCCCCGCAACTTGCCCGCGGATGAGGCAACCGCACAAAAACGCGCAGCCTTTGCAGCCGCGGATCTGGCTCTGGCTGCCTCTGGAACCGTGTCACTGGAACTGGCAGCGCAGGCGACGCCGATGGTCATCGCCTATCGTTTGAGCTGGCTGACGCAAAAGATGGCCGAGCGGATGGTCAAACTCGATACGGTCACACTGGTCAATCTGGTGTCCGAGACCCGCACCGTGCCCGAATGCCTGCTTGATGAATGCCAGCCAAACAAGATCGCCGAGGCGTTGGGGCAGGTGGCGGCAACGCCCGATCTTCAACAGCAGGCGATGGCTGAGACAATGCAGCGATTGGGCCGGGGTGGCGAAGCGCCGGGCGTACGCGCCGCCCGCGCCGTGCTGGAGCGGATGGCAGGCTGATGCTCGACCACGTTCTTTTTGCGGCCTCGGCCGGATTGGCCATGATCTCGACCAATCTGGACAATCTGGCGGTGCTGCTGGGCCTGATCCTGATTATCGAGCAACGCCGCGCCATCGCAGGATTTGCGGTTGCACAGGCCATGGTCTTGTCCCTCGCAATGATCGTGGCAATCGGGTTGGATCAAAGCGGCATCCCCGAGTGGATTGGATACCTGGGCGTCATCCCCTTGGTGTTCGGCTTGCGCGGCATCTGGCAGCAATATCGCGGGGACGCGGGCGAGGACATAAGCGCGAAAGGTGCTGTCAGTTCGGTTGTAACCCTGTTTCTCAGCCTGTCGGTCGACAGCTTTGCCGTCATGACCCCGCTACTGGCCGATTCCACACCTTCTTTCCGACTGGCCGCCCTGCTGGGTGCTGCAGTGGCCGCGTTCCTATTGGTCGCGGTGGCGGCTTGGGGGGCGCCTCGGGCTAAAAGCCTCGGGCCGCAAGTGGCGCGCCTGGACCGGATCGCGCCGTATGTCATGGTGTGCGTCGGGCTCTATATCCTGTTCAACTCCCCCACCGATCTGTTGTGATGCGTTGACCAAATCGGTGTCATCAGGTCTTTATGGCCCACCGTCAAGACCAGCCATGTCCGGTGAAGGAGAAATTTGATGTCCCGAATTTCGCCCCTTGGCGACGACGACATGACCGAGGCCGCGCGCGCCTCTCGGGCCCTACTTGGGGCGTATGGGCCATTCGACAATTGGGCGCGCATTGCTGCCCATAGCCCTGCGGTGTTGGAACACGTTGCTGAGATGCTGACGGCATTCAAGGCGCAAGAAAACCTGCCGCGCCGTGCGTTGGAACTGGCGATGGTTACGGTGTCCAAATTGAACGCCTGCGACTATTGCGTATCGCATCACACTCCCCAACTGACCGTGACAGGGTTAAGCCCTGATGGCGCGGCGCGTCTGCCGGATGTCGAAAATCACCCCGAACTGGACGATTGCGACAAAGCGGTCGTTCGCTATGCCGAGGCGGTCACGACGCGGTCAGGCCGGATGCGCGATGCCGAAGTCTCGGACCTGCGCGCATGGTTCAACGATTCTCAGATCGTGGAACTGACATGGCGCATTGCCCTGACCGGCGCGTTCAACCGCTTCAACGATGCGCTGCAAGTCGAGATCGAGACCGAGATCGCGCCCGTTTCGGCCTAGTAGCCGCGCCAGATCCAACCGCCGCCAAAGATACGGCTGCCCTCAGATGCATAGAACACGCAGGCCTGACCGGGTGAGACGCCTTCCTCGGGTGTCAGCAGTTCAACCTCGGCGGTGGTGTCGGACAGGGGACGAATGATTGCCTCGCGCGGGGGGCGGGTCGAGCGGACTTTGACCTTCAGATGCCATTCATCGCGCGACGTAAACGGGTCATCACCCAGCCAGTTGATCTCCCGCACCGGGATTGTGCGGGTGGCCAACATCTCTTTGGGGCCGACGACAACCTGTTTCGTGTCCACATCCAGCTTGACCACATAAAGCGGCTCGGTCAGGCCGCCGATGCCCAGGCCACGGCGTTGACCGATTGTGTAATGGATCACTCCATCATGCTGCGCCAATACACGGCCATCGGCATGCACGATCTCACCCGGTTCAGCTGCGCCGGGGCGCAGTTTCTCGATAACGCTGGCATAGTTGCCATTGGGCACAAAACAGATGTCCTGACTGTCCGGCTTGTCGGCCACGGCCAACCCATATTGTGCTGCCATCTCGCGCGTTGCATCCTTCGAGGGCAGGTGGCCCAGAGGAAAGCGTAGGTAGTCCAACTGTTCAGGCGTGGTGGAGAACAGGAAATAGGACTGATCGCGGTTCGCATCCTCGGCGCTGTGCAACTCGGGACCGTTGGGGCCCATCTTGCGCTGAATATAGTGACCGGTGGCCATGCAGTCGGCTTCAAGGTCCTTGGCGGTTTCCAGCAGGTCCTTGAACTTCACCCGCTCATTGCAACGGATGCAGGGCACCGGGGTGGCACCGGCCAAATAACTGTCGGCGAATTCGTCAATCACCGCGTCCTTGAAGATGTTCTCATAGTCCAGGACGTAGTGGGGAAAGCCACGTTCTTCCGCCACACGCCGCGCATCGTGGATGTCGATACCCGCACAGCAGGCGCCTTTCTTGGCCAAGGCCGCGCCATGGTCATAGAGCTGCAAGGTCACGCCGACCACGTCATAGCCCTGATCGGCCAGATGCGCTGCCACAACGGAACTGTCCACGCCACCGGACATAGCGACAACCACCCGCGTTTCCGAGGGCGGTTTGGCAAAGCCAAGCGAGTTCAGCGGGGTCTCGGTATCGAGGGCCATGACGATTCCAGTGCGGGTTAAGAAAGACCGGCAGAATATAGGAAAATTCTACACACTCTCAAGAGGCGGTTTCACCGCACATTAAGTAGGCTGGTGTCAGCTTTGTCGCAGCAGAAAAGGTTGGAAAGATGTATTTGCACAAAGTTGAAGGGCCACGGTCCGTAACCCTGCCGGATGGAACGGTTTTATCGCGTGCAGACCTGCCACCGGACGACACGACACGCTGGGTGGCGTCCCGCAAGGCAATAGTAGTGCGCGGGGTACTATACGGCTTGATCGCACTGTCGGATGCCAAGAAACGCTATGGGCTAAGCGATGAGGAGTTCAACTCGTGGGTTTCAGCCGTGGCAGAGCATGGAACGGACGCTCTGAAGGCGACTTCATTAAAAAAATATCGACAACTCAAAGTAGAACGTGAATAAATGATTCAACGGTAACGTCAGATTAACCATTTTTGATCAGGCTCAGTTTGAATTGGTAAATTGAACCGAATTGGAGCAGTAAATGCGTATACTTCTTGTCGAGGATGACCCCACCACGTCGAAAAGCATCGAGCTGATGCTGACGCACGCCAACCTGAACGTCTATGCGACGGATCTGGGTGAGGAAGGGATCGATCTGGCAAAACTCTATGACTACGACCTGATTTTGCTGGACCTGAACCTGCCGGACATGAACGGTCATGAGGTTTTGCGCCAATTGCGCGTTGCGCGCGTTGAAACACCGATTCTGATATTGTCGGGCGCAGATGATACCGAAAGCAAGATCAAGGGCTTCGGCTTTGGCGCAGATGACTATATGACCAAGCCTTTCCACCGCGAAGAGCTGGTGGCCCGCATTCACGCAATCATACGACGCTCCAAGGGGCATTCGCAATCGGTCATTCACACCGGTCAGGTCGCTGTGAACCTTGATGCCAAGACCGTCGAGGTCGAAGGAAAGACCGTGCATTTGACCGGCAAGGAATACCAGATGCTCGAACTTCTGAGCCTGCGAAAAGGCACAACGCTGACCAAAGAGATGTTCCTGAACCATCTCTATGGTGGAATGGATGAGCCCGAGCTGAAGATTATCGACGTATTCATCTGCAAACTGCGTAAGAAACTCAGCAATGCAACGGGTGGTGACAACTACATCGAAACCGTCTGGGGCCGGGGCTATGTGCTGCGCGACCCGCAAAGCAACAGCGTCGATGAACGTCGCATGGCCGTCGGGGCCTAAAACAGATCTGCCGCTTTGGTCCGGGGCGGCTCCCTCACTCACTGAACAGCACATCTGGACCTGACCATGGCCTCGCCCTATCACTGAGGTCCAAGAAGACGTGACAGGGCGGGGCTATGGGCGATTCACTTCCGGTTTCAGAGCTGACAGAAGACAGCGCGCGCGCAGAACTTGCGCGGTTGGCCGAACTGCTGGCGCGGGCCAATACGCAGTATCACACGCAGGACGCGCCCGAGATTTCGGACGCGGAATATGATGATCTCAAACGTCGCAATACCGAGATCGAGAAGCGCTTTCCCCATCTGAAACGCGCAGACAGCCCATCCGAACAGGTCGGCGCCAAGCCGGGTGATGGGTTTTCAAAAGTGACCCACGCCGTACGCATGATGTCGCTGGGCAATGCGTTCGATGATGAAGATGTCGGCGACTTCACCCGTTCAATCCGAAAATATTTGGGCCTTGGCGACGATGCTCCGCTAGCGTTTACGGCTGAACCCAAGATTGACGGCCTGTCCCTGTCCTTGCGGTATAAAGACGGCCACTTGGTGCAAGCCGCAACGCGTGGAGATGGCGAGGTTGGCGAAAACGTCACCGCGAATGCACGCACCATCTCGGACATTCCGCACCGATTGGAGAATGCTCCGGCGGTGCTTGAAGTGCGGGGCGAGGTTTACATGTCGCACGCGGATTTCGATCAGTTGAACGCGCGGCAAGCGGAGGCAGGCGAGAAGACATTCGCCAACCCACGAAACGCGGCTGCAGGATCGCTACGGCAACTGGATTCTGCGATTACTCGGGCGCGACCATTGCGCTTTTTCGCTTATGCTTGGGGAGAGCTGTCCGCGCCCTTGGCTGAGACGCAAATGGGCGCCATTGAACGGCTTAAGCAGTACGGCTTTTCGACCAACCCCCTGACGGCCCTGTGTGAGACGACGCATCATATGCTGGACCACTATCGTGGGATCGAAGCCCAGAGGGCAACACTTGGCTATGACATTGATGGTGTCGTCTACAAGGTCAATGATCTTGCGTTGCAAGCGCGATTGGGGTTCCGGTCGACCACGCCACGTTGGGCGATCGCTCATAAATTCCCCGCTGAACTGGCCTGGACCCGGTTGGAGGCCATCGACATCCAGGTCGGTCGTACCGGAGCGCTCAGTCCTGTGGCTCGGCTACACCCGGTGACGGTCGGCGGTGTGGTCGTCTCGAACGCGACCCTGCACAATGAAGACTACATTGCCGGGCGCGACGCCAAAGGCGGGACCATCCGGGACGACAAAGATATTCGCGTCGGCGACTGGGTGCAGGTCTATCGCGCAGGGGATGTGATCCCAAAAATTGCAGATGTTGATATCTCAAAACGCCCTGATGATGCGGTCGAATTCACCTTTCCGAAAACCTGTCCGGAATGCCAAAGCCAGGCAATCCGCGAGGAAGGTGATGCCGTTCGGCGGTGCACGGGCGGCATCATTTGCCCCGCACAGGCCACTGAAAAACTGAAACATTTCGTCTCACGCAAGGCCTTCGACATTGAAGGTCTAGGGGCCAAACAGATCGAAATGTTCTATGACGATCCTGATCTGTCCGTCAAAACGCCCGTCGATATCTTTACGCTGCAAACGCGTGACGCGGCAAATCTGAATAAGCTGGCCAATCGCAAGGGATGGGGTGCGCAAAGCGCGGGCAACCTTTGGGCTGCGATTGACGAAAAACGCCTTATCCCGTTTGGGCGGCTGCTGTTTGCCCTTGGGATTCGCCACATGGGCGAGGCGGCCTCAAACCTGGTGGCGACCCATTACGGAGAATGGTCTGAATTTGAGCGGGCGGTGACGGCCGCCTCCGGGTTCGACGGGCCGGAATGGGATGAATTGCTGAGCATTGACGGCATCGGCGAGGTGATGGCGCGCGCGCTTGTGTCCGCCTTCGCACAAGAGGCCGAGCGGGCGAGCATCGACGCTCTGGTCGCGCAGCTTGAGGTTCAACCAGCCAAACGGCCCGACACCGATGGCAGTCCGGTGGCCGGAAAGACCGTGGTTTTCACCGGCACGCTTGAAAAAATGACGCGGGCGGAGGCGAAAGCACGTGCCGAGGCGCTAGGGGCGAAGGTGTCCGGTTCGGTCAGCAAAAAGACCGACCTTCTGGTGGCGGGTCCCGGTGCAGGGTCTAAGGCCAAGAAGGCCGCTGAATTGGGGATCGAGACACTGGACGAGGATGGCTGGCTACACCTGATAGGCGCGGCATGACCGGACGACCAGAAATCCTGTTTCCCCTGTTTGCCGGGTTGGAAACGCTTGATGGGGTTGGTCCCAAGACGGCGCAGCTTTTGACCCAAAGCGGAACCGAAGCGCCGCGTGATGTCTTGTTCGGTCTGCCTTACGCTGTGATCGACCGGCGACGGCGGGACACGATCCAAGGGGCAGATTTACCCTCGACCCTGACGGTAGAGGTTACGGTCGGCGCGCATCGGCCCGCACGAAACAAGGGCGGAGCCTATCGCGTTCATGTCGAAGATGCGCAGACAGAATTTCAGCTTGTGTTTTTCCATGCCCGCGGGGACTACCTGAAAAAGGTGTTGCCGCAGGGCGATCGGCGTGTGGTTTCGGGAAAGTTGGAGCTGTTCGACGGAATGGCGCAGATGGTACATCCCGACCACATTCTCCCGATCGAGAGCGCAGGGGATATCCCAGAATTCGAACCCGTTTATCATCTGACGCAAGGCGTGACCCAGAAAACGGCCTATAAGGCTGCGCGCAGTGCGCTTGCACGGGCACCGAAACTGGCAGAGTGGATAGATCCGTCACAGATCGGCAGAGAGCAGTGGCCTAACTGGTTCGATGCGGTTACTGCGGCGCACAACCCCTTGGGGGCAGATGACGTGTCACCTCATGCCCCGGCGCGAGCGCGATTGGCTTATGATGAGTTCTTTGCGCATCAGGTGACTTTGGCCCTCGCGCGTCAACGGGAACGCAAGGCGCGGGGGATTGTCAGTGTGGCGACCGGGCGGTTGCAATCCAGGGTTCTGGCAGATTTGCCCTACAAACCCACCGGCGCGCAGATGCGGGCGATTGATCAGATCACCGAGGATATGGCCTCGGACGCGCGGATGAACCGCTTGCTTCAGGGCGATGTCGGCGCTGGTAAAACGCTGGTGGCTTTCATGGCTCTGTTGGTCGCGGTCGAGGCGGGCGGGCAGGGTGTCATGATGGCCCCAACCGAGATTCTGGCGCGACAGCATCTGGAAGGGTTGCGCCCCTTGGCCGAAAGCGCGGGGATCGTGCTGGAGATCCTGACCGGGCGCGATAAAGGCGCGGAGCGGCGCGCAAAGCTTGAAGCGCTACAACGGGGCAATATCCATATACTCGTCGGCACTCATGCGGTGTTCCAATCTGACGTCGCCTTCCGCGATTTGCGCCTTGCCATCGTGGATGAACAACACCGGTTCGGTGTGCGGCAAAGGATGGAGTTATCGGAAAAGGGACAGGGCGCGGATGTGTTAGTGATGACGGCGACGCCGATCCCACGCAGTCTCGCGTTGGCGCAGTATGGGGACATGGACGTTTCGGTTCTGGACGAAAAACCACCTGGGCGAAAGCCTGTGAAAACAGCGGTGATCAGCACGGAACGGATTGACGAAGTCGTCGCCCATCTGCAGCGGGCCATCGACGAGGGACGTCAGTGCTACTGGGTTTGCCCGCTGGTCGACGAATCCGAAGTGTCGGATCTGACCGCCGCAGAAGAACGGTTCAAAAGGTTGCGCGCGGTTCTGGGGGAAGGGATCGTGGGGCTGGTTCACGGTCAGATGCCGCCAGCCGACAAGGATGCCGCGATGAAAGCCTTTCAGGAAGGAAAGACAAAGGTTCTGGTCGCGACCACCGTGATTGAGGTTGGTGTAAACGTACCCAACGCGTCGATCATGGTGATCGAACGCGCCGAGATTTTTGGACTGGCGCAGTTGCATCAGCTGCGCGGTCGGGTCGGGCGGGGTGAAGCGGATTCGACTTGTCTGCTGATGTATCAACCTCCGCTAACGGACGGCGGTCGGAAACGGCTGGAGATTCTTCGCGAAACCGAAGACGGATTTCGCATCTCGGAAACCGATCTTGAGATGCGCGGTGCGGGCGATTTGATCGGGACCGCCCAATCAGGCCTGCCAAAATTCAGAATTGCGGATATCGAGCGACAAGCCGGGTTGATGGCAACGGCCCAGACGGATGCGCGCGCGCTGCTGGCCAAAGACCCCAAGCTGACCTCGGATCGGGGCCGGGCAGTTCGTGTTCTTTTGTGGATGATGCGGCAGGATCAGGCGATCCGTTTAATTTCAGTGGGTTAGTCGAAAAGTTCGCGCAAGTTCACAAATGTTCTTAAAAAGTTCTTTACCGACTCGGTAAAATATGAGAACAAAAGGTCAACAAAGGATTAAAGCTCTGACCGGAGGTGACCTCATGCTGACCCAGATCAAAACCGCTATCAGCCGCTCGCACGCCACTTTGCTGCAAGATGCTGCCGGTGCTGTGTCTTTGGTCGTTATCCTGATGGTTGCCCTGCACCTGCCCGGAGCGTTCTGACCCTTTCTGCCTGCGATCTCATGCCGACAACGCCGCGCTGTCATCCCCATCTCAGTCAAGGGTGACCTGCCTGTCCCAATTCCCTTGAAGGGGCCATGCCTCGGCCCCGTGCGGTATACCGGACCCCACATGAGACACGCACAACCTGCCGCCGCCCTTTCCGCCCGGAAGGTGCGGCGGTTTTTTTTTTAGAGCTGTCCGGTGCGAATAATCTCGAGCACTGCCGACAAAACTGAGTTCACAGCGACCGAAGCCAAGATCATCCCCATGACCCGGCTGATAATCGCAGCGCCCGAGTGGCCAATTAGGCGAATGATCGGCTCAGCCAGCAGCATCAATACAAACGCAATGGCGATGACCGAGATCATAACCAGGGCCGTAATCCCCTGATCCGCAATGCTATATCGGTTGTTGTCGGTCAGAATCACGATGGCCAGCATGGCGCCGGGCGAGGCCAGAGACGGCACCGCCAGTGGGAAGATCGCCGGATTGTGCTGGTGCGACGTATCTTTCTCGTCATCTTCAGCGGCGCGTTGTTCCACATCCTGTTTGCTTTCGCCAAAGATCATAGTCAGCGCAAAAAGAAACAGGATGATCCCACCTGCGACCTGAAAGGAATTGAGACCGATATCCAACGCCTCGATCAACAATTGACCGAAGACGAGGAAGAACAACAAAACTCCGGCACTGATCACCGAGGCTAACAGCGCCATTTTTCGTCGTGCTGCAGCGCCCAGTCCAGCTGTCACCGCTATGAAGACCGGAATGGTGCCGATGGGATCAATGACGACCCACAGCGTTACAAAATGTTCAAGCAGATTGTTCACCGCGCCCCCTGCATTTCCAAAAGGTTAGACCGGATGCGCGAAAAACGCCATGTTCAGGCGCAGTTGGCTTGCTCGGCCTGTTCCATTGCTTCGGCGGTCGCATCCAAAGCCAACAGGATCGACGCGTGCCGGTTTTTGTAGTCACGCGCAGGCATCAGCACCTCAAGCCCGTCAAACGGTGCATCGGGGGCAGGGCCGTCCTTCTTAAGCATGGCCGCCAGTTGATCCCGCGCGGCTTCGACCTGAGCACGGGTGGCACCGATCACCGCTCCGCCAACAACAGCGGCCGAGGCCTGACCCAAAGCACAGGCTTTCACATCCTGCCCAAACTCTGAAATCCGACCGTCCGTCAGCTTGACATCCACAGTCACCGTCGACCCACACAAGGGCGAGCGTTTCTTCACCGTCGCGTCGGGATCGCTCAGGCGATCCAGATGCGGAATATCCGCCGCCAGCGCCAGAATACGGCCGGAATACAGCTTGATCAGATCATTGTCGCCGGACATGGCTTTCCCTCGGTTCGTGTTCCCCATACATAGTAAGCATCCACCCGGATGCAAAAGGTTTTTACGATGACGACCCCTGCGACTTTTGACCCATTGACCCTGACGTTCAACGAGACTGGGCTGATCCCGGCCATCGCACAGGACGCAGACAGCAACGAAGTGCTAATGATGGCGTGGATGAACGCAGATGCCATCCGTAAAACGTTGCAGACCGGCCGGGTGACGTATTGGTCCCGGTCCCGACAATCCTTTTGGACAAAGGGCGAAAGCTCGGGCCACGTACAAGAGTTGGTCGACTTCCGCGTGGATTGCGACCGAGATTGCCTGTTGGTGATTGTTCGGCAAACAGGACCGGCCTGCCATACGAACCGGCGTAGCTGTTTCTACACCGCTGTGCGCGACGGTGACGAAACAGAACTGATGTCACCGATGGTCTAACCCGATCATAGCGCGGATATCGGCGGGCGAAACGCCCTCGTCGCGGTATTTCGAGATGGCGCGCGCATCGTCGCGTTTGGCCAATCTCTTGCCAGCATCATCGCGGATCAGTTTGTGGTGGTGGTAGATGGGCTGGGGAAGATCCAGAAGCGCCTGCAGAACCACATGAATGCGGGTGGCGTCGAACAAATCCTGCCCACGGACCACATGCGTCACATTCTGCGCGGCATCGTCCAGCACTACCGACAGGTGGTACGACGTGCCCATATCTCGCCGGGACAGCACGACATCTCCGATTGTGTCGGTCAGTTCCCGATCCGAGAAGAAGACACAGCCCGTGCTTCCACATGGTCCGCAACCGGTTTCAAAGAACTGAAATTCATTCGTGACCTTAACAGTTTGCGCGGCTTTCTGCATGTCCAGACGCAGCGGAATATCGCGTGGCACCGGACCTGAGCGATCTGCTTTCTCGCGGCACGTACCGGGATAAACGATACCGTCTGGTCCCAGCAAAGGCGCGCCTTCTTGTGGTGCGCTGGCCGCCGCGGCAATATCGCGCCGGTTGCAGGTGCAGGGATACAGAAGGCCGCGTGACCACAATTGCTGCAACGCGATCTCATATACCTCCATCCGCGTCGACTGCCGAAGGACGGGTTCGGGCCATGTCAAACCCAACCATGATAGGTCGTAGTACATCTGCTCTTCCCAATGTGAACGAGCGCGGGTGCGGTCAATGTCTTCGATCCTCAGCAAGAACTGACCTTCGTGCTGCCGCGCCAAGTCGCTGGCCAGCAAAGCCGAATAAGCGTGACCAAGATGAAGAGGGCCGGTTGGGGATGGCGCAAACCGAGTGGTGAAAATCACGCTTTTTCAACAATGTAGACGTCAGATTTCAGGTCCATACCCGGCAGGTGCGGACCGTATTCCCGAAAAAGCAGCCGGGCGGCCCCGATATCAAGCCAATCGTTCAATCGACAGGTGTAGCTGTAATCCTTAAGCGTGTGATCATTAAATGAAAACGCCAACAATCCACCCTTGGGCAGCGCCTTCATCAGCATGTCGAAAGTCTCAGGAGGTGCCGCCCCGACGCTGATTACACCGATCGCTGCAATTGCCTTGTAGGCCCCTGCGTTCACCGGATTGGGATTGGAAATCTCGAATGAGGACAGCTGTCGGTAAACGCCTTTGGATTCGGCCTCTTCCAGCATTCTGGGTGTGGGATCTATGCCGTCGATAACTTCGAACCCGGCGGTCCGCAGCGCCTGACCAGACAGCCCGGTGCCGCAGCCATAGTCAAGGATCGGCGTCTGAGGTTCGGGGAGTTTCGACCACAGCGCCTCGGCCACACGGGTTGGGGTAATATAGCCGTGCGATGCGACCTCGCTATCGTATGAGGATGCCCATTTCTGATAGTGGTCGCGGGTTGCCTCGGGAGTGTCCAGCCCGTAGACGTCTTTCATGTATTCGTCGCTCATGCCCCCATGTTAGGCCGGTACGGCGCGTTGCGTCCAGTCAGCAATGCGCCAGCCAGTCTGACCACGCCGCCTTGGCCCGATCTGTATAGGCCTTGTAGCGGTCCTTGCGGCCACGTCTGCCACCTTTCAGCCCATCGACCGGGCGGAACAGGCCGAAATTCACATTCATCGGCTGAAAGGTCTTGGCCTCAGCACCGCCTGTGATGTGATGGATCAGTGCGCCCATGGCGCTGTCTTGCGGCACATTTGGCAACTCTTTCCCCAGAATCTGCGCCGCAGCCAGCCGCCCGGCCAGCAGGCCCATAGCGGCGCTTTCGACATAGCCCTCGACCCCGGTGATTTGCCCGGCAAAACGAATGTTGGGTCTGGACTTCAACCGCATCTGTGCGTCCAGAAGGGTTGGAGAGTTAATGAACGTATTGCGGTGAATCCCGCCCAGCCGCGCGAAACTTGCATTCTCCAGCCCCGGAATCATACGGAAAACATCCGTTTGCGCGCCGTATTTCATCTTTGTCTGAAAGCCCACGATATTGAATAGCGTGCCCAATGCATTGTCGCGGCGCAATTGCACAACGGCATGAGGCTTTACATCGGGCTGGTGCGGATTGGTGAGGCCAACGGGTTTCATCGGACCATGGCGCAGGGTTTCACGACCGCGTTCCGACATCACCTCGATCGGGAGGCAGCCATCGAAATACCCGGCGGTTTCGCCTTCGTGGAACTCGGTCTTGTCAGCAGCCAACAAGGCATCAATGAATGCCTCGTACTGGTCGCGGTCCATCGGGCAGTTCAAATAAGCGGTGCGCTCTTCCTCGGTCTCGCCCTTGTCATAGCGCGACTGCATCCAGGCCTGGCTCATGTCGATGCTGTCGGCATAGACGATGGGTGCAATTGCATCGAAAAAGGCGAGCGAGTCGGTGCCGGTTTCCGCCCGGATCGCCTCACCCAGCGCAGCCGAAGTCAGTGGCCCGGTTGCAAAAATCCATTGGCCGTCATCGGGCAGGGTGGTTACTTCCTCCTCGGACACCTCGACTCGTGGATGGGCCCGTAGCTTGGCTGTCACGGATTCGGCAAAGGGATCACGATCCACCGCCAGGGCGCCGCCTGCCGGCAGCCGATGGGCATCAGCGGTTGTCATAATCAACCCGTTCGCGGCGCGCATCTCCCAATGCAGCAAGCCAACGGCGTTCTGTTCATCATCATCCGAACGGAAGGAGTTCGAGCAAACCATCTCGGCCAGGTTACCGGTCTGGTGCGCAAAGGTGCCCACTTTGGGCCGCATTTCGTGGATCATAACATCCACGCCCATTTCCGCCGCCTGCCAGGCAGCCTCGGACCCGGCCATGCCGCCGCCCACGATATGCAGTATCTGTGTCATGCGCAGCCACATAGGGCAGAGCACGCGTCAACGCAAACACCTGTTGGGTCAGATTGTCTGAAGAAGGGAAATTTTGGGGTCGCCGCTGCGGGAATGTCAACGCCGGTGAGAGAGACCAGCTGGAGGGACCTTCCGCCTACGGCGACCCAAAATCGGTTTTCAGGCCATAGCCTTGTCTCAGCATTGCCACAGTGTCGCCGTTTTGAAAAGTCCCAAAATGCGGAATCGGGCAGAATTCCCAAGAAACAATTGCGTTATTGTTCCCAATTTGGCGTTCTTTTTTCGATAAATGCAGAGATTCCTTCCTCGGTATCCCGGTGCATCATGTTCTGCGCCATCACTTCGCCGGTATGTGCGTAGGCTTGTTCAATGGGCATATCGAGCTGCTGATAGAACGCTTCCTTACCGATTTTCACTGCCGATCCCAACTTTTCCGCCAGTTGTTCCGCAAGGGATTGTGCCTCATGCTCTAGCAGCATTTCCGGCACGGCCCGGTTGATCAGCCCCAGTTCTGCCGCACGTTCAGCCGTTATGAAATCGCCTGTGGTCAGCATTTCAAACGCTTGTTTTCGGGGAATATTGCGGCTGAGCGCAACCATGGGTGTCGAACAAAACAGGCCGATATTCACGCCATTGACGCCGAACCGCGTCGTCTCTGCCGCCACGGCCAGATCGCAAGTGGCAACCAGCTGGCATCCAGCGGCCGTCGCGATGCCATGAACCTGAGCGATGACAGGTTGAGGCAAGGACTGAATTGTCAGCATCATCTGTGCGCATCTGCTGAACAAGTCCTGGAAATAGGCCTTACCGCCATCTTCGCTTTGACGCCCCGCTGTCATCTGCTTAAGATCGTGGCCCGCGCAAAAAGCTTTGCCCGCGCCCGACAGGACCACCGCGCGGATAGACCGGTCGTCGCGCAGGGCATCAAACTCGGTTTGCAGTGCCGCCAGCATTTCGTCGCTGAGGGCATTCAGACGTTCCGGCGCGTTCATCGTCAGCCTTGCGACCGCTCCGGTGTCGCTGCGTTCCAGAATTCCCATCTTGCCCTCCGATCTGATGTGAGGCCAACTCTAGGTCGGCAAATCGAGGAGGGGAAGCATGTCATTGGCCTTAGACCGGGAAGAATTGACTGCCTATATGAAACAGGTCTTTCCGCAGGTGCATCGGGACTTTGTGGTTGAGGACCTGACCGAGGACACGATCACCATGCGGTTGGTGGTCGAAGACCGGCACTTGCGGCCGGGCGGAACGGTTTCAGGGCCGTCCATGTTCGGTCTGGCCGATGTCTGTGTCTACGCGATCATTCTTGCGCGCAAAGGTCGTCAATCTCTGGCCGTTACAACGGGTTGTTCGATGGATTTCATGCGCAAACCCGATGGGGATCGGGACATGATCGCACGCTGCACCCTGTTGAAGCTGGGAAAGGCTTTGGCCGTAGGCGATGTGCTGATGTATTCGGAAGGCTCTGACAAACCCGTTGCACGTGCCACGATGACCTATTCGCTGCCGCCCGAGGGGTCTGCCGCCGCGGCATTCGGATAAAAAATGGCCGGGACGAGCCCGGCCAAGGAAGAGGTCCCAATAAAGGGACTGGGGATATCTTACCCGTGCCAGAACGGGCGTTCGATTTCGCGGTTGGCCTGATCTCGGGTCAACCCGACATCACGCAGCAACCGATCATCCAGTTTCGACAAATTGACTCTGCTGCGGCGCTGTCGCTCCCACTTTGTGACAGTCGCCGCAAACCGCACGGCCAGCGATGCGATCAGCGGCAGCCGAGGGCTGTCGTTCAGCAGCAAAAGGGCGGGGGTGTGCATTGCGCGTGTCATCTTGGGTATCCTTTCAAATTGTATTGACACAAACGTAATATGTTCGGTATATTTGATTGATACATTCGACATTGTGTCAAAATCAAAGGAAGAATTGTAATGGATACAATTTGGCCAGAGTCTCTACCGAAATCCAAGGGACCTAAGTATACACTTGTGGCCGATACAATTCGAAAAGCTATTGATAACAAATTATTGGAGGTCGGAACTAAGCTGCCTCCGGTACGAGAACTGGCGTATCGGTTACAAATTACGCCGGGCACCGTTGCGCGTGCGTATACGATTCTTACGGATGAGGGATTGTTACAAGCCGAGGTGGGGCGCGGTACATTCGTGGCCCCGCCGAAATCGCCGATTCTGGATGATGTCTGGGCGCGGCAGTTGCATCTGCGCGACGACAAGTACAATGCCAGCGTCAGCCTGTTTAGCCCGCGACTGGCGGATGTAGGGCAGGTGGCTCTGATCCGGGAGTGTTTGCAAAGGGTCTCGCAATCTGATCCGGGGCTGTTTCTGAATTATCCCACCCGCGATGCGTATATACCGATGCGCCAAGCCGTAGTTGACTGGCTGTCCGATCTGCCATTGGGGCCGTTGTCGCATGACGATATTGTACTGACACATGGCGGGCAGAACGGATTGTGCCTTGTGTTTCAAACGATTCTGCGTGGCCCTAAACCTTTGGTCCTGGTCGAAGACCTGTCCTACGCCGGGTTCCGCCGTGCCGGAGAGCTGATGCGGGCCGAGGTGGTCGGTGTGAAGATGGACAAATGGGGCATTGACCCCGACGCGATGGAGCACGTCCTACGTCAAAACCCAGCGCAGGCTGTCTGCGTTTCTCCGGAAGTTCAGAACCCGACTGGCGCGCATACCCCCCTGGAGCGACGCAAAGAAGTTGTCGAGGTCGCCCGTCGCTTTGACCTGCAAATCATAGAAGATGATTGCTACCGAATGGGCGACGCACGCGAGCCCAGCTACCGCGCCCTGGCCCCCGAGCGTGGATGGCACGTGTCGTCCATTTCCAAAACTTTGACGCCTGCGCTGCGGGTGGGCTTTGCGATTGCCCCGCGTGAGCGCAGTGTCGATCTGCGGAGGTCGGCGGAATACGGTTATTTCGGATTGGCGCAACCGCTGGCGGAACTGACCCGGCTCATGCTGTCCGACCCGCGCACCCGGCGAATTGCCCGCGATGTACGCGAGAAGATGGGGGAATATGTGCGCGTGGCTGTAAATTCCTTGGGTGGGTTTGACCTGAACTGGGCGCCTGATGTGCCGTTTGTCTGGCTTAACTTGCCCTCGGGCTGGCGTGCTGCTGCATTTAGCCGGGCGGCTGAGCGGGAAGGGATCCAACTGCGATCCGCCGATGAGTTCGCTTTGCGCGATGGACGCGCGCCGAATGCAGTGCGCATTGCGATGAACGGGCATGTCTCGCTGGAACGGTTCGAAGATGCAATGCAGCGCCTGCGCAATCTGTTGGACAACCCGCCTGAGCAAATCAGCGTTTAAATTGGGGTAAAATAATACCTATTTTATAAGTTACTGTTTTTACAACATTTAAAAGAGATTACTGCAGTTGACCTGCGCAACGCTCCCCTCTAAATACGCTCCATCGAATTCGGGCCGCTCCACACGGGGGCGGTCTTTCACATCAAACAGGACTATCCTGCCATGAAAACCTTTTCTGCAACACCTGCAGACATCGACAAGAAATGGATCCTGATCGACGCCGAGGGCGTTGTTCTGGGTCGTCTTGCTTCGATCGTCGCCATGCGCCTGCGTGGCAAGCACAAAGCGTCGTTCACCCCGAACATGGACATGGGCGACAATGTTATCGTGATCAACGCTGACAAAATCCAGATGACCGGCAAGAAGCGCGAAGAGAACTTCTACTGGCACACTGGCCACCCGGGCGGCATCAAGTCGCGCACCAAACAGCAGATTCTGGAAGGTGCACATCCTGAACGCGTTGTCGTTCAGGCCGTCAAGCGTATGCTGCCGGGCAACCGCCTGGCGCGCAAGCAGATGACCAACCTGCGCGTTTACGCCGGTGGCGATCATCCCCATGAGGCGCAAGCGCCCGAAGTTCTGGACGTTAAGTCCATGAACAAGAAAAACACCCGGAGCTAATGACCGATGGCTGATCAGATCAATACTCTCGAAGAGCTGAGCGCCGTCGCAGGCGTTGAAACCGTGGCCGAAGAAGTCATCGTGCGCGAACCCGTGCGTGACGAACTGGGCCGCTCCTACGCCACCGGCAAGCGTAAAGACGCTGTTGCCCGCGTTTGGATCAAGCCGGGTTCCGGCAAAGTCACCGTGAACGGCAAGGACCAGGACAAGTACTTTGCTCGTCCCGTTCTGCAGCTGATCCTGCGCCAGCCGTTCCAGGTTGCCGGTGTAGAAGGTGAGTTCGACGTTGTTGCGACCGTAAAAGGCGGTGGCCTGACCGGTCAGGCCGGTGCGGTCAAGCACGGCATCTCGAAAGCGCTGCAGCTCTATGATCCCTCGCTGCGTGGCGCGCTGAAAGCCGCTGGCTTCCTGACCCGCGACAGCCGCGTTGTGGAACGTAAGAAATACGGTAAGCGCAAAGCGCGTCGTTCGTTCCAGTTCTCGAAGCGTTAATCGCGACGGACACCGAATTGGAAAGGGCTCGCCTCGGCGAGCCCTTTTTCTTTGATTTATTCTTCGTAGACCAGTTTCCAGGCCCCATCTTCGACAACGCTGACAAAGACAGTATCCGCGCCCTGATGGTCGTCTGGACCATAGGTGATCTGGTTTCCGACCAGATCATCCTTGTAGTTCAGGGTCTCCATGGCCGCGATAAAGCTGTCATGGGTCAGGTCAGGGCCTGCGGCCTCTAGCGCTTTGACCATCATCTCGGCGGCCGAATAGCCTAGCATCGAGAAACCGACAGGGTCTTCGCCCGTGGCCTCCTTGTATTCGGCGATGAATGCGGCCGGGGCGGGCTCTTCCGCGCGCGCCCAGAGGTCCAACCAGGAGGCCGCCGCATAGAACCCGTCGGTTACGCCACCGGGTACTTGCGCAACCACGGTCAGGAAACTGGCCGAAGTACCAAGGAACTTCATATCCGCTAGCCCCATCTTTTTGGCCGTGCCAACCACTGTGATGGCCTGCCGCACTCCCAAAGCCATTGTGACGATATCGCAGCCTTCCTCCTTGAGCTTGCTTAGAGAGCCGACGAAATCCGTCTCATCCGGTTTGTGCGTGGTTTCAGCGACAAATGCGATACCGGCCTCTTCGGCCCCTGCTTTGCTGCCTTCCAGAATTTCTTCGCCGAAATCGGTGGGCAGGTACATGGTGCACACGGATTGTGATCCGAATTCGCCGTTCAGATATTTCACCCCTATCCGGGCCTGATCAAAATAAGTCGAGAACGACGTAAACTTATTCTTCATCGGCTCTTGCAGCATTTGCCGTGCGGCTGTCAGAGGCGCAACGTTGGGAATACCTTTTGGGTCCAGCAGTTTGAATCCGGCCACGTTCATCGGCGTGCCCAGTGACTGCAGCATGGCAAACACCTTGTCGCGGTTCAGTAGCTTGTTATAGCCCTGCATCGCGCGCGGCATCTGATAACCGTTATCCTCAACCACGAAACGGATTTTGCGCCCGTGCACGCCGCCTTCGGCATTCACGCGGTCAAACACTACATTTGCGCCCTTGGTGGCCGGAACTCCGACGGCAGCGAAAATACCGCTCAGATCGTTGACCGAGCCGATGACGATCTCATCGTCGCTCACACCTTGTGTCTCAGCACCTGCAACAGTTGCCGCAGCCGTCAAAGCGGTGGCGGTGGCCAGCTGTTTGATCACGTTCCTCATGTTTCTCCTCCCTTTGGGTAAACCCTTATCTAATTGTACATATCTTCAATGAGATCTGCGTGTTTCTTTTCCACAAAGCTGCGTTTCAGCTTCATAGTGGCCGTCAGCTCTTCGTCATCGGCGGTCAGCAACACGTTGATCAGGCGGAAATCCTTGATCTGTTCGACCCGCGCAAATTCCTTGTTTACCGCGTCGACCTCAGCCCTGATCTGATCGCGTACCTCAGGCGCGGCACAGAGTGAGGCGAAGTTCGAAAACGGAACTTTGCGGTCCTGCGCAAACTTCTCGACGTTCTCCTGGTCGATCATGATCAGCACCGTCAGGAACTTTCGTTGGTCGCCGATTATGACAGCGTCCGAGATATAGGGGCTGAATTTCAGGCGGCTTTCGATCTCGGCCGGGGTGATGTTCTTGCCGCCGGCCGTGATAATGATGTCTTTCAGTCGCCCGGTGATTGTCACATAGCCGTCGCCGTCGATCTGCCCCATATCGCCTGTGCGAAGCCAGCCATCCGCGGTGAAGGTCTCGGCGGTTTTGGCGTTGTTGCGCCAATATCCCTGAAAAACATTCAAACCCTTGATCTGAATTTCTCCGTCAACTGCAATACGCACATCATTGCCCGGCACCGCGCGGCCAATGGTGCCGATTTTGTTGTGCTCGGTCGTGTTCAGCGTCGCCAGACCCGAGGTTTCGGTCATCCCGAACCCTTCGACAATGGGCACCCCGATGGACCAGTACCATTTCAGAAGGTTAGCCGAGATGGGCGCCGCTCCGGTGCCGCCACGCCGCATCCGGTCTAGCCCCAGCATCCGCCGCAGATTGCGCAAAACCAAACGGTCCCACAGCCAGAACTGCGCGCTCACAGCGGCGGGCACCGGCTTTCCGGCCAGGATATACTCGGCCCGCGCCATACCCGCGTTCACGGCCATCCCAAAGGCGGCGCGCCCTGCGGGGGTGGCGTCCTGCGCCAGAATCTGAACCTGAGAATAGATCTTCTCCCACACCCGCGGGACGGCGGTAAAGGTGCTGGGCGAGACCTCTTGCAGGTTCGCAAACACGGTTTCGGGGCTTTCGGCGAAATTCACCACGCATTTCGACGCAAGCGGCAGGTAAACCGATACATCACGTTCCAGGATATGGCACAGCGGCAGAAAGCAAAGCTGCTCATCCGTTTCCAGCGAGGGCAGGGCGTGCGCACCGCATTCAATCGCGGCCAGGATGTTCTCGTGACTCAGCATCGCGCCCTTAGGCGCCCCAGTGGTGCCCGAGGTGTAGACCAACAGAGCCGTGTCCTGCGGCGAGGCCAGGGCGATCTCGGCTTCGAACCGGTCAGGCTCTTCGGCTTCAGCCCGTCGTCCGATGTCATACAGATCGCCAATCATCAAGCAGCGGTCGTGGCTCAGATCATGCAGGCCCTCATCCTCGAGGATGATGACGTTCAGCAGACCGGGAAGCTCGGTTTCGACCTCGAAGAACTTGTCCAACTGTTCTTCGTTCTCGACCACAAGAAAGCGGCTGTCGCTGTCATTCACAAGGTATTTCAATTGTTTGGCAGAATCGGTGGTGTAGATGCCCGAAGCAATGCCGCCCACACATTGGATGCCCATATCGAACCACGCCCATTCCTTGCGGTCCTCGGACAGGATTGAGACAACCTCGCCCCGTTGCAGCCCCAGCTTCCGTAAGGCCAGCCCGATCCACTTGGCATGTTGCCAGTAATCGGCCCAGGAATAGGACTTCCATATGCCGAAATCCTTTTCCCGATGTGCAGTGCGGTCGCCCAAATCGGCGCAGCGTTTCTGAAACAACCCGCAGATCGTCATGCATTCATCCACCAGCACGGGGCGTTGGCCGGGGGTAGCGTTGAACTGGATGCCGTTGATCTTGGTCTGAGGGGGCTGGGTGCTGATATTCATGCCGCTTACCTCCACGTTTTCTTGCGTTTCCAGCGGCGGTTTTCCCGCGCGCCGTCTTCCTGCACGCCCAGATAAAAATTCTGGATGTCCTCGGATTGCATCAACACATCTGCCGTCCCGTCCATGACGATACGGCCGACTTCCATCACATAGCCATGATGGGCCAGTTCCAGCGCGGCATTGGCGTTCTGTTCGACCAGCATCATCGTCATGTTCTGCTCGTCATTCAGGCGTTTGAGGATGCCGAAAATCTCCTGCACCAGCAGCGGTGACAGACCCAGCGAGGGTTCGTCCAACAGCATGATCTTGGGGTTCGCCATCAGCCCGCGCCCGATGGCCAGCATTTGCTGCTGTCCGCCCGAAAGGGTTCCGGCCTCTTGGGTGCGACGCTCTTTCAGGATCGGGAAGTAGGAAAACACCAACTCGCGGTCATGATCGATCTGCCCCTTGTCGGTCGCCGTGTAGGCCCCAAGGCTGAGGTTTTCATCGACTGTAAGCAGAGGGAACACCTCGCGCCCCTCAGGGACATGAACGATGCCTTTTTGCACGACTTTATGCGGCTCGGACCCTTGGATTTCTTCACCGTCAAAGGTGATCTTGCCTTTTTCGGGGTCCATCACGCCGGACACGGTTTTCATCAGCGTCGTCTTGCCTGCGCCGTTTGCGCCCAGGATCGATACGATCTGCCCCGGATGCACATCCAGCGACACGCCGCGAATGGCCATGATCGGGCCGTAGAAGCTTTCGACATTGCGGATGGTCAGGATCGGCGCGCTCATGAGGCCTTCCCCAAATAGGCCTCGACCACAGCCGGGTGGGATTGCACCTCGGCCGGTGTTCCCAGCGCCAGCATCGCACCATCAGCCATCGCCAACACGCGGTCAGACACGCCTGAGACCAGCCCCATGTCATGTTCGACCATCAGCACCGTAATCCCCATCTGCCTGCGGATATCGTCGATCCACCAGCGCAGATCAGACGTCTCCTCGACCGACAGGCCGGATGCAGGTTCGTCCAGCAACAACAGTTTGGGTTCCGTGGCCAGTGCACGGGCAACCTCGACCACTTTGCGGACGCCGTAAGGCAGGCCAGAGATCATCTTGTCGCGGTAGGCCTGCAGGTCGAGGAAATCTATGATCTCTTCGACCTTTTCGCGGTTTTCCAGCTCTTGCCGCCGGGCCGAGGGCAGAAACAGAACCTCTGATATCAGGTTTGTTTTTCGATGGCGGTGCCGTCCGACCAGCAGGTTCTGCAACACGGTGGCATGTTCGAACAGTTCGATATTCTGGAACGTCCGCGCCACGCCATAGGCTGCCACGCCAGAGGGTTTGACCTGCAGCAAATCATGTCCGTCAAACCGAATAGAGCCCGCAAACGGGTCGTAGAAGCGTGAGATCAGGTTGAATACCGTCGACTTGCCCGCGCCGTTGGGGCCGACAATGGCAAAGACCTCGCCTTCTTCGACGGAAAAGGACAGGTCATTCACCGCCGTGAGGCCGCCGAATTTCAGGGTGACGTTCTGGAACGCGAGCAGGCTCATCTCAGGCGCTCCGTCTTGAGGTAGGATTTCTGACGCTTGAACATGTCCTTGCGGTAGAACGGGAAAAGCTCGAACCACGTGCGTATTTTCAGCCATCGGCCATACATGCCCATCGGTTCAAACAGGATGAAGGCAATTAGGATCATGCCGAAGATGCCGAATTCCAGCCCCGGAATGGCGACGGTATTGCCGCCGAACAGGGCACCCACATATTCCTTTGAAATCGACAAGAATTGCGGCAGGAACCCCACGATGATCGCGCCCAGAAACGCGCCGTGGATCGAGCCGAGCCCGCCGATCACGATCATCATCAGCAACTGGATCGAGATCACGACGCTGAATGTCTCGTTGTTGAACGCGCCCGAGAACATCCCCATCAGCGCACCCGCCCATCCGGTGACGGCACAGGACAAAGCGAAAGAGATCATCTTGGTGCGCGCGATATCGACACCCATCGCCTGCGCCGAAACCTCAGAATCGCGCACGGCGATGAAACTGCGTCCCAAAGGCGCGCGCAGCAAGTTAATAAAGCCCAGCGTCACCAGAACGGCGACCACCAACACCAGCCAGAAGAAATGTACCGGAGTGCCCCAGCGGTCGATCGTCAGGCCAAAGATGTCGACGCCTCCGATGAACTTGCCACCAACGCCGCCGGTAATCGGCTCGGCCAAGACGATGACATCATCCATCAGGATGGACAGGGCCATGGTGAAGATTGCCAGATAAATGCCATGCAACCGCAGGGCAGGGATCGCGACAGTCACGCCCGCAATACCGGTCAGGATACCAGCCAGCGGAAAGGCGATCAGGAAGGGCACGCCCGCCTCAAGCAGGATGACGTTAGCATAGCACCCAAAGGCCAGGAAAGCCGCGTGACCCAGACTGACTTGCCCTGTGTGGCCTGTCAGAACCATCAGGCCCAGACCTGCGATGGCCCAGATCAGGACGTTTGTCAGCTCACCCAGATAGAAATCGTCCAACCACCACGGGGCCGCAGCCACCACCGCCAGTAGGATCAGATAAAGGACCAATTGATGGCCATCTTTCCATGGCCGGATATCCTGCATGTAGTCGGTTTTGAATACAATCCGCATCTGCCTAAACCTTCTTGACCCGAACCTGACTAAACAGCCCGTTGGGGCGGAAGATCAGCACAGCCAGCAACAGCGCATACGGCGCAATCTGGCTGTAGCCTGCTGCGATATAGCGACTGGCAAAGGGTTCAATGACACCGACGATCAGCCCTCCGGCCAGCGCACCGGGCAGGCTGCCGAACCCGCCGATCACGGCGGCGGCAAACGCCTTGATCCCCAGCAGACCCGTGGTCGGATCGACCGAGCCCTTGGCGGCAAACAGGATACCCGCGATTCCGGCGACCACGCCCGCAAGACCCCAGATGAACCCTTGCACCCGCTTGACCGGAACGCCCATGTAGTAAGCGGCCAACTGGTTTTGAGAGGCGCCTTGCATTGCCAGCCCTAACTTGGTCCGGCTGAAGAAAACATACAGCCCCCATGTCAGCAGGATGGTGACGATGATGACGGCCACATCCTCCATCCCCAGCACCAGCCCGCCGAACCGCACCTCTTTCCCGGCCAGCGGGTTCTGAAGCGTCTGCGGCTCGTGCCCCCAGATCAGCCCGGCCACAAAGCGGATCACAAAGCCCAAGGCGATGGTCAGGATTACCACAGCCGTCTGACTTTCTCCGAACAGCCGTCGGATGATCAACCGATCCAGCAGATATCCCAACGCTCCCATGATCCCCAATGAGATTGGTAGCGCCAACCAGAATGGCAGCCCCATATATTCGGTATTGGTCAGGCCGATGGTGACGAACGCGCCCAGCATCATGAAATCGCCCTGCGCGAAATTCACCGCCTCGGTCGCTTTGTAGATCAGAACAAAACCGAGTGCGATCAGGCCGTAGACACAGCCATTCGCCAGCCCGCTAATCAGCAGCTGCGCGTTATCCAACTTCACCTCCCAATACCGGTTTGTCCGGCATTCTTCGTCCCCCTCGGCCACGATGACCAAAGGGCTTTGTTCTACTATGGGGTGATAATCACCTTTCCGTCACTCTTTTTTAGCGCATGGGCCAGTTCTGACACCACGTTTCTGAGCGATAGGCGATCTGCAACATCTGTTTTCCAACGACCATCGGCGAAACGCGCCTGAACCTCGGCCACAACCCGCATCTGATCGGTGGGCGGGGTGGTGGTCATCCACTTGGTTAGCCAGAAGCCTTCGATCTGCTTACCCATGAAAATCATCTGGCCCATCTGGGTTAGTTTGGGCAGATCGGGGCTGAGCTTGCCATAACAGACCCAGCGCGCGCCGTTTGGCATGGCACAAAACACCTGCTCGGATATCTGGTCGGCCACCGCATCCAGGAAAACGCGCGGTTTCAGCGCGTGACACAAGTCGGTTAGTTTTTTCGGCATGTCCGGGTTAGACGTCACCAGAACCTCATGCGCGCCAAGATCCTTCAGACTGTCTACCGCATCCGCCCGGCGCACGATGGCAATGGGTTTCAGGCCCAGATCGCGACCCAAACTGCACATCAGCTTGCCCAACTGGCTTGTCGCGGCAGAGACTATGAAAGCCTCGCCGGCATTTCGCGCGATATCCACCATCGCCATGGCCGTCATCGGGTTCACGATCTGGGCCGAGCCGTCCTCATCCGAAATCTCGGGCCTCAGGGGGATGCACATCATCGCCTGTGTCACCACATATTCAGCCCACGCCCCGGCGCCCGCCGCAACGAAGGCCACACGCTGACCGTTCAGGACTTCGGCCCCGGCACCTGTCGCAACCACATCGCCGCATCCCTCAAACCCTGCGGCGGCTCCCTTAACGCGGGGCTGGCCGTATTCGCCTTTGATAAAGTGAATATCCGACGGATTTACCGAGGCCGCGCGAAGCCTGATCAACACCTGACCGGGGCCCGGAGCGGGCACCGGCAACTCCGCTTCACTCAACCATTCTGCGGCGTCTTCCACTGCTGGGCCGGTGGCCGTTCCCGAATACCCGTCCTGTGTTTGAACAACGGCAAACATGGTTGATGGCGGTGTGTTCATTTCAATCCCCCGAAAACAACAGCTTGAAGCATCCTGTGTATGGTTTGATACAAAAACGTCTGTTGGCATTGTAACCCTCAGGCCAGCCAATCACGTGATCCGGCAAGGGTCAACGCAGGGCAAAGCTTACGTAGCGCAACGGCGCAGGCAATTGCAGAACTCAATTTGCGTTCAACAAGTCCCGCAGTTCCTGAATTTTCGCGGCAAGCGTTTCGGGCGAGGCCTTGATCTCCTCCAAGATAGCTGTGGCCTGTGATTTGATGTCCTGCGCCAGATCGCTGTCCTGAACCGACGCCATAAGGGTATCGTAGTCGAAATTCTGAACGGTCAGCATCCCGTCTTCGATCCACTGGTTCATCAGGTCCTGCCCTTGATCGGCCAGAGCGGCGACTTCCTGGCCGGCCTGATCAACAAGCTGGCTGGCTGTTTCCCCAATGGTCTCAGAGGGTGTCTCATCCGGGGCCGTCGCCGTTGCCGGTTCGGGCGCCTCTGACGTATTGAGGTAATAATAACCGCCCGCCACTATCGCTGCCACAAGGATAGCTGGAATTAGTTTCTGCATCATACGAATCTCCTTTAGTTTTATAAACTTAAGATGATTTGAATATATGCATTGCCCAAGGGGAATTGCGTGCGTCAAGCGTCACCCAGGCGAATTGGGCTACCTTGTGCCGATACGGCCCAACCAGCAGGCAAGAACACGCCGTCCGGCGGGTGTCTCGGAATTGGGCGTCACTAGGGAAAGTGGCGGAGAGACAGGGATTCGAACCCTGGGTGGGCTTGCACCCACAACGGTTTTCGAGACCGCCCCGTTCGACCACTCCGGCACCTCTCCGCGGGGGTCTGTGAGGGGGGGATTTAGTGAGGAACGCGCAGGGGTGCAAGCAGAAAATTCCCCAAATTCACTCTTCTGGGATTTTCCATTGCCTGATGGCGTAAATCACCTAGGGTCTATGTCCATGACACATATCGCTCGCTTCTTCGCATTGCCCGTTACACTGCTTCTTTTCGCGCTGGCCGCGTTGCCGTCCCATGCGGCCACAGCGGATCGCGACCGGATCGAAGCCTTTCTGACCACCACCGGCTTTGACGTCGCGCTGCAAAGTATCGCGCTGGCCTCGGCCTCGGCGCCGCAGATGTTGGGCATTGATCCTGAAGGGTTCGGTTCGGACTGGGCGCGTCTAACCGAAGAAGTGTTCGACACTGAAGATATGCATGAAACCGCAGTGGCTATTCTGGAACAAACGCTCAGCAATGAGGCGCTGACACACGCGGTCGAATTCTATGCCTCGGATCTGGGGCAGCGGCTGGTCGTGGCGGAAAACGCCGCTCATATCCACGAAGACGAAGATGCCAAGCAGTTGGAGGGCCAGAAGATCGTCGCCGACCTGATTCAGCAAGGGTCACAGCGGGTCGAAGAGTTGAAGCGCATGAACAATGCGATCGATTCCAGCGGCACCGCGCTGCGGGCGCTGCAGGAAATCCAGATCCGGTTTCTGCTGGCCGCAAGCGCGTCCGGTGTGATCGACCTGCAAATGGATGCGGGCGATCTGCGTGAGTTGATGAAACAGAACGAAGGCGCCATGCGGCAAGCCATTCAGCTTTCGGCACTGGCTGGCGCGGCCTACACGTATCAGGATTTCTCGGATGCCGACGTGACCGCCTATGCTGACGCATTAGAACAACCCTTGATGCAAGAGGTCTATGAACTGCTCAATGCCATCCAATATGAAATCATGGCGATGAAATTCGAAGTTCTGGCCGCGCGGATGGCCGATCTTCACCCAGCACAGGACATCTGATGCGACTGCTGGCGGCCGTCCTTTCACTTGCCCTGAGTGTGACCCCAGCGGTCGCCGAGCAGATTGACCGTTTGATGACGGCCCTGCACATGGACGAGGTGATCGAACTGCTGCGCCACGAAGGGCAGATGCAGGCGCAAGAGATCAACACAACGATGCTGGACGGGGCAGGCGGGGCCTATTTCGCAACACAAGTCGATATGATCTATGATCCCGACTGGATGCGCGACCAGTTTTCCACCGCCTTTGTGGAAACGCTGTCAGACAGCCAAATGGAACGCGCCGTGCTGTTTTTCGAAAGCGATCTGGGACAGACCGTTGTGCGGCTTGAAAACTCTGCCCGTCAGGCTTTTCAGGACGACACCATAGAAGAGATGGCGCAAGACGCGTATTCCGCACAGGATCAGGACAGCACATTCTTCCAACTGGTGGATGAGTATATCGAGGTCAACGAGTTGATCGAGAAGAATGTTAAAAGCGCCGTGAGCGCAGATTATAACTTTTTCCGAGGCTTGAATTCCGAAATTGGCGGCGATGATGGCGAGGTTCTGGCCCAGCTTCTCGCTGAAAAAGACGCCATCACACAAGAAACGCGTACGTGGCTGTATTCTTTCCTTCTGATGGCCTATCAACCCCTGGACGAGGCGCAACTGCGCGAGAACATCGCCTTTTCGCGGACCCAGACCGGCCGCGCCGTGAACGAGGCCTTTTTCGACAGTTTCGACCGCACCTATGACAAGATCTATTACCGGTTGGGTCTTGCAGTTTCACAGGTACTGCGCGGCTCTGATCTTTGAGTTGCTTTTGATGTTGACTTTGTCCTGCATTCTATGGATAAGCGCGCATCCCGGCCGGTTCCTCCGCGCCGGGTCTCGTTATTATTGACCCATCGGGACTATCCCAAGGGTCGTCACACGGCCCGAAAAGGGCGCGCTGTTCGAGGTGGCGAAAGCCGGCAACACCCGCAAGGGGACCACAGAACGCGGTTAGACAAAGGAAAGACGCATGTTTGCGGTCCTCAAGACTGGCGGCAAGCAGTACAAGGTTCAGGCGGGTGATATCCTCCGCGTTGAAAAGCTGGCTGCCGACGCAGGTGAAAAAGTTCAATTCAACGATGTTCTGATGCTGGGCGGTGACGCTCCGGTTGTTGGCGCACCTTTCGTTGAAGGCGCAGGCGTACAAGCCGAAGTGATCGAACAGATCAAAGGTGACAAGGTCATCAAGTTCGTCAAACGCCGTCGTAAGCACAGCTCGAAGCGTACTGTTGGCCACCGCCAGAAACTGACACTGGTCAAAATCACCGACATCCTGTCGTCGGGCGCTGATAAGTCGGGCATCAAAGCAGCTACCGGTTCTGCACCGGCTGGCGAAGCGGCACCTGCTGCAAAGCCTGCCAAGAAAGCTGAAGCCAAGGCAGAAGCACCCGCCGCCGCTGCGGCTGCTGCTGACGATCTGACCAAGCTGAACGGTGTCGGCCCCGCCGCTGCCAAAAAGCTGAACGACGCAGGTATCGAGAGCTTTAGCGCTCTAGCCGCCTTGTCGGACGAGCAGATTGCTGCTATCGACACCATCAAAGTGAAGCCCGAATGGGTTGAGCAAGCCAAAGAGCTGGCTCAAGGCTAAGGAGAGAGAGAGAATGGCACATAAAAAAGCTGGCGGTTCCTCCCGTAACGGTCGCGACTCTGCTGGTCGCCGCCTTGGCGTGAAACTCTATGGTGGCCAGGCGGCCATCGCAGGCAACATCATCGTACGTCAGCGCGGCACCAAGTTCTGGCCGGGCGAAGGCGTGGGCATGGGCAAAGATCACACCATTTTTGCAACTGTTGATGGCGCCGTGAAGTTCCACAAGGGACTCAAGAACCGCACCTTTATTTCGGTCCTGCCAGTGGCGGAGGCCGCAGAGTAAGCCGAAACCCTAAAGGTTTAGAAATAAATGGGGGACCGGCAGAAAATGCCGGTCCCTTTTCTCGTTTTTAACACAGTTTTGACCTATGAGCCCGATGACACTCCCAGCAAGCACCATACCGCCCCTGTTTCAGGGACGCATTGCCCATGCGGTTGAAGATCGTCTGGGCCGCAAATATCTGATGTGGGCTGTAATTGGTTTCACTGTTACGTCCGCAATTTACGTGTTGTTCGGAGGAGGACCGCACTCATGAAGCTTGAGACAATAATAAACCAGCCGGTGATTGAAACCGAGCGGTTCGACCTGCGCCCGTTGCGCCGGTCGGATATGGGTCTCATTGAACATTATGCAGGTGATGAGCGCGTGGCGCGGATGACGTCGTCTATTCCGCATCCATTGCCGCCTGGCTCGATCGAGGCATTTGTGAACCGCGCCATGTCCGAGGACCGGGACGAAGACGTCTGGGCGATGGATGCCACCAAGGACGGCGGGCCGGAACTGATCGGTTTGATCTCGCTGACACGGCTGGATCGCAACCAGTCCGAGGTGGGCTATTGGGTTGCGCCGGTCTATTGGAACACCGGAATTGCTTCGATGGCGGTGGAAACGCTGGTTGCGGCGAACCCGCTGGAAAACGCCACGATGTTCGCCAGCGTGTTTCAAGACAACCCGGCCTCGGCGCGGGTCTTGACCCATTGCGGGTTCGAATATCTGGGCGACGCCGAAACGTACTCGGTGGCGCGTGACGCGAACGTGTCCACCTGGACATATACAAAGAAACTCTGACTTGTGGCCGATGGGGCCTTTGCAGTAGGGGACAGTCATGAAATTTCTCGATCTTGCAAAGGTCTACATCCGGTCCGGGGCCGGAGGTGGCGGCTGCGTCAGCTTTCGGCGCGAAAAATACATCGAATATGGCGGTCCGGATGGCGGCGATGGCGGCAAGGGCGGCTCCGTCTGGGTTGAGGTTGTAGACAGTCTGAACACGCTGATCGACTTCCGTTATCAGCAACATTTCTTTGCCAAAAACGGCCAGCCCGGCCGCGGGCAGCAGCGCACCGGTAAGGATGGCGATGACATTGTCCTCCGCGTACCTGTTGGGACCGAGATTCTGGACGAGGACGAAGAAACCGTCATCTGCGACCTGACCGAGGTCGGGCAGCGCGTGCTGCTGGCCAAGGGCGGCAATGGCGGCTTCGGCAACCTGCACTTTAAATCGGCCACCAACCAGGCCCCGCGCCGGGCCAATCCGGGTCAGGCGGGGATCGACCGCACCATCTGGCTGCGGCTGAAACTGATCGCCGATGTAGGCCTTTTGGGGATGCCCAATGCGGGCAAGTCAACCTTTCTGGCAGCCACCTCGAACGCACGGCCCAAGATTGCCGATTATCCGTTTACCACGCTGCATCCCAATCTGGGTGTTGTGGGTGTGGATAGCGTCGAATTCGTTGTGGCCGACATCCCCGGCCTGATCGAAGGCGCCCATGAAGGGCGCGGTATCGGCGACCGCTTTCTGGGCCATGTGGAACGCTGCGCGGTTTTGCTGCATCTGGTCGATGGCACCTCGGAAACCGTGGCCGAGGATTACCGCACCATCATTCACGAGCTTGAGGCTTATGGCGGTGAGCTGGCCGAGAAACCCCGGATCACCGTGCTGAACAAGGTCGACGCGCTGGATGATGAGGAACGCGAACTGGCCAAGTCTGAGTTGGAAGAGGCCGTAGGCGGCCCAGTCATGACTATGTCTGGCGTCGCACATTTGGGCGTGACCGAGGTTCTGCGCGCCCTGCGCGCGGAAATTGACGACAACCGCCTTCGTCACAAACCCGCCGAGGAGGCCGCGCCTTGGCAACCCTGACCTCGGCGAAACGTCTGGTTGTAAAGATCGGATCTGCCTTGCTGGTGGATCGGGATACGGGGTTGTTGCGGTCCGACTGGCTGCATTCGCTGGCGCAGGACGTGGCGTGGCTCAAGGGGCAGGGGACGGATGTCATTCTGGTGTCCTCTGGGTCGATTGCTCTGGGGCGTGGGGTACTGGGCCTGCCGATGGCGACCTTGCCGCTGGAACAATCTCAGGCCGCTGCCGCTGTCGGTCAAATCCGGCTGGCCCGCGCTTATGAGGAGGCTCTTGCGCCGCACAATATCACCACGGCGCAAGTTCTTGTCACGCTAGAGGACAGTTCTGATCGCCGCCGCTATCTGAACTCGCGCGCGACGCTTGAGACCCTGTTGGGACTGGGTGTTGTCCCGATTGTCAACGAAAACGATACAGTCGCCACAGATGAGATCCGATATGGCGACAATGACCGCCTCGCGGCGCAAATCGCTGTTACAGTCGGCGCCGATCAACTGATCCTGCTGTCGGATGTGGACGGGTTCTATACCGGGAACCCGACCGAGGACGCCTCGGCCACGCGCTATGATGTGATTAAGGACATCACGCCCGAGATCGAGGCGATGGCCGGTGACGCTGGTTCGGGCCTTTCCAAGGGTGGGATGAAGACTAAATTGCTGGCGGCCAAGATGGCGACGGCAGCGGGTTGCGATATGGCGATTACCGAAGGATCGCCCTTGAACCCGTTGAATACGCTTGAGAATGGTGCGAACTGCACGTGGTTCACGGCCACCGTCGATCCGCACGCGGCGCGCAAACGCTGGATCTCGGCGATGAAGCCACGTGGCGAGATTGTGGTGGATGCCGGCGCGGCGCGTGCGCTTGGAAATGGCAAAAGCTTGCTGCCTGCAGGTATTGTCGAAGTGACCGGCGATTTTCAGCGCGGCGATCCTGTGGCCATCATCGACCCGCAGGCGCGGCGTTTGGCGCAGGGTCTCAGCCGATATACCGCGCAAGAGGCGGACGCGATAAAAGGGCGTAAATCATCCGAGATCGAGGCAACGCTGGGCTATCCTGGTCGCGCCGTGTTGATCCACCGGGACGATCTGGCGCTATAGGACAACAGGAAAGGCACCCAAGATGAAGGATTTCGACAGCATTCCCGCCCTGATGGCCGATTTGGGCGCGCGCGCCAAGGCTGCTGCTGCTGAGTTGGCCTTTGCCAGTGCAGAACGCAAACACGCCGCTCTGATCGCCGCGGCCGAGGCCGTCTGGGCTCGCCGCGCTGAGATTATCGAAGCCAACAAGAAGGATCTGGAATTTGGGCGCGACAAGGGCCTGAGCCCAGCGATGATGGACCGTCTGATGCTGGACGAATCCCGAATTCAGGGGATGGTCGATGGGCTGCGCACGGTGGCCGATCAGACCGACCCGGTGGGCGAGATTCTGACCGAATGGGACATGCCCTCGGGGCTGCATATCCAGCGCGTGCGCACGCCTCTGGGTGTGATCGGAGTGATCTATGAAAGCCGCCCGAATGTAACAGCGGATGCGGGTGCGCTGTGCCTGAAATCGGGCAATGCGGTGATCCTGCGAGGGGGCTCGGAAAGCTTCCATTCGTCTGGCGCGATCCATGCTTGTTTGGTCGAGGGTCTGAAGGCCGCAAACCTGCCTGAAGACGCGATCCAACTAGTACCCACACGCGACCGAGCAGCCGTTCAGGAATTGCTCACCATGACGGACTTTGTAGACGTGATCGTGCCTCGTGGTGGCAAGGGGCTGGTCGGATTGGTTCAGCGCGAAGCCCGCGTTCCTGTCTTTGCTCATCTCGAAGGCATTGTTCATATCTATATCGACAAGGCGGCAGACCCCGCGAAAACTCTTGAGGTCGTGCTGAACGCCAAGACCCGGCGGACGGGGATATGCGGTGCCGCCGAGTGCCTGCTGATCCATCAGGACATTGCTGAAACGCTGGGGCGGGATGTCATCACCGCGCTGCTGGCCGCCGGAGTTGAGATTCACGCCGAGGGCTCCTTGGCTCTCGACGGTGCGTTGAAAGCGACGGATGAGGATTGGGGTAAAGAATTCCTCGACAGTATCATCGCCGCTAAGCCCGTAGCAGATATCGATGAGGCCATCGCGCATATCCGTCAATTCGGCTCGAACCACACCGACTGTATCATGACCGAGGACCCGCAAGCTGCGGTCCGGTTCTTTGAACGGCTGGACAGCGCGATCCTGATGCACAACGCCTCAACCCAGTTCGCCGATGGCGGCGAGTTCGGAATGGGGGCCGAGATCGGGATTGCCACGGGCAAAATGCATGCCCGTGGGCCGGTTGGGGCCGCCCAACTGACCAGTTTTCAATACCTTGTGCGGGGCAACGGGACGGTCCGCGCCTAAAACCTGATCTCGACGCGGGTTGCGGTGGTTTCCGCCGTAATCCGCCGCCGCATCGCATGCGCCGTTTCCGGCAGAAGGGCGAATTGCACCTTGGCGGGGGTGACCTTATCAGCAAACCGACCCTTGGGCAGGTTATTCCACAGATCGCTATCGATGTTCAGCTTGTCTGCCACGCCCGTCACGGTCCATTGATCGACATCGTTGCGGATCGTCACCTCACCCCCGAAGGGCATCGCGCTTTCGCAGCACATCAGCGCCAGAAACGCCAGTTTGACCTGATTGCGCGGCACCGCCTCGGTCAGGTTCCAGCTCACACGAACGCGACCTGCGGCTTCGACATCTTTCAGCAAGGCACTGACTTCGGCGCGGCCCAGGGGTTGATCGCTGGCCGATCCAAACGCCACCCGGAAAAAGCGGATACGCGCGCCTGCGCTGCCGACGCTACCCGAAATCAGCTCCATCTCGGGGCCTTGGGTGCCGCCAACCATTTCCAGCAGCTCCAGCCCGTTGGTGATCGCGCCGATCGGGCTGATCAGATCATGACAGATCCGCGAGCCGATCAGCTCGGCCAGGTTGACGTCTGTTGCGCTCATGCGTACCTCCTGCTGTATCTGCCGCCGGACCCGGAGCCCAGTCATGTCAGACCTCAATGCCATTCTTGCACCGGGCATGTTTGTCCGCCACCCCGATTTCCCCGATTGGGGCATTGGACAGGTGCAGTCCAATATCGGCGGCAAGATCACCGTGAACTTCCGCGAGCAGGGAAAGGTGGTGATTGACGGATCTCGCATCGCCCTGATGCCCGTCTTTGATCCGTGAAACTGGTTTAGGAATAGTTAACATCCAACCGGTTCAGGCGATGTTGCCATTCCCCCGACACCTGCGGTATCAGCCCTGAAACCACAGGGACTTTCTGATGTCGGGTACAGGCCCATCCTTCACCGTCAAACTCGCCGAGACCGAGGCCGAACTGCGTGCCGCGCAGCGGCTGCGCTATGACGTCTTCGTGCGCGAACTGGGCGGTGGCGGAGAGATGGTGGACCACGACGCAGGGCTAGAGCAGGACCGGTTCGACCCGTATTTTGACCATATGCTGGCCATCGACGACCAGACCGGCGAAACTGTGGGCGTTTACAGGCTGTTACCGGGTGAACGTGCAGCAGATCTGGGGCAGTTTTATTCCGAAGACGAATATGATGTGAGCGTTCTGAAAGACAGCGGTCGCAAGCTGTTGGAATTGGGGCGATCCTGCCTCCACCCTGACTATCGCGGCGGCACGGCAATGTATCATCTGTGGAACGGTCTGGCCGCCTATGTGAACGCGCGCCAGATTGAAGTTCTGTTCGGCGTCGCCAGCTTTCATGGCACTGATGTTCAGGCGCTGGAGCAGCCTCTGTCGATGTTGCATCACAACCACCTCGCCCCGCCAGACCTGAGGGTGCGGGCGCAACCCGATGTGTTTCAGCCGATGGACTTGGTGGACGTGGATGCGCTGGATCGCCGTGCAGCCATGGTGCAGGTTCCAGCGCTGATCAAAGCCTATCTTCGGCTGGGCGGGTTCGTGGGCGAGGGCGCTTTCATCGACTATGCCTTCAACACAACGGACGTGTGCCTGATCCTGGACACAGCGCGTATGAACGAGCGCCAACGGCGCATCTATTCCGGAGCATAACCCTTGAGCGACGCATCCTGGCACAGCGAAGACGCGCCTGATCCCATTGAGTTGGGCCTTATCGGCTGGATTCTGGTCATCTTGCGTGGTCTGCCACTGGCGGTGTTAGTCTTCGGCGGTCTGATTATTCTACTGATCCTGCGACTGATCGAACGACCGCTCTATGGGGTGCGTCGCCCAATCACGCCCTTCATCACGCAATTCGTCTGCCGAAACGCGTTTCGCATTCTGGGGATGGGATTTCGCAGCTCGGGTGAGTTGATGACGCAACGTGGGGCAGTGGTGGCCAATCACTCTTCGTGGTTGGATATTTTCGCACTTAATGCTCGCAAAAGGGTCTATTTCGTCTCCAAGGCCGAGGTTGCAAGGTGGCCCGGCATCGGCTGGCTCGCCCGCGCAACCGGTACGGTTTTCATCGAACGCAACCGTAAAAAGGCGCGCGAGCAAACCTTGTTGTTTCAGGAACGCTTGTCCGCAGGTCATAAGTTGGTGTTCTTCCCGGAAGGCACCTCGACCGATGGAATCAGGGTTTTGCCCTTTAAAACAACACTCTTTGCTGCATTCTTTACAGATGAACTGCGCGAATTCATGTATGTGCAGCCGGTTTCCGTTATTTACCATGCACCTGCCGGACAACCCAACAGGTTCTATGGGTGGTGGGGAGATATGGATTTCGGTCCGCATTTGCTGAAAACGCTGGGCGCCCGTCGGCAAGGCTGGGTCGAGTTGATCTACCACACACCCGCCAAGGTCAGCGATTTTGAAAACCGCAAAGCGTTGGCTGCTCATTGCGAGGAAGCCGTCCGTCATGCCCATAGCTTGGCGCGGCTTGAAAAATAGGGGCGAAAGCCTCTTGCGTTGCACCAAAACCTGCCGTATACGCGCGCCATTCAAACCCGCAGGCGGGGTTTGGGCTTTTTGCAGGGAGACATCCTCATCAGGCCCGCCGGTTGGAGCATCCGCTTCTTTCACCCCCGCCAAGGCGTAAACCGGAAAAGGAAAATAGCATGGCTCTTCCCGAGTTCACCATGCGTCAGCTGCTGGAAGCTGGCGTTCACTTTGGTCACCAGACACAGCGTTGGAATCCCCGCATGGGCCCGTTCATCTACGGCTCGCGCAATGGCATCCACATCATGGACCTGACCCAGACCGTTCCGATGCTGGATCAGGCTCTGCAGGCTGTTCGTGACACCGTTGCAAAAGGTGGCCGCGTTCTGTTCGTTGGTACCAAGCGTCAGGCCGCTGGCCCGATCGCCGAAGCGGCTGAAAAGTCGGCTCAGTACTACATGAACCACCGCTGGCTGGGCGGTACGCTGACCAACTGGAAAACCGTTTCCCAGTCGATCAACCGTCTGAACCAGATCGACGAAGCAATGGAAGCCGGCGCAGAAGGCCTGACCAAGAAAGAGCGTCTGGGCATGGAGCGTGACCAACAGAAGCTGCAGGCTTCGCTGGGCGGTATCCGCGAGATGGGCGGCGTTCCTGATCTGCTGTTCGTCATCGACGTCAAAAAAGAAGCACTGGCCATCGCCGAAGCCAACAAGCTGGGTATCCCGGTTGTGGCTGTTGTCGACACCAACTGCTCGCCCGACGGTGTTGACTACATCATCCCCGGCAACGACGACGCAGCCCGCGCCATCGGTCTGTATTGTGACCTGGCCGCTCGCGCCGCTCTGGACGGCATGACCGCTCAGATGGGTGCTGCTGGCGTAGACCTGGGTGCATTCGAAGAAGCACCGGTTGAAGAAGTCGTTGCAGAAGAAGCCGCTGAAGCTCCGGCTGAAGCGTAAGCTGCCCGTCACGTAATTGACACATGGGGCAGGGTATGACCTGCCCCAATTCCGTTTGAATTGAGGAGAGCCAAAAGATGGCAATCACAGCAGCAATGGTTAAAGAACTGCGCGACAGCACAGGCGCAGGCATGATGGACGCGAAAAAAGCCCTGACCGAAACCGGCGGCAACATGGACGAGGCCGTTGACTGGCTGCGCACCAAAGGCCTGGCGAAAGCGGCCAAGAAATCGGGCCGTACCGCAGCAGAAGGTCTGGTTGCTGTTCACGTCAACGGTGGCAACGGTGTTGCTGTCGAAGTGAACTCGGAAACCGACTTCGTTGCGAAAAACGCTGAATTCCAGGAAATGGTCGGCAAGATCGCATTTGCAGCCGAAGGCGTTGCAGACGTTGACGCTCTGCTGGCGGCTGACTTGGGTGGCAAATCCGTTGCCGACACTCTGACCGACAAGATCGCCACCATCGGCGAGAACATGTCGGTGCGCCGCATGGCGAAACTGTCGGGTGACACTGTTGTGTCTTACGTCCACAACGCAGCCACCAACGGCATGGGCAAAATCGGCGTTCTGGTCGCTCTGACCGGTGGCGACGAAGCGATCGGCAAGCAGGTTGCGATGCACATCGCAGCTGTGAACCCGGCAGCTCTGTCCGAGGCCGACATGGACCCGGCGGTCGTCGAGAAGGAAAAGCAGGTTCAGATGGACATCGCCCGCGAATCCGGCAAACCGGAGCAGGTGATCGAGAAGATGATCGAAGGCCGTATGAAGAAATTCGTGGCTGAATCAACTCTGCTGAACCAGTCGTTCGTTGTGAACCCTGACCTGACCGTTGAAGCAGCCGCCAAAGAAGCAGGCGCAACCATCACCGGCTTTATCCGTCTGGAAGTTGGCGAAGGCATCGTGGTGGAAAAAGAAGACTTCGCCGCCGAAGTTGCAAAAGCAGCCCAGGGTTAAGCGATTTTCCGGACCTCTTGGGGTCCGGGACACTTTAAGAACCGGTCGCGCAAGGCGTGGCCGGTTTTTTCTTGCGCGCACAAAAAAAGACGCCGAAGCGCCTGGCATTGAAGGATAGGGTTGGGGGGCCCCGCATGATGGGGATGGTCGAGGCCCCCCGGATTTCCGACATAGGTACGTGGACGAATAGACGCCCCTGTGTCAGAGCGGCCGGAGAGCCCTGAAATCACAAAGATCCGACCAAATGTTCCCAGGCTAAAGCCACCACTCACGGAACGCTCTCATTTTGCAACTACGGGTCAGAATCGAAAAGTAATGTTTTCCTTACCCTAGGTAAATTGACGCAGGTGAGCGTCAAAAAATTGGGGTTTAGGCCTCCATCACGAACATCTGATTTTGAAAAGATGCCTTCAGAACCGCCTGGGCTGTGGTTTCGACCGCCAGCGACTCACGCGCCAGACGCAAATGTTTCTCAACAGTGGCTGCTGTCAGGCCCATCAGCAGCGCGATATCCTGCGTGGTTTTTCCATCTCCGACCCACTCCAGCGCCTCTCTTTGGCGCTTTGTCAGAGCTCTGTTTGGAGCGTTGTAAGGCAGGGTCAGGATCTTGAGATGCGCCATATTGTTCATCAGCAAAATATCTTCGCCGTGCTCTGCCCAGATTGCATCCACATCTTCCTGAGACCGTGCGCCACAGGCAGATAGAGAAATCGCACCTTTCGACCGCGCCGACACTGACGTAAAGCTAACCGTATACCCGGCAACAACACCCTTCGAGCGGTTGAACTCAAGCACTTCCAACTCCTGCGCAGTCAAAGCGCCGGACATCATCATATCCTGCGTCATCTGCCAACTGGCCGCACCTTCATTTTCCAGCGCCCATTTCAGCATCGGCGCATGAAAATAAAGCCCACTGCGCAGGAACCCATCCAGATAGGGTTTGGTATGGTTGGTGAGAATGACAAAATCTTCCGGGTCGCCCAACGAGGTCGGGGTCTTGTAGCGCGTATACCCGTACAACAGCCGGTCGAAGCCGTATTCAGCCATTTGGCGGCAGTGGGCATCCCACAATTCCTCAAGCGTTTTGGTGTAGCTCAGGAAATAAAGATACTCACTCAGCCTCATTAAGCGCCCTCACGGTCAAGGAACCCAGCCAGCGCGTCCAACGCCAGGATGTAGCTTTGCGCACCAAAGCCACAAATCTGGCCGACGACAACTTTCGAGATATACGAGGTATGGCGAAAGCTCTCGCGTGCATGGATGTTTGACAGATGCACCTCGATGGTGGGAAGCTCGACCGAGGCGATAGCGTCCATCAGCGCAATAGACGTATGGGTATAGGCACCGGCGTTCAGGATGATGCCGTCCTGCGTCCCTTTGGCTGCGTGGATCGCGTCCAGCAAGGCACCTTCATGGTTCGACTGCATATGTGCGACTTCGAAACCGATTGTTTCTCCGTGCGTTACGCACATTTCCTCAACCATTTTCAGGGTTGTTTTACCATATACCTCTGGCTGACGCGTGCCCAGCAGATTCAGGTTCGGGCCGTTTAAAATCAGAGCTTTACGCATTTTTTTCACTGTTCCCGTTTTTTTTGGTTCTTAAACGCCAATGGGTCCCCTTGTCCACCGCCAGCGCTGCGTCACTTTCCTGGTTGCCCGAACGCAGTGCTGCAACGCAACACCGGCCCTCCCTTATTGTAGGGTTGTCAGAGCATCGTCACGACAATTTTGCCCAAGGCACCGCGCCCGGATAGTAAGGACAAAGCCTCAGCGGCTTTTTCCAGTGGAAACGTCGTGCTGATTTGCGGCTTGATCCTGGCAGCGTCGTAGAACTGGAACAGTTCCTGCACGTTCTCCGCGTGTCCTGCAGGGTCTCTGAAGACCGAAGCGCCCCAAAACACTCCAACAATCTGACAGCCTTTCAACAGTGGCAGGTTCAGAGGAATTTTGGGAATCCCAGCCGGGAATCCCACCACCAGAAAACGACCACCCCACGCCATCGCACGCAATGCGGGCTCCGCATAGTCTCCGCCGACCGCGTCATAGACAACATCGACACCAACTGGCCCAGCCAACGCCTTGATATCGGATGAAAAAGCCTTTTGCGCGTCCCGATCCATTTCGGTCGCGTAAACGATTGTATCATCCGCCCCAACTTGTCGACAGAACGCGGCTTTTTCTTCCGATGACACGGCGGCGATGACACGCGCGCCCATTGCCTTGCCCAATTCGATGGCAGCGGTTCCTACTCCACCCGCAGCCCCCAGAATCAACAGGGTTTCGCCAGCCTTCAGCGCCGCGCGATCCTTCAGAGCGTGATAAGAGGTGCCGTAAGTAAAGATGAAACACGCGGCATCCTCAAAGGGCATGGAATCCGGGAACTTCACCGCAGTCGAAGCCTGAATAGTCAGATGTGTTGCGAAGCCGCCATGACCGGTCAGCGCCAACACACGGTCGCCGACTTCGAACCCAGCGGCACCTTCACCTACCGCCAGCACCTGACCCGCAATCTCGCCACCCGGAGCATAAGGGCGCGGCGGTTTGATCTGGTAGAGGTCCCGGATCATCAGCGTATCAGGAAAATTCACCCCGGCGGCTTTGACGCCCACCAACAACTCGCCCTTGCCCGGCTGCGGATCGGGCAGGGTGGTCAGTTCCAAAGTTTCTGGTCCACCCGGAGCGACGCTGAGTAAAGCTTGCATGTTGACCCCGTTATCCCTGTTATTCCTACAGGAGGAAGTTTGGCGCAGCCCGATACGTTGTCAAGGATATGACGTTGCAGCGGTACGCGTATGCAGACACCATGTCAGCGCCAAATGAACAAACACGAGGAGCACCCGATGACACCCGAATCCCTATTCTCGGTAGAGGGAAAGACAGCCCTGGTAACTGGCGGTGCCACGGGAATTGGCCGCATGGCCGCCGAAGCCCTGGTACGGGCCGGTGCAAGGGTTCTCATCGCCTCGCGCAAGCAGGACGCGTGCGAGACCGTAGCAGCCGAACTCAATGCGCTGGACGCGCCCGGCAGCGCAGAGGGGTTTGCCGGTGACGTTGGTAGCAAAGAGGGTGTGGATGCGCTGGTGGACGAGGTTCACAACCGCACGGACAAGCTTGATATCCTTATGAATAACGCAGGCGTGTCTTGGGGTGCGCCAATGGGACAGTTCCCTTATGAGGCCTGGGATAAGGTCATGTCGGTGAATGTAACAGGTATATTCGAATTGACCCAGAAACTGTTGCCAACGCTTATGAAATCAGGTTCGGCCGATGATCCGGCCCGTGTTGTCAATGTGGGATCGGTCATGGGTGAGGTACCGATGGGCGACGGCGCCTACAGCTATTCAGCCTCTAAAGCAGCGGTTTTGCACCTGACCAAGATCATGGCCAAGGAATTCTCGCCCTACCACATCACAGTCAACGCCTTGGCACCGGGGCCGTTTGTGTCGCGTATGACCGCCTTTGCCACTGCCGATGAAACCACCCGCGACAAAGTCGGAAAGTCAGTTCCGCTGGGTCGGGTCGGCGCGGATGAGGATATTGCGGGCTGCATGCTGTTTCTGTGCGGTCGCGGCGGCAGCTATGTCACGGGAGCCGTCATCCCGGTTTCGGGTGGGATTAATGTGGTGACCGCGGGAAATATCTTCGCAGAGGCCCTGTGAGCGGTAAGGAGACTGATATGTCCACGGACACGCAATTGGACCTGAAGGCCGTTGATGCCTATCTCAGCGCGCATCTCGACGGCTATCGAGGCCCGTTGGAGGCCACTAAATTCGCCGTCGGTCAGTCCAACCCAACATATGAATTGAAGACACCGACGCAAGTCTATGTTTTGCGGCGTAAACCTCCTGGCATACTCCTAAAATCCGCTCATGCCGTGGACCGGGAATTTCGGGTTCAAAAAGCCCTGTCGAACAGTCGAGTGCCGGTGCCCGAAATGTTCCTTTTGTGCGAGGACGACACCGTCATTGGATCGGCCTTTTACGTAATGGAGCGCCTGGACGGTCGTAACTTCCTTGAGCCGACTATGACAGGCGAAACCAAGGAAACGCGCGCCGGTGTTTTTGAAGAGATGAACCGCGTATTGGCCGAGCTCCACATGGTCGATATCCAGGACGTGGGCCTCTCCGACTTTGGACCGCCGGGAAATTATTTCGAACGGCAGATCTCACGCTGGACCAAGCAATACCGCGCGTCCGAGACCAAAACCATTGCTCAGATGGACCAACTGATTTCTTTACTCGACGCGTCAATGCCTGCTGATGACGGCCAGAGAACGCTGGTTCATGGGGACTATCGCATCGACAACATGCTATTCGAAAAGAACGGCACCCGTTGTATTGGCGTTCTGGACTGGGAACTTTCTACGATCGGCCACCCCTATGCCGATCTGGCGGCGGTGATCATGCAGTGGCAAATGCCACCGGGAAAAGAGGGGCGGGGCCTGGCAGGCATCGACCGATCCAGCCTCGGCCTGCCGTCGGACAACGAGTTCATTGCAGCCTATTGCAAGCGCCGCGGACTGCCGGGCATCGACAACTTCGGTTTCTACCTTGCTTTCAATTTTTTCCGCATGGCCGGTATCCTGCAAGGTGTCTACAAACGCGCCTTGGACGGCAATGCCTCGGACCCGGAAAGAGCCAGAAAATTAGGTGGTTATGTTCCGATGTTTGCCCAGTATGGCTTGAAAGCGCTTGAGGGCGCAAACTCACACACTACGTGACAATTCAAGTTCCAGATTGGGCAAGCTGTTTTTGCCAAAAAACATCTCGGAGCTTGCAAAAAATGTGGGAACACCAAAAACACCGCGCTTGGCCGCATTTTTGGACTGATCCTTTAGTTGCTGCTTAATGCCCGGCTCTGTCATCGCTTCGCGCAGTTTTCGGACAGGCAGTTCGTTGTCTTGTAGAATATCCATCAGCACCGTAATCTCATCTGCTTTTTGACCATGCACCCAGATAGCATCAAAGATCGCGTCTATGTATTTGGCTTCCCATTGTTTTCCCGAGGCAAAGACCGCTCCGCGCATGGCGAATTTGGTGTTGATCGGAAAATGGGGGCTCATATGAAAACTTACGCCGCGCCGACGGGCATAGCGATGGAGATCATGGGTCAGATAAGCAGTTTTCTGACGGTTTTCCGAGAATGCCTGAAACGGGCTTTGGTTGTTGGTCGCTTTGAAAATTGTCGTCAGAAGAACTGGCACATAATTGATCTGCACGCCATGATCCGCCACCAGCTTTGGCATCACCTTATGAGCCAGAAATGCGTTCGGGCTGCAAAAATCATATATAAAATCCAGAGTTTGTGACATGATTTTGATCCTTCCATCCCGACTCGTCGATTCTTTAACCCGTTGAGTGTAACAGCCATATGGAAATAGCTGCATCCCCATTGCGTTAGGTGACCACGCCCGGCAAAATCCGGGGAATTGATAGGCAATGTCAGGACGTCCACATGTGCAGTCAGACCACGCTCGACCCTTCCCGCCTCGGGCGCATTCCGATGTGGATGCAACGCTATGTGGATGAGCGGAAGTATGCAGGAAGTTCCGTCCTGATCCACCATCAGGGTCAAGAGGCATTCTTCCACGCCTGCGGGCTTCGGAATGTGGAGCAGAGCTTGCCTTTCCAGCGCGACACGATTGCCCGAATTTATTCAATGACCAAGCCAGTGACGTCTGTGGCATTGATGATGCTTGCCGAACGCGGAAACTTTCACCTCGACGCGCAGGTATCTGACTTTCTTCCAGAGTTTTCGAATATGCATGCCCTTGTGCCGGGCGCAAGCCGGATGGACCAAACCGAACCCTCGACAACCCCGACCTTGCATCAATTGCTGACCCATACAAGTGGTTTGAGCTATCCGTTTAACCCCGGGCTGCTGCCGAGTGCGATGGAAAATCAATCCATCGTCTTTGGCCCGCGTGAGGATCTTTTGGCGAACCGGGTGACTGCGCTCGCTGACCTGCCGCTGGCATTCCATCCCGGCAGTCGTTGGGAATATTCGGTGGGCATCGACGTGATCGGCCGGGTCGTGGAAATCGTGTCTGGCAAAACGCTGGATCAGTTCTTTCAGGAAGAGATTTTTGACCCGCTGGGTATGTCTGAGACCGGATTTACTGTTCCCAAAGATGCCGGGGACCGTTTTGCATCACTCTACACGCCCTTAGCTGGCAATGCGATGGATCTGAATTCGGCTGAGACCGGTGGTGACAGCCTGCGTTTGACAGATAGCTACGAAGATTCTGCCTTTCTCGACACCACCATGTGCTCTGGGGGCGGCGGTTTGGTCGGCACAATCGACGACTATGCTAAATTCGTCCAGATATTGCGAAATAAGGGGCAGGGGAATGGACACCGCCTGCTCAGCAGCAGAACGGTAGAATTCATGATGCGCAATCACTTAGCGGGCGACATTGCCTCGATGGGTCCAAGTAGTTTTGCGGAACAACCGATGGAAGGTACCGGCTTTGGCCTTGGCGGTTCGGTGGTGATTGATCCGGGTCGAACAGCCACACCGGGCTCTTTGGGAGATTTCAGTTGGGGCGGCATGGCCTCGACCTTTTTCTGGATCGACCGCAGCAATGACGTGACTGTCGTCTTCTTTACGCAGCTTTCGCCGTCTAGTTCCTATCCGTCACGGTCGGAACTCAAGGGGCTTGTCCTTGGGGCAATGATTGAATGACCTTCAGCAGCCTGTTACGCCATGTCATAGACAGATCGGAGAGCCCCACATGACCGAAGCCGAACATATTCTTCTGGATCTGTTGTCTTTGGAACGGCTTGAGGTTGATCTGTTTCGTGGCACAGGGTCGGGTGGTGAAACGCCGACGCGGATATTTGGTGGACAAGTCGTCGCCCAGGCCCTGTCTGCTGCATACCGTACCGTGGAAGACCGTCTGTGCCATTCTTTGCACGCCTATTTCATTCGCCCCGGCGATCCGTCAATTCCCGTTATTTATCAAGTAGATCGGGCCCGAGATGGAGGTTCTTTCACCACCCGCCGAGTCATTGCGATCCAACACGGGAAACAAATCCTTAACATGTCGGCCTCCTTCCATATTGCAGATGACGGCTGGGACCACCAGCATCCAATGCCCGACATCTCCGGCCCCGAGGGATTGCCCGCGCGGTCCGAGGTCAGACGACAATATCTGGATCGAGTTCCCGAACGTCTGCGATCCGAGCTGATGCGCGACCGTCCGATCGATGTACGCGAAGTCCACCATCTGGACCTGTTCGCGCCTGACAAGTCCGACGATCGAAACGCCATTTGGTTTCGAATGAACGCCGCACAGGGCAGGGACCAAATCACCCAGCAATTGCTGTTGACCTATGCTTCGGACATGTACCTGCTCAGCTCGGGACTAAGACCCCACGGCCTGAGTTGGTTTACCGGTGAGGTCAACGGAGCCAGCCTGGATCACGCCTTGTGGTTCCACGCACCGGTGCATTTCGACAAGTGGCACCTGTATTCAATGGATTCGCCCTGGGGCGGTCGAGGTCGCAGCTTCAATCGTGGTTCAATCTACACACAGGACGGCATATTGGTTGCATCTATCGCACAGGAAGGGTTGATGCGACGAGCGCGGTAGTTTGATCAATTATCCTCGATAAAAATTTGATTTAGCTTCTGCATTCCGCCCAGCCACCGATCATAATTGGTCGCTTTGTGGCGCATATAGTCCAGAACCTGCGGATGCGGCAGGATCAGAAACTGCTCTGCTTCAATGGCTTGAACACAGGCTTCCGCGACCTCGGACGGTTCGAGCATACCGTCGATCGACGCGACAGACACTTCGTATCCCTTGGTCATGTCTGAACGCACCGCCTGTGGGCACAGAACCGAAACTTTCAAACCCTTGCGCCCATATGTCAGCGCCAGCCACTCGGCAAATCCAACGGCTGCGTGTTTTGTGACGCCATACGGCGCAGCACCAGGTTGATTCAACAGCCCGGCAGCCGATGCGGTCATCAAAAAATAACCGCCGCCGCGTGCCAGCATCTTTGGAACCAGATGTCGCGCGGCCCAGACATGCGACATGACATTGATCTTCCACGTTCGATCCCAATCCGCATCGGGTGTATCAAAACCGCCGAGCGTCAAAATCCCGGCATTCGCGCAAAACAGATCAATTGGCGCGATCTGATCTTCGACGGTATCGATCAACGCCTTCACATGATCTTCGCTGGACACATCGCAGTGCAGAGCGTGACCACCGATGGAGCTCGCAACGCGTTCCGCTGCGTCCAAGTCAACATCCGAGCAGACGACCGTTGCACCAAGCTGCGCAAACCGTTCGGCGAGACCTTTACCAATACCACCAGCGGCGCCGGTTATGACGATGGTTTTTCCGTTCAATTGCATTTTGCGCTCCTGAAGTGGTTATCAGGAGAGCATCGTAAGGCTTTGAGGAACTGTGCAAAGTTCAAATCACGCGCAGGCATTATTTTACCATAATACCAATTACGCGAAACTCAATAGAAGGCTTGCAGGCCCGTTTGCGCACGCCCCAGGATCAACGCATGCACGTCATGCGTCCCCTCGTAGGTGTTCACGGTTTCCAGATTGACCATATGGCGGATCACCTGGAATTCCAGCGAGATACCGTTGCCCCCATGCATGTCCCGTGCCATCCGCGCGATGTCCAACGCTTTTCCGCAATTGTTGCGTTTTACGATCGAGATCATCTCGGGCGCAGCAGCAGCGTCATCCATCAAACGACCAACACGCAGGCTGGCTTGCAAACCAAGCGCGATTTCGGTCTGCATGTCCGCCAGTTTGCGTTGGAACAATTGTGTCTGCGCCAAGGGTTTGTCGAATTGCTTGCGGTCCAGCCCGTATTGACGCGCCGCGTGCCAGCAGCATTCCGCGGCCCCCATGGCACCCCAACTGATACCATACCGGGCGCGATTGAGGCAGCCAAACGGTCCTTTCAACCCCTGTACGTGGGGCAGCAAAGCGCCCTCGTCAACCTCAACTCCGTCCAGCACGATTTCGCCGGTAATCGAGGCGCGCAGGCTCATCTTGTTTTGGATCTTCGGCGCGCTCAGGCCCTTCAGGCCTTTTTCAAGCACAAAGCCCCGGATCTTCCCGTCATGTGCGTCGGACTTGGCCCAAACGACAAAAACATCAGCGATCGGAGAGTTTGAAATCCACATCTTGCTACCGGTCAAACGGTAGCCGCCGTCGATCTTTTCCGCTCGAGTTTTCATACCAGCCGGGTCAGAGCCCGCATCGGGCTCTGTCAGGCCAAAGCAACCGATCCATTCACCACTGGCCAGTTTCGGCAGGTATTTGCGGCGCTGTTCTTCACTGCCATAGGCATAGATCGGGTACATCACCAATGAACTTTGCACCGACATCATCGAGCGATAGCCGGAATCCACACGCTCAACCTCGCGCGCGACAAGACCGTAGGCGACATACCCTGCCCCGATACCCCCATATTCTTCGGGAATCGTGGTGCCCAGCAGGCCCATTTCGCCCATCTCGCGGAAAATCTCGGGATCGGTTTCCTCGTTCTGAAACGCTTCCAGAACCCGCGTTTGCAGTTTCTCGTGCGCATAGGCCCGCGCGCTGTCGGCGATCATCCGTTCGTCTTCAGTCAACTGATCAGACAGGCGAAATGGGTCCTCCCACGCAAATCGCCCAAGGTCCGGCGCATCTTTGGCACGCAAGGTCGGTTTGGTATCTGGGGCGTTCATGGGGCTTCTCCGCTCTGTCAGCTTCGGCGCAACCTAACCCGGTGATGCGCCAAAGGACAGAAAGAGTTTTGCATTTCCTCATGAGTAAAACTCATAGGGTAGCGCGCGCCCTACCCCAACGCGTATCCCGCGCCGCGAACGGTTCGAACTGGGTCGTCGCCGCCATGTTGCGTCAAAGCTTTACGCAAGCGACCGATATGGACGTCCACCGTTCGGGTGTCGACATAGATATCGCGACCCCAAACCCGATCGAGCAATTGCTCACGGCTCCAGACACGGCCTGGTTTCTCCATAAACGTGCTCAGCAGCCGAAATTCAGTCGGGCCCAGTTTCAAAGGCTTGCTGCCGCGGCTGACCTTGTGAGTTTCAGAGTCCAGAATGATATCGTCGAATTCCAATCGGATACCAACCGTCGCCGGGCGCACGCGGCGCAGTTGCGTCCGCACCCGTGCCATTAGTTCAACCACCGAATAGGGTTTGACTACATAGTCATCAGCACCGGTTTCCAGACCGCGCACCTTATCGACCTCTTCAGTGCGGGCCGATAGCATGATGATCGGAATCGAGCGTGTGTCAGGGCGTGATTTGAGGCGGCGGCAGACTTCGATCCCGCTCAGGTTGGGCATCATCCAATCCAAGACAATGATGTCCGGGCTGTCTTCGTCCACCAGTAACATGGCTTCGTCGCCATTAGCCGCCTTGGATACGCGGAACCCTTCCGCTTCAAGATTATAAGCCAGCACTTCACGCTGGGCCAGTTCATCCTCGACCACCAGCACTGTGGGTTGATCGGCAGACATCTCAGAAATCTCCTCAGACGGATTGCGAGGTTACATCGGCCTTTGGCCGCGCTTCGGCGGGGCGTTCGCCGGTCACCAGATACACGACCTGCTCGGCGATTGCGGTGACGTGATCGCCCATACGCTCGATATTCTTGGCGATGAAATGCAGATGCATACAGGACGAGATGTTGCGCGGATCTTCTGCCATGAAGGTCAGAAATTCGCGGAACAGACCATTATACATCTGGTCCACTTCTTCATCGCGGTTGATCACGTCGGTCGCCAATTCTGCGTCACGCTGGATGTACGCGTCCAGCGCGTCGCGCAGCATATGCTCGACTTCACGCGCCATGCGACGCAAGGCTGCGGCGCTACCGTTGATCTCACCCGCATTAACCAGAACCGTGGTACGTTTGGCGATGTTCTTGGAATAATCGCCAATGCGTTCAAGGTTGCCAGAGACTTTAAGAACCGACAGAACCAGACGCAGATCGCTGGCTGTTGGCGCACGCAGCGCGATCAGGCGGGCGGTTTCCTCGTCGATCAGTTCCTCAAGCGCGTCGATGGCCTTGTCACCTGCGCGGACCTGTTGCGCCAGTTCCTCGTCGCGCGTTTCCAGCGACCGGGCCGCACCCATGATGGCGGCTTCGACCAGCCCGCCCATCTTCATGATGTGGGCCTGAATGGCTTCTAGATCGCGGTCGAAGGCGGATGCAATATGTTGTTCGGTCATGATCAGATACCTGTCCTCAGCCGATCCGGCCGGTGATATAGCTTTCGGTGCGGGGATCTTCGGGGTTGGTGAAGATCTGACCCGTCTCGCCGAACTCGACGAGGTTGCCCAGATGGAAGAATGCAGTTTTCTGGCTGACTCGCGCGGCCTGCTGCATTGAGTGGGTCACAATCACCACCGAATAACGCGAGCGCAACTCGTCAATCAGTTCTTCGACCTGCGCAGTTGCAATCGGGTCCAGGGCCGAGCAAGGCTCGTCCATCAGCAGAACCTCGGGCTCGGTCGCTACGGCGCGGGCGATGCACAGGCGCTGCTGCTGACCGCCCGACAGGCCGGTGCCGGGGGCGTCAAGACGATCCTTGACCTCATCCCAGATCGCACCGCGACGCAGGGATTTCTCAACGATCTCATCCAGTTCCGCCTTGTTCTTGGCAAGGCCGTGGATGCGCGGGCCGTAGGCTACGTTGTCATAGATCGACTTAGGGAAAGGGTTCGGCTTCTGGAACACCATGCCCACTTTGGCGCGCAGCTGTACCGGATCGACGCGCTTGTCATAGATATCCTCGCCATCCAGCAGGATATCGCCCTGAACCCGGCAGATGTCGATCGTGTCATTCATCCGGTTCAAGCAGCGCAGGAAGGTAGACTTGCCGCAGCCCGACGGGCCGATAAAGGCGGTCACGGTCTTGTCTTCAATCTCGACGTTGACGTCTTTGATAGCGTGCGTCTCACCGTAGTAGACCTGCACATTATTCGCGGCGATCTTGATGGCTTTGGAGTCCACGGCTCTCTCCACTCGTGTCATGTCGTTCATAATAAGCCCCTTACCAGCGGCGTTCAAAGCGGCGGCGCAGGATGACCGCGATGGTGTTCATTGTCACAAGGAAGATCAACAGGATGATGATCCCTCCCCATGCGCGTTCGTAAAAGGCCGGGTCAGCGCGTTTGGACCATTCGTAGATCTGCGCCGGCATGGCCGAGTTCGGTGACAGGAAGCCCGCCACCAGCCCGTCGGGCGGGTTCGAGGCGATAAAGCCCACCATCCCGATCAGCAGCAGCGGCGCGGTTTCCCCCAGCGCCTGCGCCAGACCGATGATGGTGCCGGTCAGAATACCGGGCGCGGCCAGCGGCAAGACATGGTGGAACACCGCCTGCATTTTCGAGGCCCCTACCCCAAGTGCGGCATCGCGGATCGACGGCGGAACCGCCTTCAACGACGCACGCGTCGAGATGATGATCGTCGGCAGAGTCATCAGCGTCAGAACCAGACCACCCACCAGCGGTGCCGAGGTCGGCAGATGCATGTAGTTGATGAACACGGCCAAACCCAGAATACCGAACACGATCGACGGCACGGCGGCCAGGTTCGAGATATTCACCTCGATGATATCGGTCAGCCGGTTCTGCGGCGCAAACTCCTCAAGATAGATCGAGGCGGCCACCCCAATCGGCAGCGCCAAAGCCAGCACCACGAACATCATGAACAGCGAGCCCAGCATCGAAACACCGATCCCCGCAGCCTCGGGCCGTTGGTCGGACGCGTCCGAGCCGAAGATGAAATCGGGGTTGAACGCCTTATACAGCACGCCCGCATCCCGCAGTTGATCTACGAAATCCAGCTGGGCAACCGTGATGCTTTTGTCATTGGCGATGGATTCGCGGGTCACGCGACCCTTCATATAGCCATCGACACGGCTGTTGACCAAAAAGCGGAAGCTGACCGTCTTGCCGATCTCATCGGGGTTGGCGATCACATAGTTCCTCAGCTCGGCCTGTGCGGCTTTGGACAGGATTTTGCCCATCTCCTTGGGCGAAAGATCGGTCTGGATACCCAGCTCTTGCACTTCCGTCTCAATCGCCGAGGCGATCAGCGGCGCGTAGCCAAAGGTCGAGACCTTCTTGATATCCTCGATATTGCGGTTGCCCTTCTTGTCCAGCTTGTCTTCTTTCAGCTCAACATTCAGTTCAAGGAACGTCTGCTGGAACGCGCCGGTGCCTGCGGTCACAATGTTTGTGACCAGCACGATCAGCATCAGCAGGCCGATACCGATGGCAGCAATGCCATACATCTTAAACCGGGATTCGGCTGCATTGCGCTTTTTGGTCCGTGCGTCTTGCTCGAACAACGACCCCTTTTTGGGTTTCGCAGCCGGAGCAGCAGCGGGCGTTTGGGAAATATCGGTCATTCGTACTGCTCCCGGTATTTGCGTACGATGTAGAGGGCGAAGATGTTCAGCCCCAGCGTAATGATGAACAGGGTCAAACCCAGCGCGAACGCAACCAACGTTTCAGGGCTGGCAAAGTCGGTATCGCCGGTCAACTGGCTGACGATCCGAGTGGTGATCGTGGTCATTGCCTCGAACGGGTTGCCCGAGAATTTGGCGATTGCACCGGCAGCCATCACCACGATCATCGTCTCACCGATGGCGCGGCTGGCGGCCAGCAAGATCGCTCCGACGATCCCCGGCAGCGCGGCCGGCAGCACCACCTGACGGACAGTCTCGGAATGCGTAGCGCCCAGCCCCAGAGAGCCATCGCGCATCGACTGCGGCACCGCGTTGATGATGTCATCGGACAGCGACGACACGAACGGGATCAGCATGATGCCCATAACCAAACCCGCCGTTAGTACCGCGTTCGAGCTGGCCATCCAGCCCACTCCCAGCGCCCCGCCTTCGCCGAACATCGACACCAGCGCAGGACCAACCGTCAGCAAGGCAAAAAGACCATAAACGATGGTCGGGATACCGGCGAGGATCTCTAGCAATGGCTTGGCAATGGAGCGGGTCGCGCCTGAGGCATACTCCGACAGGTAAATCGCGGCGAACAGGCCAATTGGCACCGCCACCAACAACGCGATCACCGAGATATAGAGCGTGCCCCACAGAAGCGGCAGGATCGACAGTTCCGAGCCGCCACGGAAGTTCGGGGCCCATGTGCTGCCGAAGAAGAAGTCTTTCCACGAGTGCAGTTGGAAGAAGTTCAGCGTCTCGAAGAACATGGACAAAACGATGCCCACCGTTGTCAGGATCGCAATCGAGGCCGCCAGCAGCAACAGCGCCAGAACGCCTTGTTCCACTACGTTGCGGGCGCGGAATTCCTTGTGCGTTCGGATATAGGCAAAGGCTGCACCAAACAGCGCGACGATCACAACGATCACCTGCATGGCTATCGTTCCGGTCGACGTCATGCTGCGGTATTTCTGGGCCGCGGCCAGAATAGGTTTGGTAATCTCCTGAGTCAGGACCTGACCTGAGTCTTTCAACGTCTGGGTCAGCTCGGCAATATCGGCATCGGCATTCCCAGCCTGCGCTTCGCTCAGCGCGCCGGTCGCAACGGCCCCGGCCAACCCGTTCGAAACGCGCCGAACCTCGCTCATGATCAGGCCGCGGTCAGCGCCTTCAGGGATCGCGTGGTCGGGGATCATGCCGGTGACTGTGCTGTTTACGATCATCGGCTGCGCCAGCAACCAGACGACCAGAATGCCAAGCGCCGGCACCAGCGCCGTCAGCGCAACATTGTAGCCATAATAGGACGGCAGAGAGTGCAGATCGCGCGCGTCTCCTCCTACGCTTGCAAGGGCACGGGACCGCCCCGCGAAATATCCGATCACTGCGAATGCAAGCAGGATGAGCAACAGCCAGGATAGTGCCATGGGAACTCCGTCGGAATGGCTGGAGAAGAGTCAAAAAGAACCGGGGCGCGCATAAACCGCCCCGGTTCCATAAGCAAGGGTGATTAGGAGCCGCCGCCCAGAACGGTTTCGTTCGCAACAGCTTCCTGAACTTTGACCAGCTCGGGATCCGAAACCAGGCCGTATTCAGCCAACGGACCATCGGGGCCTGCGATCTCGTCGGCGACGAAGAACTCAGCATATTCTTTCAGGCCGGGGATCACGCCAATATGCGCTTTCTTCACGTAGAAGAACAGCGGACGCGAGACTGGGTATTCGCCGGTTGCGATCGACTCGGTGGTCGGAACAATGCCGGACATGGTTGCAACTTGCAGCTTGTCGGTGTTGTTCTCGTAGAAGGCCAGACCAAAGACGCCGATGCCGTCTTTGTTGCTGTCGATACGCGCCAGAGTTTCGGTGTAGTCGCCGTCGATGTCGACCGAAACGCCGTCCGTACGCAGAGCGATACAGGCTTTCTCGGCAGCTTTCTTGTCGTCGCCGTTGGCTGCTTTGTAAACGTCAAAGTCGCCCAGGTGCTCACAACCGGCCAGGATCACCTTGTCTTCAAACACTTCACGGGTGCCGTGCTTGGTGCCCGGGATGAAAGCTGCGATCGGCTGCGCCGGGAAAGTAGGGTTCACGTCGGCCCAGGTTTTGTTCGGGTTATCGACCAGCTGACCGTCAACAACGATCTGTGCGGACAGGGCTTTGTACCAATCTTCCGGCGTGAACTCGAACGAGTTGCCGTTGATGTCGGAGGCGAAAACGATGCCATCATAACCGATCTGAACTTCGATGATGTCGGTCACGCCGTTTTCGGCACAGGCTTTTACTTCTTTTTCACGGATGGCGCGCGAAGCATTGGCAACGTCGATGGTGTTTTCGCCAACACCTTCGCAGAAACGCTTCAGGCCAGCCGAGGAACCGCCCGATTCAACAACAGGGGTCGGGAAGTCGAAGTTTTCACCGAAGGCTTCGGCAACGATCGAAGCGTAAGGCAGAACGGTCGAGGAACCGGCAACCTGAACCTGATCACGTGCAGCAGCGGTAGTGGCCGAAACGGCAGCAATCGCCAGAGCAGAAGCCGACAGTTTTACAAAGGACATCTCAGTCTCCTTGAGAATGGTTGTTTTTGATCACCCCCATGATGATCTTGCCGCACCCCTAAGAGCCGTGCGTAAGCCTTTTGTGACAGGTTTGTAACGGTTTCATGACAAACCGGCAGATTCAGCTATGACTTTGTGACAATCCCGGTATGCCGGGCGTCAAACCTGAGCCTCTTCCGGTTTTAGCTGCGGCAAAATCACTGTGAAAACAGACCCTTTGCCCAACTCGCTTTCCACCCGCAAGCGCCCGCGATGCCGATTGACGATATGTTTTACGATCGCCAGCCCCAAACCGGTTCCACCCAATTGCCGGGACCTGTGATTGTCTGCCCGGTAGAATCGCTCGGTCAAACGCGGCAGGTGAGTCGGGTCGATACCCGGCCCCTTATCCGAAATCTGAACCCGCACAGCCGGGCCGCGCATGGCGGTGTCCCGTTCGAAAGACTGAATTCGTACTTCAACCAAGCCGCCGCTACCGCCGTATTTGATTCCGTTCTCGATCAAGTTGGTAAAAACCTGCCGCAACTGATCGCTGTCACCGATCAAGGACACCGGTCCCTGGGGATCATTGGTAAGGCGAAGTTCAACTTCCGCATCCTCGGCCAGTGGCCGCAGTGAATTTATCGTGGATTGGAGCAAGCCCGACAGGTCCAGCTCCTCTCGTGGTCGCACCCGTTCTTCGCTTTCGACCCGGTTCAGCGACAGCAAGTCCCCTACCAGCCGGTTCATGCGGTTGGCCTCATCCGTCATGATCTGAAGAAAGCGCTCGCGCGCGGCGGCATCTTCGCGGGCGGGGCCGCGCAGGGTTTCTATAAAGCCCATCAACGCGGTCAGCGGCGTGCGCAGTTCGTGACTGACATTGGCGACAAAATCGCGCCGCATCTGACTGGCCTGTTCAAGATGGGTCACATCCTGAAAAACGGCCAGAACAGCCCCGCCTGAGACAGCGCCAACACCGTTCATATAGCGGCACTCTACCTCGAACGTGGTGTCCTGAGCGCCGTCATTTGCAAGGTGGCGCGTCTTCGCCCGCCCCTTGTCACGCAGGCTTTGCTCCATCGCCTCAATCACCTGCGGCTGACGCAGGATGGTGGCAAAATGACGGGTGACGATGTTTTGCCCAAGCAACGTCCGTGCATCTGTATTGGCCGCTATGATCCGCTCGGTCTGATCGACCATCAGGGCAGGTAGGGGAATGGCCGACACAATTTCGGCAAGCAGATCGTCTGACATCGTTGGTACTCGGTGATATTCGAGGGCGTTCTAGGGCACGGGTGTCAAAGTTTCACGAAACTTGCGCATATTTTCCTGATAATGCAGAGCGCTGAACGTGATCTTTTGCGCCGCAGCCGCATCCAATTCTCGCACCACCTTGCCCGGTGCACCCATCACCAGCGAATTATCCGGGATTTCCTTGCCTTCAGTGATCAACGCCCCTGCCCCGATCAGGCAATTCTTTCCTATTTTTGCGCCGTTCAGGACAATTGCCCCCATCCCGATCAGAGTATTTTCCCCGATCGTGCAGCCATGCAGCATGACCTTATGCCCAATGGTGCAGTTCTTGCCGATCGTCAGCGGATAGCCCGCATCAATATGCATCACGCAGTTTTCTTGCACGTTGCTGCCTTCGCCCACGCGGATCTCTTCGTGATCGGCGCGTATGGTGCAGCCAAACCAGACCGAGGCCCACTGCTCCAGCACCACCTTCCCAATCAGGTTGGCATCGGGCGCGACCCATGTGTCCTCGTGGATTTGCGGCGTGTGCGGGCCGAGGGCGTAGACCGTCATGACAATTCCTCAAATTCGTTTTGCAGCGTGCGAACGTGGTTTTGCAGCACCGGTTGCTGAATACGCCGCATGCGTTCGGCGCTGACGATGGTCTTCAGCTTTTCCTCAGTCGCATCCAGATCGTCATTCACCAGAACGTAGTCGTAATAGCCCCAGTGGCTGATCTCATCCCAGCTTTTCAGCATCCGCTTGGCGATCACGTCGGCGGCGTCCTGACCCCGGCTTTCCAGCCGACGACGCAGTTCGGGGATCGAGGGCGGCAGGATGAAAATCGACAAAGCGTGCTTGCCTAGATCTGAGTTGCGAATCTGCACCTCGCCCTGCCAGTCAACATCAAACAGCACGTCCTTGCCGCTGTTGATCGACTCGCGCACCGGCCCCGCGGGTGAGCCATAGAAATTCCCGAATACATGCGCGTGCTCCAGCATCTGACCGTCGGCGACCTGCTGTTTGAACGCATCCTCACTGAGGAAGAAGTATTCGCGGCCATGTTCCTCACCCGGACGTGGGGCGCGCGTTGTGGCCGAGACCGAGAATTCAAGGTCGCTGTCCCACTGCATCAGCCGCCGGGCCAAAGTGGATTTGCCCGCCCCCGAAGGTGAAGACAAAATAATGAGTAGGCCGCGTCGATCCGCCATAAGGGTGTTCCTGTCGTTATTCCACGTTCTGCACTTGCTCTCGCATCTGATCAATTACGGCTTTCAACTCAAGCCCTACCGAGGTCAGTTCGGCGCTTTGCGCCTTGGAGCATAAGGTATTTGTCTCGCGATTGAATTCCTGCATCAGAAAATCCAGCTTGCGCCCCACGGCCACATCCTGTGCCAGCAAGTCACGCGCGGCCGTGACATGGGTTCTGAGGCGGTCGATTTCCTCGGTCACATCCGCTTTGACCGCGATCAGCGCCAGTTCTTGCGCGACCCGGTCCGGATCTGCGCTTTGTGCGTTTTCCAGCACGCGGGCCAGATTTTCGCGTAAGACATCGGCCATCTTGTCCTTGCGCTGTTCGGCCAGCCCGGCGGCCTGATCGGTGAAAGCTGCCACCTGATCCAGCTGGCTGTCTAGAACCTTGGCCAGCGCTTGCCCCTCGGCCTCGCGCATGGCGATGAACTCGGCCAGAACGGTCGCAAATTCGGTGCTGAGTTGCTTTACCAGAGCGGTCGGATCATCCACATCGGCCCCTGCATCCAGCATGCCTTTTAGCGCCACCAAATCGGCAGCGCTTGGCGTTGCAAGTGCTACGCCAGCTTCCTCCGCCATCTGCTGGGTGCGCTTCACCGCCGCCAGGGCTGCGGCCATGGCCGTTTCGTTCAACACGATCTCAGGCGCGGATTCGTCCCGGTTCAAGCGCAGCGACAAGGTGACATTCCCCCGGCTCAGCGCCTTGGACATCTGCGCCCGCAGCGCCGCCTCCAGCCCTGTCAGCCAATCAGGAACGCGAATGCGCATGTCCAGCCCCTTGCCGTTGACGCTGCGCAGCTCCCACGTCCAGCTATGCGGCCCCAAAGCGCCTTTGCCCGAGGCGAAGCCCGTCATGGATCTGATCATAGCCGACCTTTCGTTATAGCCCATGGCCCTATTCCGCCAGCACCTAAAGCCAACCACCAGCGCAGGGCAAGAGTTTGCTGAGTTTGTCGCATCCAGTACCCAGTTAACCATTCATTAAAGAATTCCTCCAAAATTGTATTAACCCGTGTCAATCTGGTTGCTGTTGGGGTGGTCAGTCGGTGATGTCCCCGATATGTGGCATTTTATGAAAATGACGGTCGATTGACACTAGGGTGATGAAAATGAAGACGTTTTTCGGGAACGGTTCCGGGTCAAACTTTGGAAAGATCGTCGCAATGGATCGTTTTGACAGTGGGCGCAGCCTGTCCCCCATCCGGCAGGCTGAGGCATATTGGACAGCGTTGCTGACGGGCGACGGTGTGCCCATGCGGTCGCAGATTGATCCGCGCGGACTCGAGAATATTCTGGAATACACCTTCATCCTGGAACGCATCGCACCCGGTCTGGCAAGGTTTCGCCTTGCGGGCAGCCATCTGAACAACCTGGCAGGTATGGAGGTACGCGGAATGCCTCTGACAGCGTTTTTCGAACCGGGTGCGCGGACTCAAATCACCGACGTATTGGAAGAAGTCTTTGCCAAGCCCGCGATTGCGGAGCTTGGGTTGATCTCGTCCGGCGCACTGGGTCGCACCCGAATGCAGGCACGGATGATCCTGCTGCCTTTGAAAAGCGATCTGGGTGATGTCAGCCGCATTCTGGGCGTGATGGTCAGCGACGGCGTGATCGGTGCAACCCCACGGCGCTTTGACGTCTCGGATCAGAAACTGCGCCCCGTCTCAGATGTTCAGGCCCCTCAAAAACCGGCACGGCCGTCTGTGGTTGGTTTTGCCGAAGATCAGACAGAATTCAAACGTCCGGGTTCGCACCTGCGGCTGGTCGTGTCGCGCGACGACTGAGTTCGGAACCCGATGTTATTTTAGAACCGGCAACCAGATCGTCTTGCCGGTTTTTTTGTCTCGCCCAACCTCGCGCTCGAACCGGCCATCGGCGCGCATACGGGTTCTTGGATTCTCGATCGGGTCGAGATTCTGCAAGTAAGGCGTCAGGCAGTAGAAACTCTGTGACGCCTTACGAGAATGCCGACGGCGCAAACGTGCCCAAAGGAAGCTCAGCCCAAACAACTTGGCCCCCTTTGGGTTCGCGTAAAGAAGCGCGCCGCCTTAGCCAACCGCACGTTTAGTGCGGTTACGGCGCAGGTTCGTCAGTTCTTCGGCCACAAGGAACGCCAGTTCCAACGATTGCGACGCGTTCAAACGCGGGTCGCAAGCGGTGTGGTAGCGGTCCGAGAGGTCCTCTTCCGTCACTGCGCGCACGCCGCCAGTGCATTCGGTGACGTCCAGACCGGTCATCTCAAAATGCACGCCGCCGGGGACGGTGCCCTCGGCCTGATGGACGCCAAAGAAATCACGGACTTCGCGCAGGACCGAATCGAATGGGCGAGTCTTGTAACCCGTGGCCGACTTGATCGTGTTGCCATGCATCGGATCGCAGACCCAGGTCACATTGGCACCCTCTTCCTTGACGGCCTTCACCAAGCGCGGCAGATGCTCACCCGCTTTGCCTGCACCAAACCGCGCAATTAGGGTCAGGCGACCCTCTTCGTTTTCGGGGTTCAGCTTGGACATCAGAACCTTGAGGTCTTCGGCAGTCGTGGTCGGACCGCATTTCAGACCGATCGGGTTCTGTACGCCCCGGCAGAATTCAACATGCGCGCCGTCGGGCTGACGGGTACGGTCGCCGATCCAGATCATGTGACCCGAGCCAGCCAGCCAGTTGCCAGAGGTCGAATCCAGACGGGTCAGCGCCTCTTCGTATTCCAGCAGCAGCCCTTCGTGGCTGGTGTAGAATTCGACGGTCGAGAACTCGTGCGTGGTGTCGGCGGTGATTCCGGCAGCATCCATAAAGTCGATCGTGTCCTGAATGCGGTCGGCGATCTCGGAATACTTTTGAACGTCCTGCTCATCCGTGAAGCCCAACGTCCAGGAATGCACGCGGCTCATATCCGCGAAACCACCAGTCGAAAACGCGCGCAGCAGGTTCAGCGTGGCCGCCGCCTGCGTGTAGGCTTGCAGCATCTTGGACGGATTCGGAATGCGGGCCTCGGGAGTGAAGGCCAGCTCGTTGATGATATCACCACGGTAGCTGGGCAGTTCCACACCATCCACCACTTCGGTCGGGGCACTGCGCGGTTTGGCGAACTGACCGGCCATACGGCCAACTTTGACCACCGGCACCTTGGCACCATAGGTCAGAACCATCGCCATCTGCAGCATTACCTTGAACGTGTCACGGATCGCATCCGCGCTGAATTGTTCAAAGCTTTCAGCACAGTCGCCGCCTTGAAGCAGGAACGCCTCACCCCGTCCAGCCGCAGCCAGGTGTTGTTTCAACCGCCGTGCCTCGCCCGCAAAAACCAGCGGGGGATACTGGGCAAGCTGGGCCTCGACCTTGGCCAGCGCGGCCGCGTCGGTATAATCTGGCATCTGAACTCGGGGCTTGTTGCGCCAGTTCGTTTTTTGCCACTCGGTCATAGCTTTGATCTCCGCTGAAGTATTCAGGTCGTCTCTATACAAAATGCGTGACAGAGTGACCATATCCCAATTGCGCCCCCTTGACGTCGTAAACAAGCTTTGATCATGGTGGTTTTAATACGTGCCGCCGGACCTATCGTCCCCTGGCGGCGAATCAAGGACACCTCGCCATGCAAGAGCAACGCCAAGTTGTCACGGTGCAAGACACTGCGGCCAACCCTAAGAATTTCGTGTTTGTCCTTTTGGACAAGTTCTCTTTGCTGTCTTTTGCGTCGGCACTGGACAGCCTGCGCATCGCCAATCGTATGGCCGATAAAGAGCTGTACACCTGGACCTTTGCCGGTGAAGGCGGTGACACCGTTACATGTTCGGCTGGAGCCAACTTCAAACTTGATTCCGATCTCGTTGAACTTCAGCGCGATGCCGTGATCCTGATTTGCGGCGGCGTAGATGTTCAGAACGCCACCACCAAGAAGGTGCTCAATTGGGTACGACGCGAGGCGCGGCGGGGATTGAAAATTGGCGGATTGTGTACAGCAGCCTTCACTCTGGCCAAGGCTGGTTTGATGGATGGCAAACGCGCGACAATCCACTGGGAGAATTCGGACAGCTTCATCGAGGAATTCGATGAGGTCGAGCTGACGAAATCCGTGTTCCAGATCGACGGCAACCGGATGACGACGGCGGGCGGGACTTCGTCCATCGACCTGATGTTGAAGATCATCGCGGATGACTATGGTGAAGATCTGGCGAATGCGGTGGCGGATCAGATGATCTATTCGTCGATCCGCACGGATCAGGACACGCAGCGCCTGTCGACCCCCACCCGGATCGGGGTTCGGCATCCAAAGCTCAGCCAGGTCATCCTTATGATGGAAAAAAACATCGAAGAGCCGATCTCGCCCTCGATTCTGGCCAAGGATGTCGGCATGTCCACGCGCCAGCTGGAACGGCTGTTCCGGCGCTACCTGAGCCGCTCACCCAAGCGGTATTACATGGAGCTGCGGCTGCACAAGGCGCGAAACCTGCTGATGCAGACCGATATGAGCGTGATCAACGTGGCGCTGGCCTGTGGCTTTGCCAGCCCGTCGCATTTCTCGAAATGCTACCGCGCCCATTACAACACCACGCCATATCGCGAGCGAGGCGCTCAAGGCGGGAAACTGTCTGTTTAACCCGGTGTCATCCGGTAAACCGCGCCCTGCCCGACAGAGATAAACCAGATCGCCCCGTCCGGCGCTTCCACAATATCGCGGACTCGTTCTGTCGCTGAGCCCTCGATCTTTTCGACCTCGGTCAGGGGCGATCCTGCGAGACGGGCAATATAGTCAAACTTCAGGGAGCCAACGAATATATCGCCGGCCCATTGCGGCCATAGCTTGCCGGAATAAACCAACAGACCCGAGGGTGCGATGGACGGGTCCCAATAAAATTTCGGCTGTTCAAGCCCATCTTTGAAAGTGCCCTCGCCAATCTTCTTACCCGAATAGTGACGACCGTACGAAATGATCGGCCAGCCGTAATTCCGTCCGGGTTGGATCAGGTTCACCTCATCCCCGCCGCGCGCACCGTGTTCTGCGGCCCACAAGCGGCCCTGTGCGTCCAATCCGGCCCCCTGTGGGTTGCGATGGCCATAGGACCAGATTTCGGGCCGAACATCCGGCGCCCCCACAAACGGGTTATCCGCAGGAACTGTTCCGTCACGGTTCACGCGGATCACTGAACCAATAGGGTTGGACGTTTCCTGCGCTTGGGGGCGGTCGCCGCGATCCCCAATAGTGACAAATAAAGTGCCGTCGTTGGCCTCGACCACACGCGAACCGAAATGTCGACCACCGGACCCTCCGGGAACGGCTTCGAAGAGGACCCGCAGATTGGTCAGCCGATCCCCGCTTTCAGACAGCCGCGCCACGGATAGAGCGGTACCGGCCCCACCCCGTTGAGGCTTTGAGAAGGTCAGAAAAATCTCCCGGCTTTGCGTGAAATCACGGGCGATTGTCACATCCAGCAACCCACCCTGTCCGTTTGCCGCAACCTTTGGGACACCGCGCACCTTCTTTGCCTTGCCATCCGAGACATGCAGCAACTCTCCATCCCGTTCTGTCACCAGAAACGATCCGTCAGGCATAATTCCGACGGCCCACGGCGTATCCAGCCCCTGAACCATCGGCTCAACCTGCACTGAACCCGAAGAGGTGCTTAAGACCTCAGCACGCAGCGGGACGCTTAGCAGCGTCAAAAGAAGAAGCGCAAATGCTCGGACCATCATTTTTCCCTTCAAAATCACTGCGTCAGCCCTATGAGACCAAATAGCTTTCCTTTGCGCAAAAACACGTTTGCGTTAGGACTTTTCTTTTCCGAGCAGCTTGCCTAGGGTCGTGACCAGAACGAATACGTTCACAATAGGGAGTAACCATATGAAAAAGCTGCTTACTGCAACTGCGGCATCCGCTCTGCTGGCTGGTCCGGCTCTGGCCGAAGATATCACGCTGGGCGTCCTGTTCGGCTTCACCGGCCCGATTGAATCACTGGCCCCGGCGATGGGTTCAGGTGCGGAACTGGCAATGGCCGAAGTCACCGAATCTGGCAAGCTGCTGGACGGCACCAAAGTCAGCGCGTCCCGCGCCGATACTGGTTGTATCGACAATGGCCTGGCGACCTCGAACGGAGAGCGTATGATCGCAGATGGAGTTGCTGGCATCATTGGCGGCGACTGCTCGGGTGTGACCGGCGCGATCCTGCAGAACGTCGCTATTCCAAACGGCATGGTGATGATTTCGCCATCGGCGACTTCGCCCGGCCTGTCGACCATGGAAGACAACGGCCTGTTCTTCCGCACCGCGCCGTCGGATGCGCGTGAAGGTCAGGTGATGGCGGACATCCTGAATGACCGTGGCATCAGCTCGATTGCACTGACCTACACCAACAACGATTACGGCAAGGGTTTGGCAGACGCGATCCAGTCCTCGTTTGAGGCGTCAGGTGGCGAAGTGACCATCGTTGCCGCACACGAAGACGGCAAGGCCGACTACTCGGCCGAAGTGGGCGCGCTGGCCTCGGCCGGTGGCGACATTCTGGTTGTCGCGGGTTATCTCGACCAAGGTGGTCTGGGTATCATCCAGTCGGCACTGGACAGCGGTGCGTTTGACACGTTCGGTCTGCCCGGCGGCATGATCGGTGACTCGCTTCCCAACAATGTTGGCCCGGACCTGAACGGCTCGTTCGGTCAGATCGCCGGTTCGGGTGGCGAGGGCGCCGAGAAGTACTTTGCAATGGCTGAAGCCGCCGGTTTCGACGGTTCGTCGCCTTATTCGCCGGAAGCCTATGACGCAGCTGCGCTGTTCATGCTGGCCATGCAGGCCGCAGGCTCGACCAGCCCCGCCGATTACGGCAGCAAGATCATGGACGTCGCCAACGCACCGGGTGAAAAGATCTACCCAGGTGAGCTGGCCAAGGGTCTGGAACTGCTGGCCGCAGGTCAGGACATCGACTATGTCGGCGCGTCCGGCGTTGAGCTGATCGGCCCCGGCGAAAGCGCGGGTTCGTACCGCGAGATCGAAGTGACCGACGGCGAGAACAAAACCGTCAACTTCCGTTGATCCAAGGTTAACAGTCATAAAAACAAGCAGCCCGGGCCTTGTGTCCGGGCTGTTTCAATGACAAAAGCCCGCACCATTCGTACAGGAATGTGGCAACAACGCCGGAAAACGGCGGCTAGGGGAAAAGATGATCGTCGTCGAAGACGTGCACAAGCATTTCGGCGGGTTTCATGCGGTAGACGGGGCATCGCTGGAAATCCAAAAGGGCTCGATCACCGGTCTGATCGGGCCGAACGGGGCCGGAAAAACCACTCTGTTCAATGTGATCGCGGGCGTTCTGCCGCCGACCAGCGGGAAGGTCCATATGGATGGTGAGGATATCACCGGCCTGCCCCCGCATGAGCTGTTTCACAAGGGCCTGCTGCGCACCTTCCAGATTGCGCATGAATTTTCTTCGATGTCCTGCCGCGAGAATCTGATGATGGTGCCGGGTGCGCAATCAGGTGAATCGCTTTGGAACACGTGGTTCGGGCGCAAACGCATTGCCGATGAAGAACGCGCATTGAAGGCCAAGGCCGATGAGGTGCTGGAGTTCCTGACCATCGAACATCTGGCCGATCACAAGGCCGGTCAGGTCTCGGGCGGACAGAAAAAACTGCTGGAACTGGGTCGCACCATGATGGTCGACGCCAAGATCGTGTTTCTGGACGAGGTTGGCGCGGGCGTGAACCGTACCCTTTTGATGACCATCGCCGACACGATCCTGCGCCTGAACAAGGAACGCGGCTATACCTTCGTGGTCATCGAACATGACATGGATTTCATCGGCAAGATCTGCGACCCGGTCATCTGTATGGCTGAAGGCAAGGTGCTGGCCGAAGGTACTCTGGATCAGATCAAGGCCAATGAGCACGTGATCGAGGCCTATCTGGGCACCGGCCTGAAAAACAAAGACAAGCTGGAGGCCCAAACATGACCGCTGGCGTGAGCGACAATCCTTATCACGACGACAAGGGCAACAAGGACGCCTCAATCACCAACACACATGGTGTCGGCACCATGACCCCCGCCCATCGCAAAAGCGGTGAGACGCATAAGGTCGAGGGCGGCCCCTTCCTGATCGGCGACACTATGACCGGCGGTTACGGCAAGGGGCCCGACATTCTGCATGACTGCACCATCGCGGTCGATAAAGGCGAAATCGCCGTGATCGTCGGCCCCAACGGCGCAGGAAAATCGACCGCGATGAAGGCGGTCTTCGGAATGCTGGACGTCCGCGCCGGAGCTGTTCGACTGGACGGCGAAGACATCACCAAACTGTCGCCGCAAGATCGGGTGATTAAGGGCATGGGGTTTGTGCCACAGACGTCGAACATCTTCACCTCGATGACGGTGGAAGAAAACCTTGAGATGGGTGCCTTCATCCGCCGCGACGATATTTCGGGAACGATGGAGCAGGTCTATGACCTCTTCCCGATCCTGCGCGACAAACGCAACCAAGCCGCCGGAGAGCTGTCGGGCGGCCAACGCCAGCAGGTCGCCGTGGGCCGCGCGCTGATGACCCAACCTAAGGTGCTGATGCTGGACGAACCCACCGCTGGCGTCTCGCCCATCGTGATGGATGAGCTATTCGACCGGATCATCGAGGTTTCCCGCACCGGGCTGCCGATCCTGATGGTCGAACAGAACGCCCGTCAGGCACTGGAGATCGCGGACAAGGGATACGTGCTGGTTCAAGGGCGGAATGCCTATACCGGCACGGGCAAGGAATTACTGGCTGATCCAGAAGTGCGTAAGAGTTTCTTGGGGGGGTGAGGATGTTTCTGAAGTTCAACCCGGTTGCTCCGATAGCAATTCTGTTTACGGCAAACACAGTCGCTTTTGCCGATCAGGCTCAAAACCTATCTTCTCTGTTTTCCTGTAAGTTCGGACCTGAGTGTACCAGAGACAATCAGGACTGCAAAAAATACGATATCTGGATGATCGTCAGACACTACAAATCTGAGGATCAGTATAAATTGTTCGACGCTCTAAATTCCCACGAACAAGAAGCAGAATTTGGCGAAATAGGGGAGCTGCTCGTTTTCGATTCAATGTCTTCAGGAAACGGTGAAAAAGACTTTGGAGCTTTCTCGAAGATGGTTATTGCATCGACAATGGAAGCTTCTCTGCAAGGCGGTGCCATGTGGCGCATGGATGATCTTCCAACGCGTTACACTTCCTATAACCATGATGGCGCCTGCACGGTGATAAACTAATGGACTTCCTCAACGCCCTTGTGGCGCTCTCCAACTTCGTTCTTGTTCCCGCAATCGCCTATGGCAGCCAGTTGGCGCTGGGGGCTTTGGGGGTGACGCTGATCTATGGCATCCTGCGGTTCTCGAACTTTGCCCATGGCGACACGATGGCCTTTGGCGCGATGATCGCTGTTCTGGTCACGTGGGGCCTGCAGGCCGCAGGGGTCAGTTTCGGGCCGCTGCCCACCGCTCTGCTGGCCCTGCCCTTTGCAATTCTGGGCTGTATCGTGCTTGTACTGATCACGGACCGGCTGGTTTACAGGTTCTACCGCGAACAAAAGGCCAAGCCGGTCATTCTGGTGATCGTGTCGATGGGCGTGATGTTCATCATGAACGGGATCGTGCGGTTCATCATCGGCCCGGATGATCAGCGCTTTTCGGACGGAGAGCGGTTCATCGTCTCGGCGCGCGACTTCAAAGCGATGACCGGGCTGCGCGAGGGGCTGGCGATCAAGACCTCTCAGGGCATCACCGTGATCGTCGCTGTTGTCGCCGTTGCGTTGCTGTTCTGGTTTCTGAACAAAACACGCACCGGCAAGTCGATGCGGGCCTACTCGGATAACGAGGATCTGGCCCTACTGTCCGGCATCAACCCGGAACGCGTGGTGATGATCACATGGATCATCGTTGCCGCGCTGGCGACCACGGCGGGTGTGCTCTATGGCCTCGACAAAAGTTTCAAACCCTTCGTCTATTTCCAGCTTCTGCTGCCGATCTTTGCCTCGGCCATCGTGGGCGGGCTTGGCAATCCGCTGGGGGCCATTGCGGGTGGCTTCATCATCGCCTTTTCCGAGGTGACCATCACCTACGCATGGAAAAAGGTACTGACCTATCTGGCCCCTGAAAGCCTTGAGCCCTCTGGCCTGGTCCAATTTCTGTCCACTGATTACAAATTCGCCGTCAGCTTCGTGATCCTGCTGATTGTGCTTCTGTTTAAACCCACGGGCCTGTTCAAGGGGAAAGCGGTATGACCGAGACTGTCAAGAATACGCTGCTTTTCGTTGCCGTCGGCAGCCTGATCCTGCTGACCGGGTTCACGCAAAGCTGGAACGCGGCGATCCTGATCCTGAACATGGGGCTGATCTCGGCCATCATGTCCATCGGGGTGAACCTGCAATGGGGCTTTGCGGGCCTTTTCAACGTCGGCGTCATGGGCTTTGTCGCGCTGGGCGGGCTAGCGGTTGTGCTGGTTTCCACCCCACCGACGCCGGGCGCATGGACCGGCGGGGGCTTTGGCGTCATCCTCGCGCTGCTGCTGGGGGCCGCGACGGTTGTGGCCGCTGTGATCACCGCGCAGAAGATGCCCAAAGGGCGGGTGCAAACATTGGCGATCATCGGCATTCTGATCATCGGTTTCTTTGTCTACCGCGCCATTTTCGACCCCAACGTCGCCTCAATTGAGGCCATCGACCCCGCCGTCGCGGGTAATATCGGAGGTCTGAACCTGCCCGTTCTGCTTGCTTGGCCCGCCGGAGGTCTGCTGGCTGCAGGTGCCGCCTGGTTGATCGGGAAAACCGCGTTGGGTCTGCGCTCGGATTATCTGGCGATTGCGACGCTGGGTATTGCCGAGATCATTATCGCCATCATGAAGAACGAGGACTGGCTGGCCCGCGGCGTCAAGAATGTCTACGGCATCCCGCGCCCTGCGCCCGTGGTCGGCTATGAGGTCGAATTGCAGGCCGATCCCGGTTTCATCGCTCGCGCCGAATGGCTAGGTCTTGATCCAGTCACGGCCTCGACGCTTTCGGTCAAGCTGGGCTATTCGCTGCTGTTCACCATAGTGCTGCTGGTGCTGCTTTGGATGGCACAGATGGCGCTGAAAAGCCCATGGGGACGGATGATGCGCGCCATTCGCGACAATGAAGTTGCGGCCGAGGCGATGGGCAAGGACGTCACCCGCCGCCATTTGCAGATCTTTGTTCTGGGCTCCGCGATCTGCGGTATTGCGGGCGCGATGATGACCACACTGGACGGGCAGCTGACGCCGGGCACCTACAATCCGCTGCGCTTTACCTTCCTCGTCTGGGTGATGGTGATCGTCGGCGGCTCGGGCAACAATTTCGGCGCGGTTCTGGGCGCGTTCCTGATCTGGTTCCTGTGGGTCCAGGTCGAGCCGATGGGCCTTTGGCTGATGAACCTGATTACTTCAACCATGCCCGAAGGCAGCGCATTGAAGGCGCATCTGATCGACAGCGCTGCCCATATGCGCCTGTTCACGATGGGTTTGATACTGTTGATCGTCCTCAGGTTCAGCCCACGCGGATTGATACCAGAAAAGTAACAGTTATCTCAAAAGCGACGAAACCGTGCCTCTTTTCAGGCGCGGTTTCTTGATCTAAGCGCGCTGTCCGTCTAGACGGGGTACAACCAGTTTGACATTGGCCGAAATCCCACGCGTTTACGGGAATTTAGAAAATCCGTAGAATGATGCGACTACCCTGTTGAGTATAAAAGAGTTCACATGACTTCGACGCTGACCAAATCACTGCTGCTGCTTCCTCTGATCGCCGGATTGGCAGCTTGCGTTCCAAGCCCGGAAGATTTTGAAACCACACCGGTCAAAGTCCAAACTCCGAAGGGTGAAGTTACGTGCCAACTGTACCGCCCTGATCGCGTCATTTGGGACCGCGCGATTGATTTCCCGGCCACCAAAATGACGGTCCCCGAGGCGGACGCCTATTGCAAGCAAGAAGGCCAGCGCCGCCTTAAGGGATAAGCCCGTCGCCGGAGCGGTCCGCGACTGTCCCCGGCCCTACCTGCTTTTGAACAACCCGCCCAGAATGCCGCGCACGATGCGGCGGCCTGTTGTTCCTTTGAGTTCTTTGATGACCGCCTCGCTCATGGCGGAGGCAAAGCTGTCCTTCTTGCGCATCACGCGTGAGGATGACCGCCCAACCCGGCTGCCGGAGTATCTGCGTGCCGTTGCGAATTCCCGCTCGGCCACGGATTGGGTTTCGATTTCTTCCTCGGCCTTTTCTGCCGCCTGAGCGGCCGCATCTGCGCGGGTCTGAAGGATTTCAAAGGCCGATTTTCTGTCCTTCAGCTCTCGGTACTTCGCCTCCATCGACGAAGCGGCAACAATGGCTTGACGCTCAGCCTTCGTGATTGGCCCCAACTGAGACCCCGGCGGACGAATCAAAGTCCGCTCGACCACGCCAGGTACGCCCTTTTTCTCCAGCATCGAAGTGACCGCCTCGCCTACGCCGACCTCGCGGATCGCGGCTTCGGTATCGAAAGCGGGGTTCTCTCGGTAGGTCTCCGCCGCCAGACGCAAGTTCTTGCGGTCGCGCGCGGTGAAGGCCCGCAGCGCATGTTGAACCCGGTTGCCCAATTGGCCCAGAATATCTTCGGGTATGTCGGCGGGGTTCTGGGAAATGAAATACACCCCCACGCCCTTGGACCGGATCAGGCGTGCGACTTGTTCCACTTTGTCCACCAAAACCTTGGGTGCATCTTCGAACAGAAGATGCGCTTCGTCGAAAAAGAATACCAGTTTAGGCTTGTCGGGGTCGCCCACCTCGGGCAGTTCTTCGAACAATTCGCTGAGCAGCCACAGCAGGAACGTCGCATAAAGCCGGGGCGACCCCATCAGCTTGTCCGAGGCGAGGATGTTCACGACTCCCTGCCCTTGCGCGTCGGTGTGCATAAGATCAGCCAGTTCCAGTGCGGGTTCACCAAACAGGTTCGCGCCGCCCTGATTTTCTAGCACCAGCAGCCGCCGTTGGATCGCACCAATCGAAGATGTCGAGACATTGCCAAACCGTAATGAAAGCTGGCCTCGGTTCTCTCCCACCCAAACCAGCAGCGATTGTAGGTCCTTGAGGTCAAGCAGTGGCATCCCTTCGTCATCAGCCACACGGAAGGCAATGTTCAGGATACCTTCCTGCGCCTCGCTGAGGTCCATCAAGCGCGATAACAGCAGCGGACCCATCTCGGTTACAGTGGTGCGGACGGGATGACCCTGCTCTCCGAACAAATCCCAGAACGTGACCGGACAAGCGCCATAGCTATAGTCCGAAAACCCGATTGTCTGGGCGCGATCCTGAAACGCCTGATGAAGTTTGTGCGCTGCGCTGCCCGCCTTGGCCAACCCCGAAAGATCGCCCTTAACATCCGACAAAAATACGGGCACCCCGGCCTGCGAGAAACCCTCTGCCAGAATTTGCAGAGTCACTGTTTTTCCGGTCCCGGTCGCACCCGCGATCAGCCCGTGGCGGTTGGCGTATTTCAGCGTCAGGTTTTCCGGTTCGCTGTAGCCATCCCCGGCTCCGCCCAAAAAGATATTGTTTTGCATATGAAATTTGCCCCAATTTCCACCGGTCTGAGGGCAGCATACAAATTTAACAAATAACTGCGATAGTCTATTCGCCGCCTGTAACCAAACCGGAAGCAGGCGGCAGACTTCCTCCCTGTCGACTGGCCGCGCCTTTGGGCGCGGCTTTTTTCACGAAAACCGCCGAAGTGATCAATTTTTCAGGTTAGCAGTTGACCGCCGCGATTCCCTCTCGTAACGTCTGCGCATAACTAAGTCGGCCAGTCCGACGGGGAGAAAATTATAGAAAAGGGAGCCGCTCCACCGGCTCCCTTTTTTTGTTGCTCCAACGATAGTTTTCATCTGTGGACAGGCAAAAATCCGATCACATCAACGCATTTTCTTGGCATAGTGCCTGACACCCTGCCGGAACAGTGTTAGACCGTGCAAAAAGCGTATCCACAGAACCGAGGCGTTCATGATCAAGAAACTTCTCACTCTCAATGTTGTTGCCGCCATGCTTTGGGCCGGGGCGGTCGCGGCGCAGGAAAATCAAGCCGACACTACAACTGCTCCGCAGACTCAGGCTGGTGCGGATTTGGATCTTGGCGAGGAAGGACCACGCGTAGGTAGCCGCTACATCAAAGAAGAGCACGGTGATTGGATGATCTCGTGTGTGAAGACTGAAGCAGGTGAAGATCCCTGTTTCCTCCGCCAAATTCTGGCCGGTGACCAGGGGCAGCCCATTGCCGACATCACTATTCAGAATCTGCCCGAGGGCTCTCCTGCTGCCGCCCGAGCAACGGTCGTAGTTCCGCTTGAAATCCTGTTGCAGGCACAGCTTGCTCTGTCCATCGACGGCGCACCTGGCAAGCGGTACAACTATCACCATTGCAACCCGGTCGGATGCCTCGCACAGCTTGGGTTCACTCAAGGTGACATTGACGCAATGAAAGCAGGGACAACGGCAACGCTGTCGTTGGTGTCTTTGTTGGCACCGACTCAGTTGTTGGAAATGGAAGTCTCGCTGGCCGGATTCACCGCTGGTTTTGATACGCTTGAGCCTGCGCAAAACTAACCGAACCGCCGGAGCGCGCTGTCAGAAGACAGCGCGTTCCTTTTAGACTTGCCTTAGAGCAAGAACAGCATTCAGGCCACCAAAGGCGAACGCATTGCTCAGCGCAACTTCTACCTTGGCTTTGCGGGCTTCGTTCGGAACCACATCCAAAGCGCATTCCGGGTCAGGTTCCTCATAGCCGATCGTAGGCGCAATCACGCCGTCACGCAGGGCCATAATGCAGGCCAACAGTTCTACCGCACCGGTGCCGCCGATCAGGTGTCCATGCATGGATTTGGTGGACGAGATCATCAGATCATCCGCATGCGGACCAAAGACATCCGCCACAGCCGCGCATTCGGTCTTGTCATTGGCCGCCGTGCCGGTTCCGTGCGCGTTGATATAGCCCACCTGATCGGCATTGATCCCACCATCCGCCAAAGCGCCCGAAATTGCCCGAGCCGCGCCTTGTTTGCTGGGCATCACGATATCTGCGGCGTCCGAAGTCATGGCAAACCCCACCACTTCACACAGGATCTCGGCCCCACGCGCGCGGGCGTGTTCGTACTCCTCAAAAACAAAGACACCTGCGCCTTCGCCCTGAACCATACCGTTGCGGTTTGCGCTGAACGGACGGCAGGCGTCTTTGGACATGACCCGCAGCCCTTCCCACGCCTTGACGCCGCCAAAGCACAGCATGGATTCCGCTCCACCCGTCAGCATCGCCGGGGCCGCGCCGCTGCGCACCATCTGGAACGCCAGAGCCATCGCGTGATTTGACGAGGCACAGGCGGTCGAGACCGTAAAGCTGGGCCCTTTGAGGTTATGTTCCATAGATACGTGGCTGGCCGCCGCGTTGTTCATCAGCTTGGGCACGACAAAGGGGTGAACCCGGTTCTTACCGTCCTCATAGACTGAGCGGTAATTGTCATCCCAGGTCGACACGCCGCCACCGGCTGTTCCCAAAACAACGCCTGAGCGCGCCGCTAGATCGCCATGAAATTCGATCCCAGACTGTTCGATTGCTTCTTTTGCCGCCGTCAGGGTGAATTGCGTAAACCGATCATACAGGGTCATCTGTTGGCGGTTGAACCGGCCCTCGGCCTCGAACCCGCGCACCTGACCGCCAATCTTGATGGCAAGGCGCTCGACATCGCGGAACTCAAGTTCGGAAATACCGCAGCGCCCCTCGCGCATCGCCTCAAGCGTCGCCGGAACGGAGTGGCCCAACGAGTTGATCGTGCCCGCACCGGTAATAACAACGCGTTTCATGATCCTGCGTCAGACCTTTTCCGACACGAGCTTTTCGATACCGGCGATGATCGCAGCGACATTCGAGATGTCAAAATCGCTGGCTGTCGGCTCGTTGGCATTGAACGGGACTGAGATGTCGAACTCTTCCTCGATGGCGAAGATGCTTTCGACCAGCCCAAGGCTGTCGATCCCCAGATCTTCGAGCGTACTTTCGGGCGTCACATCCGAAGGGTCCAGCACGGCCTGTTCGGCGATGATGGCGATGACGCGATCGGTGATGCTCATGTCGATCCTCTGATTATCCCGTTGAGGGTGATTTAATCACTCGGCGACTGTTTGAAAACAGCCTTTTTCAACGCCTCTACGTCACGGGCCATGCGCGGCAGGCGGCGTTGCGCTTTGTAAATGTCCGTATGAGATTCCATTTTTATTCCCGGATAACCCATGATGACACGGCCCGCTGGTACGTTGGACAGGATCTTTGTGCCACCGCCTGAGATCACGCCATCGCCAATAAAAATATTGTCGACCACACCGGTCTGACCGCCCAAAACAACGTTGTTTCCAATCTCGACCGAGCCTGACACACCGGTTTGCCCGCACAGCAAGCAATCGCGCCCTACGCGGGTATTGTGGCCTACATGCACAAGGTTATCCAGTTTCGAGCCATCGCCGATCCGGGTATTGCGGATCGTACCATTGTCGACAGTGCAGTTGGCGCCAACTTCGACATCATCACCGATCTCGACCGCGCCAAGTGAGTGAATGCGCAACCAGCTTTGGGCCCGTGCGTCGCCCTTGTCGCCCATGGTCTTGCGCACGTTTTCAACGTCCGACACCTCGGGCGTGACAAAGCTGAACCCGTCGCCGCCGATACGCGCGCCGGGTTGCGCGGTAAAGCGGTCTCCGATCTGTGCGCGGGCACCGATGCTGACCATTTCGCGCAGCATGGCGTTCTGACCCAGAACTGCATCCATCCCGACCACACAATGCGCCCCGATAACCGAACCCGCGCCGATTTTGGCCCGAGCGCCGATCACCGCCAATGGGCCGATCGAGACGTCTTCGCCGATCTCTGCCGTTGGGTCGACAACGGCTGACGGGTCAATGCCGGGCGCAATCCCCTGCCCCCGGTCCAGCATCGCGGTGATCCCCGCCATTGCCATCCGTGGACGCGGAACAAAGATGGCGGCCTGCAACCCCATGGCCTGCCAATCCGCACCTTCCCACAACACGGCCGCGCGGGCCGCGCCGTTGCCCAAAGCCTCGGCATATTTGGGGGACATTGCCATCGCCAGATCATCAGGACCTGCATCCGCCGGTTCCGCTGCGCGCGCGATGATCAGGCTGACATCGCCCTGACATTCCGCGCCAAGGGCATCGGCAATCTGCTGAATGGTATAGTGCATGTCGGGTTCCCCGGATTAAGGCCTAATCCGGTGATTACCCCTGAACGTCCGGCAGGGCCACCCCCGCTTTCTGCAAAGCGTCCCAGATTTTCTGATCTCGGCTGTAGACGTCACGGCGATACTGAACCTCGCCTTTGGGGCCGATATAGGCCGTGCGATAGATCAAATGCACCGGGACGTGCTGTTTCAGAGGCACCGTGGTTTCCTTGCCGGTTGCCAGAACCCGCTGGAAAAACGCCCTTGGGTTTTCCTCCTGCTTGGCCAGCAACGCGTAGGCAAACTCAAAGGGTTGCGCCAGCCGGATACAGCCATGCGAAAACGCCCTCGACTCGCGCGCGAACAGAGATTTCTGGGGCGTATCATGCAGATAGATATTGTACTGGTTGGGGAACATGAACTTCACCAACCCCAACGCATTGCTTTTGCTGGGCGGCTGACGCATCGCAAACGGGAAGTTGCGCGCGGTGAATTGGGTAAAGTCCACTGCGCCCCGGTCAATCTGCCGCCCACTGCGATCAGTGATATGTATATGGTTCACCGCATTCGGGTTCGATTGCAGCTGCGGCAGGTATTCTTTTGTGATGATCGAGCGTGGTACATACCAACTAGGGTTGATGACCATATGCTCCATCTCATCCGAGAATTCCGGGCTGCGGCGATCGTGAACGTTCTTTCCAATGACCGCACGCGTTTCAAACGTCACCAAGCCATCATCAACGATCTTGGCCGAGAAATCCGCCTGATTGACCAGAATATGCCGCTCGCCCCGCTCGCGCGGCAACCAGCGTTCCCGCTCCAGCGCCACGTAGACCGCCCGCAGCCTGTCTGAGGCTGAGCGGTTCAGTTCAGTAATCGTCCCCTGCCCCGCGACCCCGTCCGAGGCTAATCCGTGCGCAGTTTGGAAGTCCTTCACAGCGGCAAGCATCGCGTCATCAAAGCGCGGGCTGGCGGTGGGTTTCAGATAACCCATGGCAACCAACCGGTTGCGCAGCTTGATCACATTGGGACCGGTATCACCAAGTTCCAGCTTGTCCTGAGGCACAGTCGCACCCCATCCGCCCTGATCGATCAAAGCTTTCAAGGCTACTTTCTGCTTCATCAATGCCCGATACTGGGCGGTCTGCGGCGCAAGTTGATCAAAATAGGCCGCGTTCTCGGACACGACCCCTTGCATATGATCCACGGTCGAGCGGCGCTGTACCTTGCGCACCAACCCCTCATCGATATCCGCAGGCCGGAGCGCTCCGGAATAAAGGTCATTTGCATATGCGATAAAGGTCCGGCTCAGCGCCATTTCGACAGCGCCCAGATCCCGGACCGAACGGGCCTCTTGCATCTTGGTCAACAGCGCCTCGACGTTATAGGCATCGGGCAGGCCGTGCATATGGGCAGTGGCCAACGCCTGAATCAGGCTCGCACGACGCGTCGCATGTTCTGGCGTCTCTCCCACCCAAATCGGTGTAAACCCGTTCGCGCGGTAAAAATCAGCAATCTCCGACCCGGACGGAGCAGATTCGGCCACGGCCATCTGAAAGGCAGTGGCCGGTTTGTCGGGAGTGTTGGCCACGCCGGTCGTGGCCGCCAAGCAAGCAGCAAGAGCGAGAACACTGGATGCACGAAAAAATGCTCGCATGGGATAACCTTTATTCTTCAACACTCTACGCGCGCCTGTATCCACGCCGAACAAATATGCTGGCCGGTCGACGGGCTTGTCCATTCACAAATACATCACATCGATGCTTCTTTACCCGCCTGATGCGCGTTTGCATCGACCACAGTCCCGCTCACCCTTGGCGCCTGAAAATTATACGGATTTGTGTCATCTGCGCAAAAAACTGCCGAAAATTCCCCCTTGAAAAGATGAATATGAAAGACTTCTTGGCTGGATTTTGCGTCTGTGCCATAAAACCCGTACTTGGGATGGGAAAAAATTAAGAACGCGCACGTAACATCGTGTGCAGGCAGGAACAGTACGGGACGAACATAAAATGACGACGAGCAGTTCCTCGGGTATGACCCGGCGGGCCCTATTGGGCGCATTTGCGGCAACGGCAGTGGTTGCAGCACCAACATATTCCAACGCAGCAGGTTTCCTCCGCGGCGGCGGCGACATTCGCCGTATCCGGATGTATTCCGGGCGCACCGGCGAGCGTATCGATATGATATATTGGGTCGATGGAAAATACATCAAGGACGCTGTCAAAGAAGTGAACCACTTCATGCGTGACTGGCGGACGGACCAAGTCAAGGACATGGACCTGCGCACCATCGACATCATGGCTGCCTCACATAATCTGCTGGACGTTGACGAACCCTACACGCTGCTGTCTGGCTACCGCTCACCTCAGACCAACGCGATGCTTCGGTCCCGATCGCGCCGCGTGGCCAAGAACTCACTTCATATGAAGGGTCAGGCCGCTGACCTGCGCTTGTCGTCCCGGTCAGTCTCGCAGATGGCCAAGGCCGCCATATCCTGCCGTGCGGGCGGGGTGGGCAAATACTATCGCTCGAATTTCGTGCACATGGATTGCGGCGATATCCGTAGTTGGGGCGGGTAAGCACCAACATACAAAACCAACCCGTATTCTCGACCGCCGGCCCCCAAGACCCGGCGGTTTTTTTGCGCGCGCGTCCCCTGTCCAGATTCAATCGACCCAGAGCGCGAACAGGAAAATTCAAAGGAAAATGGCGCACCTGAGAGGATTCGAACCTCTGGCCTCTGCCTTCGGAGGGCAGCGCTCTATCCAGCTGAGCTACAGGTGCCTTGGCCGTTAGCTAACCTTGTTCCGATCCGGGTGCAACTGCAAATCCACCCGGAACAAACAGGTTTCAAGCAAAGAGATCATGCGCCAGTTCCAGCGCGTCGATCAGTGTGTCGACCTCATCCTTGGTGTTATAGAGCCCAAAGCTCGCCCGGCAGGTGGCAGTGACCCCGTAGAAATCCATCAACGGACCGGCGCAATGGTGGCCTGCGCGCACCGCAACGCCTTTTTTGTCCAGAATGGTCGATACATCATGCGCATGCCCTGCCCCGTCCAGCGTAAAGCTGAAAATGGCGGCCTTGTCAGCACGGGTGCCCTGAACCTGCAACCAGTTGAGGCCCGTCAACCGCTCCATCGCATAGTCGCGCAGACCAGCTTCGTGGGCGGCAATGTTCTCCATCCCCAAGTCCATCATGTAATCCAGCGCCACGCCCAGTCCGATAGTTTGCACAATACCCGGTGTTCCGGCTTCGAACTTCATCGGCGGATCATTGTAGATCACCTGATCCTTGCTGACCTCTTTGATCATGTCGCCGCCCCCGATAAAGGGACGCATCTCAGCCATACGTTCGGACTTGATGTAGATCGCACCAGACCCGGATGGGCCATAGAGCTTGTGCCCGGTGATCGCGTAAAAGTCGCAACCAATGTCCTGAACATTGACCGGCATGTGTACCGAACCCTGGCTGCCATCGACCAGAACCGGAACACCTTTGGCATGGGCCCCTTCGGTGATCGCTTTGACGTCCACAACGGTGCCTAAAACGTTGGAACATTGAGTGACGGCAACCAGTTTGGTCTTGGGGCCAACAGCGTCAATGACAGCCTGTGGGTCCAGCCCACCTTCGGCATCCACGTCAACCCATTTCAGGACAACACCTTGCCGTTCGCGCAGAAAATGCCAGGGGACGATGTTGGCGTGATGCTCCATCACGCTCAGCACGATCTCATCCCCTGCCTGTAGACGCGGCATGGCCCAGCCATAGGCGACGAGGTTGATCCCTTCGGTCGTACCAGAATTCAGGACAATCTCATCCTCATCTGCAGCGCCCAGAAACTTCGCAATCGTGCCGCGTACGGACTCGTATTTTTCGGTCGCCAAATTGGACAGATAGTGCAATCCACGGTGTACGTTTGAGTATTCTTCAGCGTAGGCGCGGGTCACCGCGTCGATCACCACCTGCGGCTTCTGGGCCGAAGCGCCATTATCCAGATAGGTCAGCGGTTTTCCGTTCACTTCACGCGAAAGGATCGGAAAGTCCGCGCGGATTTTCTGTACATCGTACATAGTATTCTTCCTAGACAGGCCCGCTGGGCGCCAGAGCAAGGACCAATGGCATCGCCACAAGAGCGGACAGCACAATGACCCCAAAGGATTTCAAGATCGAGCCGAATTTATGCGCCTCATTGATGAAATGCAGTGTGACGTAAAGGCTTACGATGACCGTTGCCAGAAGGAACAGCGCCATCAGGAACGGCACCACCAGTGACACCAACAAAGTAATGGTCAGGGCAGCCGTTTGCAGAAACTGCAGCCAGACAGACAGGATCATTATGTCTTCGAACTGCGCAACGCCGCCTAAAAACCGACCTATCAGAAAAAAAGCCACGATGCCCATCAGCATTGTCCCCGCAGACAGGAACAGATTCATGACTACCGGATCGGGCGGTGGAACCGGCACACCTTCGGGCACTGGGACCAGTTGATCAATCCCGACCTGAACAAGCCCGTTCAAAACCACGGCCAGAAAAAAAGCAAGCCAAAGGACTTCACGCCCCGGACGCAGGGCCAAAAGATGCCGTGCCGCCTGAGCCGGGTCTGTTAGCGTCATGATCGCAAGATCGGGTAAAGATATTCCGTTCATTGCGTAATCCTCTGCGCTTGTCGCAACCCTGCCAGCCAGAACCACAGGAAGACCACGAACCAGATCAGCCCGACCGCAGTCAGTGTCGGCCCTGGCCCGATGAACCCTGCCACCAGACCGTTCAACAGCACCAGCGGGGTAGAGGACAACAGCGCCCAGAACAAAGCAACCCGCGCGCCGTAAGCTGTCCCCTTCCCTCCAACCAACCGCGCGGCGCCATGTGAGACGAACGCCAGCAGATAGAAGAACAGGGGCAGGATGATCACCGTGCCCAGCAACGCCCCGCCCATGAGCATATTCAGCTCCAGCCCTTCCAGATGGGCACGGCGAGACAGGCCGGGCAATTGCGCAACGAAAGCTACAATGCAAAACGCCATCACAAAGACCAGCGCGCGATCTTCGCGCTGGCCCAGATCGAGCAGCCGACGCACAACGCGCCCTGGCCCTCGATACGTGGCGGCGATATCCGACGTCACCGGCATCAGCTGTGCCGCGACAACCAGCCTTCAAGGCGATCAACAATGGCCTGTGACAGGGCGTCATCTTCGATCTCGTCCACAGCCTCGGCCAGAAACGCCAGCGTCAGCATGTTGGTCGCCTCTTTGGTCGGAACCCCGCGCGAGCGCAGATAGAACAGGGCCGTTTCATCAATCGCGCCCGAGGTCGAACCGTGCGAACACGCCACGTCATCAGCATAGATCTCAAGCTCGGGCTTGGCCAGGAACTGGCTGTCGTCGTCCAGCAACAGCGATTGGCTGATCTGATAGCCATCCGTCTTCTGCGCGCCCTCCTTGACAAGGATCTTGCCCTGAAACACGCCGGTGGCACCGTTGCGCAGCACCTTCTTGAACACCTGACGGCTTTCGCAATTCACGGCGTCATGCGTGATGAAGACGGTATCGTCGTGATGGAAATCGCCGTCACCAACGCAGGCACCGGCAACATGGGCCACCGCATCGTCTCCGGTCAGCTCGACCACTTGTTCGTTGCGCGTCAGCACGCCATTCACAGTCAGGGTGAAGGATTTGTAGACCGATTCCTGCCCCAGACGCGTGAACATGTGGGTCGCGGCACGACGTTCGTGATCGCGGCCTTGCGCCCGCACGTGATGCAACACCCCACCATCGGCAATGTCGATCTCCATGCATTTGTTGAAACGCGAGGCGGCAGGGCCATTTTCAAGGATCGTCACCTCGGCACCGCTTTCGACGCGGATGATATGGTGCAGCATCGCGTCAGAGGTTTCCGAGGCATGGCGATAAATAAAGCTGATCGGCTTGGACGGCTTGCCTGAGACATGAATCGCAATCCCATCCGCCGCAAAAGCCGTGTTCAGCGCCGCCAGAGGACGTTGCACAGGCGATTGACCCCGCGCTTCCAGCACGCCGTACAGCTCTTTCGCCCAGTGAATATCTTTAAAGCAAATGTCCTCGATCCGGTCGATGGTGACACCTTCCAGAGTCAGATCATCGGATTCCTCAGGGCTGAAAACGCCATCGACGAAAACGATCTTCAAACGGTCCAGATCGGCGAACAACATGGCCTCGTCCGGATCGAACAGTGCGGCCCGAGGGGCCTCGGGCGCGACCAGCGTATCCGGGCGGGTGTATTTCCAATACTCATCCCGGCGACCGGGCAGACCCATTTCCAGCACACGGGCCAGCGCGTCTTCGCGCGCGGCACGGGTGCAACCGGCGTCGGGCATGACCAGATTGGCCAACCGCGCCTCGGTAGCGGTTTGTTTCACTTCGGGCAGAGCCATCAGTTCACCTCGGCCAGAATGTCGGCGTAACCGTTGTTTTCAACTTCCAGTGCCAGATCGGGGCCACCGGTTTTGACGATCTTGCCGTCCGCCATGATGTGCACAACGTCCGGTTTGATGTGATCCAACAAACGCTGATAGTGCGTGATCACCAGGAACCCACGTCCTTCGTCGCGCAGCGCGTTCACACCCTCTGCCACCAGCTTCATCGCGTCCACATCCAGACCCGAGTCGGTTTCGTCCAAGATGCACATCTTGGGCTCGAGCATCGCCATTTGCAGGATCTCGTTGCGCTTTTTCTCACCGCCTGAGAAGCCAACATTGACAGGGCGTTTCAGCATGTCTGCGTCGATTTTCAGCGACTTGGCCTTGGTGCGGACCTCTTTCAGGAAGTCAGCCGCTGACAGCTCATCCTCACCGCGCGCCTTGCGCTGGGCATTCACGGCGGTACGCAGGAAGGTCATGTTGCCCACGCCCGGAATTTCGACCGGGTATTGGAACGCCAGAAAGACGCCAGCGGCGGCGCGCTCTTCCGGTTCCATCTCCAGCAGATCTTCACCGCCCAGAGTCGCCGACCCATCGGTTACTTCATACCCGTCGCGCCCCGAAAGCACATAGCTGAGCGTCGACTTACCCGAGCCATTCGGCCCCATGATCGCGTGCACCTTACCGGCCTCGACCGTCAGATCGACACCTTTAAGGATTTGCTTCTCTTCTTCCTCAAGTTTCACGTGCAGGTTCTTGATTTCAAGCATGATGGAGTTCCGTTTCCTGACTGTTCGTTGAAAAGCTCTCCAACAGGTTCGACTGACTGCGTTCGATACCATCCTGGTATGTCAGCGTTGCCGGAGGCTCTTGTTTCGCTTTTTGCGCAATGTCGTCCACCCCAAGAGGCATGGGCAAAGCACGTTCTATTCCGGTTGCATAATCGTAGAATTTCAAACCGGGCTTCGTATGTATTTCCTTGTGGGCAAACCAATGGTTGGCCACGCCGTAGCTGTCGGCCACGATCAGCCCGTGTAAGCTGGACGAAAACACCACGCAGCACGCCGCGATCTCATCGCACACGACCTTGGCCGGACGCCGCGTGTCGATAAGGCGAAAACGCGGGTCTGAGCCGACCAGATTTTGAATTGTAGGATCGTCAACCTCAGTGTGATGCGGAACGATGCCGATGATATCCTGCTGTGGTTCGCTCCGGGCATGCACCTTGGCCGCGAGTATACCGGGATCACCGTAGGTTACGCCCCGCAGGTTCAGCAGGGACGCCGTGATCGGCCCGCGCACGGTTTTCGGCGGCTGCAACGTCTCGACAAAATCGGCCGCAAGCGGTTCAAGACATCCACTTCCCCAGATCATCGGCTTATGTGACGATCCACGCCCCAGCGCCCCTTTGCGGGCCAATGACATGATGGACCCGATCGCAAACAAATCCGCCCGCACAGGTTTGGTCCAGACCACATCGCGGCCGGCCACGAAAGACACGACATCGCGTGACAGGTCATCGCCAAAATTGGGACGACTGGCCCACCAATACAGCTTGACCGGCTGCTTGTCGGGATGCGCTACAGACTGTTCCATCGCCTATCTCCGCCCCACGCCAGCGCCGCGCAAAACCCCAGCGGTCCGCCGGGCGCAATACCCGGCAGGCGCAGCGGTTTTCAGCACATATTTCGAGTGCGCAGCCAATGTGAGACGTCCTTTTTGAAACAGGCAGGTGGTTAACCCACCGACCCCTCCAACGAGATGGCGACCAGTTGCTGCGCTTCCATGGCAAACTCCATCGGCAACGCCTGCAACACGTCCTTGCAGAACCCGTTTACCACCAGCGCCACGGCTTCTTCCTCGTCCATGCCGCGCTGACGGCAGTAAAACAGCTGATCGTCATCCACCTTGGATGTGGTCGCCTCATGCTCAACGCGCGATGAGTTGTTCTTGACCTCGATATACGGCACTGTGTGCGCCCCGCATTTGTCGCCGATCAGCAAGCTGTCACACTGGGTATAGTTGCGGCTGTTCTTAGCCTTGGGATGCATCGAGACCAGACCACGATAGGTGTTCTGCGCCTTACCCGCGCTGATGCCCTTGGACACGATGCGTGACTTGGTGTTTTTGCCCAGATGGACCATCTTGGTGCCGGTGTCAGCCTGCTGATAGTTGTTGGCGATGGCAATCGAATAGAACTCGCCTTGGCTTTCCTCGCCCCGCAGGATGCAGGACGGGTATTTCCATGTTACAGCGGAACCGGTCTCGACCTGCGTCCACATCACCTTGGACCGGTCGCCCCGGCAATCGGCGCGTTTGGTCACAAAGTTATAGATGCCGCCCTTGCCATTCTCATCACCGGGGAACCAGTTCTGGACGGTCGAGTATTTCACCTCGGCATCTTCTTCGATGATGATCTCGACCACAGCCGCGTGCAGCTGTGCGGTATCGCGCTGGGGTGCGGTGCAGCCTTCCAGATAGGACACATACGAGCCCTTATCGGCAATGATCAAGGTGCGTTCAAATTGACCTGTGTTCTCCGCGTTGATGCGGAAATAGGTGCTCAGCTCCATGGGGCAGCGCACGCCCGGCGGGATGTAGACGAACGAGCCATCCGAGAACACGGCCGAATTCAGCGTGGCGTAAAAGTTGTCCGAGACCGGAACCACCGAACCCAGATATTTCTTGACCAGTTCGGGATGCTCGCGGATCGCCTCAGAGATCGAGCAGAAAATAACGCCGGCTTGTTTCAGCTCTTTCTGAAACGTGGTGCCAACAGAAACCGAGTCAAACACCGCGTCCACAGCAACCTTGCGACCCTCAGCCGGGGCATCCTCGGCACCTTCTACACCTGCCAGAATCATCTGTTCTTTCAGTGGGATGCCGAGCTTTTCGTAAGTCGCCAGCAGCTTGGGGTCGACCTCGTCCAAGGACTTGGGCTTTTCCTCCATCGACTTGGGACGGGCATAGTAATACTGGTCCTGAAAATCGATCTTGGGATAGCTGACCATCGCCCAGTTCGGCTCATCCATCTGAGTCCAGCGCTCGAACGCGGCCAAACGCCATTCGGTCATCCACTCGGGTTCTTCGTTCTTTTCCGAGATCAGGCGCACGATATCAGGGTTCACGCCCTTGGGCGCGTATTCCATCTCAATATCAGTTTCCCAGCCGTATTTATAGGTTCCGACCTCGCGTACCGCATCCACGGTTTCCTGATCGACACCCTCTTTTACCTGGGTCTGGTCCAAAGCGGCCATAAGACACCCTCCGTCTGATCACGCGGCCCGCGCGCGATGCTTTTTCTCTTTTTCAAGCCACGTTTCCGCGAAACGCAGCACATCTTCTTCCGTTGTCGCAGGCCCCAGCGAGACGCGAATTGCGCTGGCAGCTGTTACCTCGTCAAATCCCATCGCGGTCAGCACCGCACTTGCGCGCACCTTGCCGCTGGAACAGGCCGAACCTGCGCTGATTGCAAATCCAGCCAAATCCATCTGCATGACCTGCGTCTCACCCTTCCAACCGGGGGTGGCGAAACACAGGGTGTTCGGCAGGCGTTCGTGATCTTTCCCGACAAAAATAGTAGATTTAGAACCGGCCTCAAGGGCCTTTTCTAGAATATTTCTAAATTCTTTGACCTGCTCCCAAACTCCATCGGCCAGATCACGCGCCGCAGCTTCAGCAGCAGCCCCGAACCCCGCGATTCCAATGACATTTTCGGTACCCGAGCGCCGTCCCATCTCTTGCCCGCCGCCCTTGATCCGGGCGGGCAGATCGGTGCCGCGCTTCATCACAACCGCGCCAACGCCTTTTGGACCACCAAGCTTATGGGCCGAGATCAATGCCATCTGCGCATCCAGCCAGTTGAACGCCACCGGCAATTTCCCGAACGCCTGAGTCGCATCCGTAACCGCCAGACCTGCTGGCAACGCCTGCACGATCCCTGTCTCGGAATTGGCAAGTTGCAGCGTGGATTGCGCCGGATCGGCCACTGTAACTGCCCCCTCCGGTGAAACTAGCAAGTCTTCCGTAGTCCACGCGCGAACAGCATCATGTTCAATGGCAGCCCCGTGCAGACCTCGACCTTCCAAAGCCAGCGCTGCCCCTTCGGTCGATCCTGATATGAATACAATATCCGCACCATCCGCCCCGAATGCAGTCGCAATCTGTGCCCGCGCACGCTCAATCACTGCCTTGGCCGCGCGACCTTCGGCATGGACCGAGGACGGGTTGCCGCACATCTCCATCGCGGCAATCATCGCCTCGCGTGCCTCGGGGCGCAGTGGGGTTGTTGCGTTATGGTCCAGGTAAACACGTGTCACGGATTCACCTTTTCGCCGACCAGAACATTTTGTTTGTTCCCTGTCATCTTATTCGTCCACAACGGCAAATAGGCTGGGCACCGCCGGACAAGGCGCAAGATCGTTCTGAATCACATCCGATAGGCGCGTCTGATGCAGGAAAACGTAGACATGGGCGCTCAGCCCTTCCCACAGTCGATTGGTTAGAGATTGCGCCCGGCTGCCAGACAGCGCCCCGGTCGCACCCGCGCCTTTTTGCAACGCGTCGACGGTTTCATCGACTGCGGCCAGAATCTCAACCACGCGGATCTCGGATGCGGGGCGGGCCAGACGATAGCCGCCACCCGGTCCACGCACCGACGATACCAAGTCGGCCCGGCGCAGTTTGACGAAGAGCTGCTCAAGGTACGGCAGTGAGATATCCTGACGCGCCGAAATTTCGCCAAGCGTCACCAGCCCGCCCGAGGGCTGAAGGGCGATATCGGCCAGCGCCACCATCGCATAACGACCCTTGGTCGACAGCTTCATTTGCATTCCCTCATCGCAGTTTACGCGCGAAATCATTGACGTCGCCGCTGCCAGTGCGTATCTCCGACAGGCAGCGCTTCGGCGCCCAGCATCTAAATTAGAACCGTTCTAAGGTGCCCGACGATAACCGTCAAGTATTTCTGGGCACCCAGAAGAAAAAGACAGGACCGACGCACACATGCCCGAGGTGATTTTTCCCGGACCAGAAGGCCGCTTGGAAGGCCGCTACCACCCGCAAAAGGAAAAAGACGCACCGATCGCCATCGTGCTGCACCCGCATCCTCAATTCGGCGGGACCATGAACAACAAGGTGGTCTATAACCTGCACTACGCGTTCTATAACATGGGGTTCACCGTTCTGCGGTTCAACTTCCGTGGCGTGGGTCGCAGCCAGGGCGAATACGATCAGGGCGTGGGCGAGCTAAGCGATGCAGCCTCGGCGCTGGACTATTTGCAGTCGATGAACAACAACTCGAAACATTGCTGGGTCGCAGGGTTTTCCTTTGGCGCATGGATCGGGATGCAGTTGCTGATGCGACGCCCCGAGATCACCGGCTTTATCAGCGTCTCGCCGCCTGCCAATATGTACGACTTTTCGTTCCTGGCCCCTTGCCCGTCCTCGGGGCTGATCATCAACGGATCGGCAGACCGGGTAGCCCCTCCGGCGGATACCACATCGCTGGTCAACAAACTGCACGAGCAAAAGGGCATCACCATCACCCATAATGAGGTCGAGGGTGCTGATCACTTCTTCCAGGACCGCCACATGGACACGCTGATTACCGACGTCAGCGACTATGTGAAACGCCGCCTGACCGAGAATACGCGCTGATGTCCGACACGATCACTTCACTGGCGTCCAAGCTGGCCGAAGACACAATGAAAGTGATGGATGAAACCGGCGACGACCGGTTCTTTGTCGAAGTTGGCGAAATGCTGGGCGCGTCTTCCCAAACATTGGAAGAGGCGTTTCTGACCGAAATCCGCGTTCGGTTGGCCGAACGCAAAGCGCGCAAATTCGTGGTGCAAAGACTGGCGGAACATCGCAGTCAGGTGAAGGCGATCGAAAAGCAATGACGGAACGGCTGTCCGCTCAGGTCTCGTTTCTGAAACAGGCGGACAAGCTGAAATCCGTCAGCCGCGCCAACACGCTGCTGGATCAGTCCAGGGCCGAAAACGCCGCCGAGCACAGCTGGCATCTGGCCTTATGGGCGCTGGTCATGTCCCCACTGGCCAAGGCACAGGTGCAGATCGACCGCGTGATCCAGATGTTGTTGCTGCATGATCTGGTCGAGATCGTGGTCGGCGATCATCCCATCCACCTGCAAACAGACTGGGACGCGGTAGAGGAAGCCGAACACGCAGCGGCGCTTGAGCTTTTTGGCCTGTTGCCGTCGGATCAGGCGCAAGCATTTCTGTCCCTCTGGCAAGAGTTCGAAGCAGACGCGACGCCTGACGCGCAATTCGCCAAGCGACTGGACCGGTGCCAGCCTTTGTTCCAGGTCCTGTGCGCGCCCAACCCCAACCCCGACCACATCGAGATTGCCAGAGATAACCTGAACGCAAGGCGCGCGGCCTATCTTGAGACGGCGCTGCCAGCGGCATTCACCCACGCCCATGCGATCTTGCGCGATGAAACCCCAGTTGAGACCACATTTTCGGCCCGCCTGCCCTTTCTGGTGGAAGCCGATCGGTTGAAAGCGGTTCTGCGGGCCTCGCGATTGTTGTCGAACGACCGCTTTGAAAACTCGGCTGAACATTCCTGGCATATCATGCTGTTTGCGTGGGTTTTGGCGGAATATGGCGGTTCTGAGGTTTCGATCTCGCGCGTGCTCAGGATGTTGTTGTTGCATGACATTGTGGAAATCGATGCTGGCGACCACCCTATCCACGGCCAAGTAGACAAAGCCGCGCAGGAAGCCGAAGAGCGTGCTGCCGCGGAGCGTCTGTTTGGGCTTCTGCCCACCGACCAGCGCGACGCGTTTCACGCGATTTGGCTCGAATTCGAAACGGCCGAAACGCCTGATGCACAATTTGCAAAGGCCATTGACCGGTTCCAAACACCGATCGGCAACCTCGCCACCGGTGGCGGATCATGGGTGGACTATAACGTGAGCCTTGCGCAGATCGACAGCCGCGTTGGCGTTCCGATCAACCGAGGCGCACCGCAGCTTTGGTCATGGCTGCGGCCGCAGCTTGAGGCTTATTTCGCCAGCCGCGAACCCGCTTGACCTCTTGCCTCGATATTGAATCAGACCTGAGCGCTTGCTTCGGGCACCATGTCCTGATCTGCTTTGTCACGGGTTGACCCGGCGCTGATAAACCAGCCGAAAAGAACGATCAGGGCTGAAAGAGCGATCACGGATTTCGCAAAACTCGTCATTATAATGAACTCTGAACTCAAAAAATCTGTCGTTCTGGTGCCAGTTTTCCTTGTCAAAAACAGTCCGGTAATCCTGACCAATTGAAGTAAGTCCGCGCGATTTTCACACCCGTTACTGCGCGCAAGAAAGACCTTGCCTGCGCCGATAGTTTCGTGATCAATCCACTCCGCCACACTCAGATCGAGACTCCGATGCCCAAAGCCTATCTCATTTTGCTGTTTGCCGTGATCGCCGAGACCATCGGCACCACCGCTTTGCAAGCCAGCCAGCAATTCACACGGTTCTGGCCCTCGGTCCTCGTGGTGGTCGGATACGGAATTGCGTTTTATCTGATGGCGCTGACCCTTCGTTACATGCCCGTCGGGATCGTCTATGCAATCTGGTCCGGTATGGGCATTGCGCTGATTGCCATCATCGGCTTCTTGGTCTTTGGTCAGCGGTTAGACTGGCCCGCCGTGCTTGGACTGGGCATGATCCTGACCGGAATCCTCGTCATTCACCTGTTTTCCAAGACTGCAGGGCACTGACCAGCGGTTAGGGCTGGCCTATTTGCTCAAACCGCGCTATGCGCGCGGCAACTTCCCGTTTTAAGGCTGACCTCATGGACCTGCGCAATATCGCAATCATCGCTCACGTGGACCACGGTAAAACGACCCTGGTGGATGAGCTGCTCAAACAATCCGGCGCGTTCCGGGAAAATCAGGCCGTGGCGGAACGCGCCATGGACAGCAACGATCTGGAACGCGAGCGCGGTATCACCATCCTTGCCAAAGCGACTTCGGTCGAGTGGAAAGGCACCCGCATCAACATCGTCGACACCCCTGGCCACGCCGACTTCGGCGGCGAGGTAGAGCGCATCCTCTCGATGGTCGACGGCGTAGTTCTGCTGGTAGATGCCGCTGAAGGTCCGATGCCCCAAACCAAATTCGTGACCTCCAAAGCGCTGGCACTGGGCCTGCGTCCGATCGTTGTGCTGAATAAGGTCGACAAGCCCGACGCTGAACCCGACCGCGCGTTGGATGAATGTTTCGACCTGTTCGCCAATCTGGGCGCCGATGATGATCAACTGGACTTCCCGGCCATGTACGCCTCGGGCCGCTCGGGCTGGGCGGATATGGAGCTGGATGGCCCCCGCAAGGACCTGACCGCTCTGTTTGATCTGATCGTGGATCACGTGCCTGCGCCGAAACAGGCCGACAAAAAAAACGAACCCTTCCGCATGCTGGCCACCACGCTGGGCAGCGATCCGTTCATCGGCCGCATTCTGACCGGCCGTGTGGAAAGCGGGACTCTGAAAGCGGGTGACAGCCTCAAGGCCCTGTCGCGCGACGGGACCCTGATCGAAAACTTCCGCGCCTCGAAAATTCTGGCCTTCCGTGGTTTGGCGCAACAGCCCATCGACGTGGCCGAAGCCGGTGACATCGTCACCATCGCAGGCATGAGCAAGGCAACCGTGGCAGATTCGCTGGTTTCCCCGCAGGTGGACGAGGCCCTGCCCGCTCAGCCCATTGACCCGCCGACCATCACAGTGACCTTTGGCATCAACGACTCGCCTCTGGCCGGTCGTGACGGCAAAAAGGTCCAGTCCCGCGTGATCCGTGACCGCCTGATGAAAGAGGCCGAATCGAATGTCGCCATCCGCATCAGCGACACCCCCGGTGGCGAGGCGTTCGAGGTCGCAGGCCGTGGCGAATTGCAGATGGGCGTTCTGATCGAAAACATGCGCCGCGAAGGGTTTGAACTCAGTATCTCCCGCCCGCAGGTCCTGTTCCGCGAAGAAGACGGCCAGCGGCTGGAGCCCATCGAAGAAGTCACCATCGACGTGGATGACGAATTCTCGGGCGCTGTGATCGAAAAAATCACAGGTGCACGCAAGGGTGAACTGGTCGAGATGCGCCCTGCAGGTGCCGGCAAGACCCGCATCATCGCGCATGTCCCCTCGCGCGGACTGATCGGCTATCACGGTGAATTCCTGACCGACACCCGCGGAACCGGTGTCCTGAACCGCGTGTTCCACGGCTGGGCCGCGCATAAGGGAGCGATCCCCGGACGTCGCGCGGGCGTTCTGATCTCGATGGAGAAAGGTCAGGCGGTCGCCTACGCCCTGTGGAACCTTGAAGAGCGTGGCCGCATGTTCGTGGCGCCACAAACAGATGTCTATCAGGGTATGGTGATCGGCGAGCATTCGCGCGACAATGATCTGGAAGTGAACCCGCTGAAGGGCAAAAAGCTGACCAACGTTCGTGCCAGCGGCTCGGACGATGCGGTGCGCCTTACGCCTCATGTCCAGTTCTCGTTGGAGGAAGCCATCGCTTATATCGACGATGACGAATTGGTCGAGGTCACGCCCAATGCGGTCCGCTTGCGCAAACGATTCCTGGACCCGCACGAACGCAAACGCATGGCAAAGTCCGCCTAGCTAAAAGACTGTAAAACAGTTCACAGTGTGGAAACAATTCCACAATCGTGACATATTTGCGTCCACCACGGAAAAACACACAACATATAGGCCCGCCTCGCCGGCGGGCTTTATTGTTGTTTTTAATATATTTTCCTTTTTTGCCCCGAAATTGAGGGCTTTTCTTTTTCCCGCACTTCTTGAAAATGTGACGAGGGATGGCTGTAATTATGTTTAAAGTATGGCACGAGTGTTCGTGCAAATACGGCTTAATGAGTACTAAGGAGTAACGCCATGCGCGTAAAATCTCGTTTATTGTCAATTGTTTTCATTTCGGCCGCAATTCCGTTTGCGGCACCGGCCTTGGCCGCCGACAAGTGCACCGTAAAAACAGCGCGTCAGTCGGTTTCAACTGAAACTCTGTGCGGATGCTCTGTGGTTGACGCGCGGATGCTGCGCTATATTCAGAGACGCGCAGATTTCGAAGACATTCTGGCACGTACATCTGAGTTCTGCCCGGCTTTTGCGGCGGTTCTGACGGATATTCCTACCGCAACGATCGCTTCAAATACACAGCGCACCGGCGACGGTGATGCGGATGAATCCGATAACGATGGCGACAACGGTAACGGCGGCGACGGCGGTGGTGACAACGACGACGGTGGTGACAACGGCGATGGTGGTGACAACGGCGACGGCGGTAGCAACGACGACGGCGGTGACAACGGCGACGGTGGTGACAACGGCGACGGTGGTGACAACGGCGACGGTGGTGACAACGGCGACGGTGGTGACAACGGCGACGGTGGTGACAACGGCGACGGCGGTGACAACGGCGACGGCGGTGACAACGGCGACGGCGGTGACAACGGCGACGGCGGTGACAACGGCAACGGCAACGGCAACGGCGGTGGCAACGGAAACGGGAACGGCAACGGGAACGGGAACGGCGGCAACAACGGTAACCAAGGCAACAACGGAGGCGGCAACGGCTCCGAGGGCGCAAGCCCTGGCCAAGGCAGCGGCGCCAATGACGACGAAAGCTGATCTGGGCCCGTTTACCCAAAGACAGAGAGGCGACCAACCGGTCGCCTCTTTTTTCGTCCTGCGCTCTAATATCGGGTCACGCTAAGAACGCCCGTAGACTCCCACCCAACTGCTGGGTTTCCGGGGGTCTTGCATCCGCAAGAAGAAATAGCGGGTATCCGACCAGCGTTTGATCCGGTTGGTTAGATTGTCCAAAACCAAATCTCCTGATGCGGACCGATAGACCAGAACGGCATGCGCGTTTCTCTGTCTATCGAGCACTGTGGCGATCAAAAGCTTGCTGGGATCAATACCTGCTCGGATCAGATCACGTTTCTTCAGCAGGGCAAAATCCTCGCAATCACCGCCAAGCGAAGTCGGCAACGCCCAGCGTTCGCGCGTGCGGTACTGCGATTGGTCGGTCACTTCACGCGTCGTCGCATTTACGCGGCGGTTCACACGGTTCACAATCTGCATCTCTTGCTGACTGGTCAGCACGACCGAGCGCTTGCTGGAACAGGCCCAAGTATATTGTCGGCACAATTGTCGCGCACCTGAAGGTGGGGGAGACGAAACAGCTGTCTGGATAAAGCTGTTTTCTCGGGCTTCGGCCGGGGCGGTTGCAAAAAGTGCCCCGGATGCCAATGCAGCTAGGCCAACAGCCCGAGCCGTCGCAGGTACAAGGCGCCCAACAACGGTTCCGAGTTCACTGCCAAACGATTTCATGCCTGTCCCTCGATCCTGGTTCATCCAAGCGATTGCCGACAAACCGGACCGTATCCCCATTTCGGAAACTATCGGTAAACGGGCACGTCGACGCAATCTAAGGGAAAATTGACGGGGAAAAGAGGCGGAAATTCGTCACTCAATATGACCATTTCAGGCAAGAATTGCGGTGCTGCTGTCACAATTGTGGGGCGCGCGCTTTGTTCCGCCTCAACGGATAACAAATCAACTATTTGAAAATAAAAGATTCTCTGAAATCAAATTAATGACCCAATCGATACATAGCAAAACTTGTCCGACTGGGCCAAAATCCGCGCATCAAAGTGCTGTCACCCTTCACAGGTACACGACAGCAGGTGCGATTCTATTCGGTGATCTCAACAACCACCAATTCTCGCTCGCTTGCATCACGTGCGAAGTCCAGCGCAGCCTGATATTCATCCGAGTTGTAACACTCGACCGCGGCCTCAAGCGATGGAAAGCGCGCGACCACATTGCGCGGGCGTTCTTTGCCTTCAAGTTGTACAAAGCGTGCCGCGCGCGCGATGAATGTTCCACCATGCTTGGCAATCGCCGGTCCGGCCAATTCTGCATATTTCCCATATGCTTCTGTGTCCGTCACCGTCACATGCGCAATCCAGAGAGCTGCCATATTATCCTCCCAAAACGTCTTCGGCCGCTTTGATCGCAGCCTCGGAATTTGTAGCGTCCTTACCACCACCTTGTGCCATGTCGGGGCGACCACCGCCGCCTTTGCCACCCAGTTCGGCCACCGCCGCGCGCACCAGATCCACGGCCGAGACCTTATCGGTAAGATCCGGGGTCACGCCGGCGGCCACCGCCGCCTTGCCGCCCGCATCCGCGATCAGCAGAACAGCGCCCGTGCCAAGACGGCTTTTGTGTTCGTCGATCAAAGCAGGAAGGTCTTTGCCAGACACGCCTGTAAGGGCCTGTGCCAGGAACGGCACACCGTTCACGTCCTTGGCCTCGGCACTGCCTTGCCCTGAACCGCCTGCCATCGCCAGATCACGTCTCAGTTGCGCCACTTCGTTCTGCAATGCCTTGCGCTCGTCCAGCAGGGATTTCACCCGGCCAACGACATCATCGGGTTGCGCTTTCAGCTCGAGTGCAACTTGCGCCAGACGGTGATCCTGCGCCGACAGATAGCGGAAGGCGGCATCCCCAGTCAGGGCCTCGATCCGACGCACACCGGCACTGCTGGCACTGTCGCCCAGCACAACGAAAGTGCCAATATCTCCGGTCTGACGCACATGCGTACCGCCGCACAGTTCGATGGACCAGGTTTCACCGTCCTGACCTTTGCCAGTTGCCGCTTTGCCCATCGACACGACGCGCACTTCGTCACCATATTTCTCGCCAAACAGCGCCTGAGCGCCCAATGCGCGCGCATCCTCCGGTGTCATGATCCGTGTTTCAACGGCCGAGTTCTGTCGGATGAAATCATTCACCTCCCGCTCGACTTTCTGGATTTCGTCAAGAGCAAGCGCCTTGGAATGACTGAAATCGAACCGCAAACGATCCGCTGCGTTCAGAGACCCCCGCTGGGCCACATGATCGCCCAGCGTTTCGCGCAATGCCTCGTGCAGCAGGTGCGTGGCCGAGTGGTTCGCCCGGATTGCGCTGCGGCGGGTATGATCGACTTCAAGCTCGACCGCGTCGCCCTTGGACAGTTTACCCTGGCTGACCGTTACCTTATGCGCATAGACCTTGCCTTCAGCAAATTTGCGCGTGTCTTCGACTTTGGCAACGTCCTGCATGTTCTCTAGACGACGGATTTCACCGGTATCGCCGACCTGACCACCGGCCTCACCATAGAATGGGGTCTGGTTTACGATGACCCAGCCTGTGCCACCCTGTTCAATAGCTTCGACCAGCGCGCCATCCACGACCAGACCCGCAACCTGTCCTTCGGCCTTTTCGGTATCATAGCCCAGGAAATCCGTGGCCCCGGCACTGTCCAGCACATCAAACCAAACAGCCTGATCCGCGGCCTCACCCGAACCTGCCCAAGCAGCGCGTGCTTTGGCCTTTTGTTCGGCCATGGCCGCATCGAACCCGTCGGTATCCACGGTCCGGCCCTTTTCACGCAGCGCATCCTGCGTCAAGTCCAGCGGGAAGCCATAGGTGTCATAGAGCTTGAACGCCGCATCACCGGGCAGAGCCTCACCTTCGGGCAGTCCCGCGACCTCATCATCCAGCAGTTTCAGACCGCGATCGAGGGTCTGCTTGAACCGGGTTTCCTCCAGCAGCAGCGTTTCTTCGATCAGCGCCTGCGCCTGCCCCAGTTCTGTATATTGCGCGCCCATCAACTGCACCAGCGAGGGCACAAGGCGATGCATCACCGGGTCTTTTGCACCCAGCAAATGCGCATGGCGCATTGCACGGCGCATGATCCGGCGTAGAACGTAACCGCGGCCGTCATTGCTGGGCATCACGCCATCGGCAATCAGGAACGAGGTCGACCGCAGGTGATCCGCAATCACGCGGTGATGCACGTTCTGATCGCCATAAGGATCCACACCGGTGGCATCGGCAGACGCTTCGATCAGCGTTTTGAACAGGTCCGTGTCATAGTTGTCATGACTGCCCTGTAGCAGAGCGCCGATCCGCTCCAGCCCCATGCCAGTGTCGATGGACTGCATGTCCAGTTCCACCATCGAGCCGTCCTCAAACTGCTCATTCTGCATGAACACGATGTTCCAGATTTCGATGAAGCGGTCGCCGTCTTCCTCGGCCGAACCCGGAGGGCCGCCCCAGATGTGGTCGCCATGGTCATAGAAAATCTCGGTGCATGGACCACAGGGACCGGTCGGGCCCATCTGCCAGAAATTGTCATTGGTGGCGATGCGGATGATCCGGTCTTCGGGCACGCCGACCTTTTTCCAGATCTCGAATGCCTCATCGTCGGTGTGATAGACAGTGGTCAGCAGGCGGTTCTTGTCGATGCCGAATTCCTTGGTGATCAGCTCCCACGCGAAGGGGATCGCCTCATGCTTGAAATAGTCCCCGAACGAGAAATTCCCCAGCATCTCAAAGAATGTGTGGTGGCGCGCGGTGTAGCCCACATTGTCCAGATCGTTGTGTTTGCCACCTGCGCGCACACATTTCTGCGCAGTGGTCGCCCGGCTGTAGTCGCGCGTCTCAAGCCCGGTGAACAGGTTCTTGAACTGCACCATGCCCGAGTTCACGAACATCAGGGTCGGGTCATTGCGCGGCACGAGCGGGCTTGAAGCCACAACCTCATGCCCCTGTTTGGCGAAATAGTTCAGAAAGGTCGATCGGATATCGTTCAGCGTGGGCATAAGGCTCTCTCAGCGCGCAATCATCTTGTTCGAAAACGGGTTTATCGCTGTCCCTGCGGATAGTCCACAGGGGAGGCCACGCAAACGAAACAAGGCGGCCCCAATGGACCGCCCCGCGCTCACAATTCCGGGATGCCGTCAGGCTTCGAGAATATCGTCATCCTCAGTGGCACCGGGCGGCATGTCGAAGTCCAACCCATGCGCGGCGCGGATCTTGTCCTCAATCTCCAACGCCGAGCGACTGTTATCGCGCAGATATTGTTTGGCATTCTCACGCCCCTGCCCGATCCGCTCGTCCCCGTAGCTGAACCAAGAGCCCGACTTCTCAACCACACCGGCCTTAACGCCCAGATCCAGCAGCTCGCCCATCTTGCTGATGCCTTCGCCATACATGATGTCGAATTCCACCTGCTTGAACGGCGGGGCCACCTTGTTTTTTACAACTTTGACGCGGGTCTGGTTGCCGACAACCTCATCGCGGTCCTTAATCGCGCCGATACGCCGAATGTCCAAACGCACCGAGCTGTAGAATTTCAGCGCGTTGCCCCCAGTGGTCGTCTCCGGGCTGCCAAACATGACGCCGATTTTCATCCGAATCTGGTTAATGAAGATCACCATACAATTCGAACGGCTGATCGAGCCGGTCAGCTTGCGCATCGCCTGGCTCATTAGACGGGCCTGCACGCCGACATTGCTGTCGCCCATGTCGCCCTCCAGCTCAGATTTCGGCGTCAGCGCCGCGACCGAGTCGACCACAACCATATTCACCGCACCCGAGCGCACCAGAGTATCAGTGATCTCAAGCGCCTGCTCGCCCGTGTCGGGCTGCGAGATCAGCAACTCATCCAGATCGACACCCAGCTTACGAGCATATTGCGGGTCCAACGCGTGTTCCGCGTCAACGAACGCACAGACACCGCCGCGCTTTTGCTGTTCTGCAATACAATGCAGCGTCAGCGTGGTCTTGCCCGAACTTTCTGGCCCGTAAATCTCAACAATTCGGCCCATCGGCAGACCGCCAATCCCCAGCGCGATATCCAGACCCAGCGATCCGGTCGAGCTGGCCTCGATATCCTGTTTGGAATCCTCGCCCAGCTTCATGATCGAGCCCTTGCCGAACTGCCGTTCAATCTGGGCCAGCGCGCTGTCGAGCGCCTTTTGCTTGTCTGCGTTTTTCTTGTCGCTCATCGTCAGAAGATCCGCCATTGTCCTGTCGCCTTCTCTTGTGTCACACCCTTGAACGGGCGGCAATCACTGCTTTGTTCGCCTCTTGTTCCTTATGAGACCAAAAAGAGAACATTTCAACTAAAACTTACAGAACTTACCTTTCGGCAATTGTGTTAAAGAGTCGTTTACGCCAATCTGCAAAAAAGAATGAACTCTGACAGGGACGATTAAATGCTTGTTTTCTATAAGGAACGTCTTGCATTTCTGTCCGTCCCCAAAACCGGCAGCACCGCTTACCACAGCGCTTTGCGGGACCGGGCGGATATCGTTGTCACAGGACCGCCCGACCTGAAACATGCTCCGGTCCGGCGCTATGACCGTTTCTTTCAGAACATTTTCAGAAAAATGCACGACACAGAGATGGAGATCATGGCCGTGGTCCGCGAACCGATCGACTGGCTGGGCAGTTGGTATCGATTCCGCAGCCGTCCCGAGCGGCTGAATCACCCTCATTCAACCCATGATCTCAGCTTTGACGACTATGTTCAGGCCTATATGCAATCCCCGCGTCCGGAATATGCGGATGTCGGCAGCCAGAGCCAGTTCTTCCGCACCCGCAGCAACGGATTCGGGGCGACGCACGTCTTCAAATATGAACATCAGGACAAAATCCTGAGCTTCCTACAATCCCGTCTGAATATGGAGATCACACTACCGCGCGAGAATGTCTCTCCCCTCCGTGACTTGACGCTAAGCGCCGAAACCGAGCGCAAGTTCCGGCGCAAACATGCGGCCGAGTTCGCGTGTCACGACGCGGCCCTCTGACTGTTTCAGTTCAATTGCTGGAACACCGCTTCGGTCAGTTCGTTCAAGGAAAACGGCTTCGGCAGGAAAGCCGAATGCGCAAGCTCGGGACCCGAGTCGCCAAATGCCCCTTCGGTATATCCTGACATGAAAATGACGCGGACATCTGGACGGTCTTTCATCGCCTGACGCACCCAGGTTGGGCCATCCATGCCCGGCATCACCACGTCGGTGACGAAGAGATCGACATTCAGGGCCCCGTCTTCCAGCAGATGCAGCGCCTCTTCCGCCGAATCTGCTTCCAAAACGGTATAGCCCTTCAGGCGCAGCGCGCGGGTTGCAAAGGCGCGCACCGGTGCTTCATCCTCGACCAACAGAACTACGCCTTCACCCTGACGCGCAGCTTGTGTTTGCGGTGCCTGCACGGCGGGTTCTTCGACACGTTCGGATGCAGCTGAGACCGGCAGATAAACCGTAAACTCGGTTCCCCGGCCCAAAACGCTGTCAACAAAGATAAAACCGCCGGTCTGTTTCACAATACCGTAGACCGTTGACAGGCCTAGCCCCGTCCCCTCGCCCGTACGTTTAGTTGTGTAGAAAGGCTCGAACACTTTTTGCAACTTGTCCGCCGGAATACCCGTACCACTATCGATCACCTTGACGGTGACATACTCCCTCGGTTGCACTGTAGCGCGATCGCGGCGCAGAGGCTCAGTCAGCGACACCACTTCAGTTTCGATCCGCACCTCGCCACCTTCGGGCATGGCGTCGCGGGCATTCACGACTAAGTTCATGAACACTTGTTCCAACTGCCGCTTGTCGGCGCGCACCGGTTTCAGCACTGGATCATGGCTGAGGATTAGGCGGATTTTCTCACCCACCAGCCGGTTCAATAGATGGATCAGGTCCGAGATCGTGTCCCGCAAGTCCAACACCTCGGGCTGCAAAGTCTGCTTGCGAGAGAAGGCCAGCAACTGACTGACCAGTGCTGCCGCCCTGTTGGCATTCTGGTTAATCTGCACCAGATCACCATAGTTAGGATCATTCTGATCATGCCTCAGCAGCAACAGGTCGCAATGCCCCGAAATCGCCGTCAGCAGGTTGTTGAAATCATGCGCCACGCCCCCGGCCAACTGACCGACGGCCTGCATCTTTTGGCCCTGTACGAATTGTGCCTCAAGCGTCTTGAGTTCGGTGGCATCGTTCAGAACCGCGATCAGGCAGACCTCGCCGTTATTTACCACGCGGCTCAGCGTCACCTGCACGAACATCTCTTTGTCCTGCCGTGGCAAGCGCAGAAACTCCGAACTTGGCGGGCTGTCTTCGGCCGCTGCGCGGGCCAGCCAATCCAAGATGGGATAGCCGAGCCCCTGCATAATCTGGACAACATTTGTCTGGCCTGGAACGATCTCGCCAACAAGTTTCACGGCCAGCCGGTTGGCGTCCAGAATTTCTCCGTTAGGCGACAGACACATGATGGCAACCGGAAGGTCAGCAAACGGAGCCTCAGTTCGAGGAGTGTTTGAAGTGTCCACTGGAACCAGAGCCAAGTCGACGACCGATCCCGATTTGGACAGTTCCTTAGTGACCACGGAAACCGAACCATCCTTGGTGTCAATCGAGACGATTTTACCATCCTCAGGCGGCTCACTGGAAAGGAGCTGTTTAGCTGTTTCCGGTGTCTGACCCAGAAGATGTTTCGCCATCCTGTTGGAACGTATCACTGCTCCGTTGCGTCCAAGCGTCACTACCGGGACCGAAACGTCTTCCCACTGACCCGGCGCTTCCAGATGAAACCGCCAGCAAAACAAGTCATTGTTCACCCCAAACACCGATATCGGAACGGTTGAACCGACGGAAACAAACTCTTCTCGCGCTTTGCCGTGGATTTCGGCCATTGCCTGAAGGCGCAGTAAAATCGCCGCCGGATTAGCAAAAATGGCCGTAAGGCACTTATCAATTCGCGTGCCTGGCGTTGCATGAAACCGTTCACGTGCGGCGGTGTTTGCGGTCAGAATGACGCCATCTGCATTGGCGGTGATGCAGGGAAACAGGTCTTGTTCCGCAAATGCTGCCATCACCCCCGCGGATTTCCTCGTGGCCCAATCCATGATGCCACCGCGTGCCGCAACCAGCGCACCTGCCGCTAAAAGCGAGATTCCCGCAACGATAAACCCCCCACCCCAGCCGCCCGGCAACACGCCTGCCAAGGGGGCTATGGCGACCAGAATTCCAACAACAGCCAACAGCGTCAGCCGCGCCACTGCCGGAGTTTTGCGAAGGGCGAGGTCGGAAAAAACATCTGTGGTTTCTGACATAAACAACTCTGGTCTTGGGGCGTTCGCGCAAGTGTGCCCAAAATAGGTTAATGTCCGTTTAATGAAATTCAGACACTCTCCTCAAGGTTGTTATTTCGCGACCATCTATCGCGTCAAGTGTGCTGCAAAGAACCCATCCGTTCCGTGGGACGCCAGCCACAGTTTGCGAAAACTCTCTGACCAGTCAGGATGGGCGGACGTAAATTTATCTACTACGGCACCGTTTTCCTCGTTCAGCATCGAGCATGTTGCATAAGCCAGCACACCGCCTGCATCGACCAAGACAGACGTGTCTGACAGAATTCGGGATTGAAGCGCTGTCAATTCAGTCAGCCGTTGCGCATCCAACGCCCATTTCCCCGCCGGCGCCCGCCGCCATGATCCACTGCCGGAACAGGGCGCATCGACCAGCACAATGTCGAAAGGCGCTTGGGACGCCACCTCATCGGTTGCCAGCATCTTGATCCGCGCACCGGCCCGCTCGGCGCGCGCGGGCAGATCGCGCATCCGTTCGGGGTTTACGTCATGGGCAAAAACCTCGACCCTGGAATGGGCCGCCAAAGCCAGAGATTTCCCCCCGCCGCCAGCGCAATAGTCCAGAACGCGCAAACCTGGTCGCAAATCCAGTGCTGCCACAACGGCCTGACTGGCAGCATCCTGCAATTCAATCACACCTTCGGAATAAGCGCGGCTTTGCGCAATCTTGCGCGCGCCTTCCCCAAGCTCCAGCGCGGTGTTACATGCCGGGTGTTCTTGCGCCGCAATCCCGTCGGCCGCCAAAGCGGCAATAGCAGCTGCCCGATCCGACTTGGACAGGTTGACCCGCACGTGAACCGGTGCCCGGCTTTGCAGTGCCTGGGCAACCGCCACTGCCTCATCTCCCAGAGACGTTTGAAACATGGGCCACAACCAGTCGGGGATGTCATAGCGCTCGGCATCCGACGCGAAATCGCAACCCGCTTCGTCATCGGTCAGCGCATCTGGCGCATGACCCTGACCCGTGAACGTTTCAGCCAAATCCGCCCCAACGGCACGCAACGCGCCGATCATCAGGCCACGCCCGGTTTCAGCCCCGCCCAACGCGGCATAAGATCGCTTGCACCGCAACGCCTGAAATACGTGATCCCGTATCGCGGCCCGGTCCTTGGAGCCCGCAAACCGGCTGCGCCGCGCCCAGCCCGTCAACGCTTTTTCAACCGGAACGCCCGAGAGTATCTGATCAAGGATCTCGATCGAGGCCTGTACGCGGGCTGCTGGGATCATAGGTCTGTCCGATATGGTGGCTGGAATGCAAAACGGCGCCCAAACCGAGCGCCGTGTCGCAATGGTTTAGGTTTTACATCACCCGATAGTTCGGGCTTTCGCGTGTAATCTGCACGTCATGCACGTGGCTTTCTTTCAGCCCTGCACCCGTGATCTTTACGAAATTGCAGTTTCTGCGCATCTCTTCCACGGTGGCACAGCCGGTATATCCCATGGCCGCGCGCAGACCGCCGACCAGTTGGTGCACAACCGCGCTGGCGGATCCTTTGTAGGGCACCTGCCCCTCGATCCCTTCGGGCACCAGCTTGTCGTTGGCGGCGTCTTTCTGGAAATATCGATCGGCCGAGCCACGCGCCATCGCGCCCAGGCTGCCCATGCCGCGATAGGATTTGAACGAGCGGCCCTGATACAGGATCACCTCGCCGGGGCTTTCATCGGTGCCCGCGATCATCGAACCGACCATGGCGCAGGACGCCCCCGCCGCAATCGCCTTGGCGAAATCGCCCGAGAACTTGATGCCGCCATCGGCAATCACCGGCACATCCCCGGCAGCCGAGGCACAATCCATGATCGCCGTCAGCTGCGGCACACCCACACCGGCCACCATCCGCGTGGTACAGATCGAGCCCGGCCCGATCCCGACCTTGATCGCGTCCGCACCGGCATCAATCAGCGCCTTGGTCGCGTCACCGGTGGCGACATTGCCCGCGATGATCTGCACTTCGTTCGACAGAGTTTTCACCCGCCGCACCGCGTCGAGCACACCCTGCGAATGGCCATGCGCAGTGTCCACAACGATGATATCGACGCCTGAATCCACGAGCTGTTCGGACCGCTCAAATCCCGCATCCCCGACCGAGGTTGCCGCTGCAACGCGCAGGCGGCCCAGACGGTCCTTGCAGGCTGTGGGGTTCAGCACTGCTTGTTCGGTGTCTTTCAGGGTTAGCAGGCCGGTCAGCTTGCCTGCGCCATCTACGACCAGCAGCTTTTCGATCCGGCGGGCCTTCATCAGGCTTTTCGCCTCTTCCAGATCAGCCGGTTCCTGAAGCATTGCCAGATTGTCGGTGGTCATCATTGCGTGGATCGGCGTGTCGTCCGAGGTCGCGAAGCGCATGTCGCGGTTGGTCACGATACCCACGACGCGGCCCTCGGGATCAACGACGGGGAAGCCGGTGAAATTGTACCGCTCAACCAGTGCCTTGGCGTCGGCCAGCGTCTGATCGGCGCGCAAGGTCACGGGGTTATAGACGATACCGGATTCGAACCGCTTGACCCGGCGCACTTCGCGGGCCTGCTCCTCGGTCGTCAGGTTCTTGTGGATCACGCCGATCCCACCGGCCTGTGCCATGGCAATCGCCATCCGCGCCTCGGTCACCGTATCCATCGCTGAACTCAGCAGCGGGATGTTCATGGTGATCTCGCGCGTCACGCGCGTGGTCGTATCCGCCGTTGCGGGCAGCACTGATGATGCGCCCGGAACCAGAAGTACGTCGTCAAAGGTGAGTGCCTCACGAATCTGCATCTGCTAACCCCATGCAAAACCCCGTTTGACGGCGACCCTATGACATGGATTGAACCCAAGGGAAAGCCCCTGATCTGAACTAGTTTTCCCCTGCGGGTCATTGCCGCGGCAAAAAACGACGCAACCGGTGACAAACGTGCCGCTGATTGGCCTTTCCCTTTGCGCACAAACCCATATCTTCCCCGGCATACGCGCGAATACAAAAGGCAGGCCCGACATGACCACCGACCCCCTTGTTGTCTTTACCCCCTCGGGCAAACGCGGGCATTTCCCCGTTGGCACCCCGGTTCTGACCGCCGCCCGGCAGTTGGGTGTCGATCTGGATTCGGTCTGCGGCGGACGCGGGATTTGTTCGAAGTGCCAGATCACGCCCAGCTATGGCGAGTTTCCCAAGCACGGTGTCACCGTATCCGAGGACGCGCTGAGCGAATGGAACGCGGTTGAACAACGCTATGACGACAAACGCGGGCTCAAGCCTGGCCGCCGTCTGGGCTGTCAGGCGACGGTTCAGGGCGATATCGTGATCGACGTGCCCCCTGAATCTCAGGTCCATCGTCAGGTCGTCCGCAAAGCGGCTGCTGCACGCGCCATCACCATGGACCCAGCCACGCGGCTATATTTCGTGGTGGTCGAGGAACCCGACATGCACTCGCCTACGGGTGATCTGGAGCGGCTGGAACGCGCCCTGCGCGAGCAGTGGAAGATCGACGCCGTCACCGCCGATCTGTCGCTGATGGCCAAGCTGCAACCGGTGCTGCGCAAAGGCAAATGGGAGGTCACGGTGGCCGTCCACAAAGGCCACAAGGATGAGGTCGCCAAGGTGGTCGAAATTTGGCCCGGCCTGCATGAACAGGGGCTGTACGGTCTGGCCATCGACCTTGGCTCAACCACCGTCGCCGCCCACCTGACCGATCTGGAAACCGGTGAGGTCAAGGCGTCCTCGGGCCTGATGAACCCGCAGATCCGCTTTGGTGAAGACCTGATGAGCCGCGTCTCCTACGCCATGATGAACCCCGGCGGTGATCAGGAAATGACCCGTGCCGTGCGCGAGGCAATCAACGACCTGACCACCTCGATCGCGGATGAGGCCGGGATCGACGCCAGTCTGATCGTTGAAACGGTCTTCGTCTGCAACCCGGTCATGCACCACCTGCTGCTGGGTCTGGACCCGGTCGAGCTGGGGCAGGCCCCCTTCGCGTTGGCCACATCCGAGAGCATGTCCTTGCCCGCACGTGAGATGGACCTGACCAAGATGAACCCGCGCGCGCAGGTCTATATCCTGCCCTGCATCGCGGGCCATGTGGGAGCCGACTGTGCCGCCGTTGCGCTCTCCGAGGAACCCGGCAAGTCCGAAGACCTTGTGCTGATCGTGGACGTGGGCACCAACGCTGAAATCCTGTTGGGCAACACCACACGCGTGCTGGCCTGTTCCTCGCCCACCGGCCCCGCGTTTGAGGGCGCGCAGATCAGTTCCGGCCAGCGCGCCGCCCCCGGCGCGATTGAGCGCATCGAAATTGACCCTGCAACCAAGGAACCCCGCTTCCGCATCATCGGATCGGACAAGTGGTCGGACGAAGACGGCTTTGATCAGGATATCGCCACCACCGGGATCACTGGCATCTGTGGCTCGGGCATTATCGAGGCTGTGGCCGAGATGCGCATCGCCGGGCTGCTGGATGAAAGCGGCTTGATCGGGTCCGCCGAGCAAACCGGCACCGCCCGCTGCGTACCCGAAGGCCGCACCCACGCCTATCTGATCCACGATGCCAGCGCCGAGGGCGGCCCGCGTATCACCGTGACCCAAGGTGACATCCGCGCCATCCAGCTGGCGAAATCGGCACTCTATGCCGGTGCGCGCCTGCTGATGGATGAGATGGAGGTCGACACCGTTGACCGCGTGGTTCTGGCCGGGGCGTTTGGTGCCCATATCTCGACCAAACACGCGATGGTTCTGGGCATGATCCCAGACGCGCCGCTGGACAAGGTTTCCAGCGCGGGCAACGCGGCTGGCACCGGTGCCCGGATCGCTTTGTGCAACATCGGATCGCGCAAGGAAATCGAGCGTGTTGTGCGCGAGATCACCAAGGTCGAAACCGCCATCGAGCCAAAGTTTCAGGAACATTTCGTCGCCGCCAACGCGATCCCGCATAAAACCGACCCGTTCCCAGAACTGGCGCAGGTGGTCACCCTGCCCGCGCCGTCCTTCAACACCGGCGGCGGGGATGACGAAAAATCTGGCCGTCGTCGCCGCCGCAGGTCATAGTCGGATCAAACGACGGAGGCCCCAATGCACACACCGAACGAAGAACAGGCTGAGTATTGGGGCAAGTCGCCGTCGGGCGTGAAATGGCTGACATACGAGGATCAGTTGGATCACGTATTCACCCCAGTGCTGGACCTTGTTCTAAGCCGCGCCAATATTGTCGAAGGTATGCGGGTATTGGACATCGGATGTGGCACCGGCGTCAGTTCGCTTGCAGCGGCGAAGCGTGTCGGCGGTTCGGGTCATGTCCAAAGCGCAGACATTTCGCAGGCCTTTCTGGACCGCGCCCAGGAGCGCGCACGCGCTGAAAACCTGACAAATATGAGTTTTCTTTACGCTGACGCCCAGACACAGGCTTTTTTGGAATGCGAGTTCGATGCTGCGATTTCGAGGTTCGGGGTCATGTTCTTTCAGGACTCGGCTGCAGCATTCCGCAATATCGCAAGCGCGCTGAAACCCGGTGGACAGATGACTTTTGCCGCATGGGGGCCACTTGCAGGCAATCCTTGGTTCAAGATTCCTCACGTCTCTGCCACGGCGCGGCTGGGCAATCCGCCCAAATATGGCCGATTTGCCCCCGGACCGCTTGCCTTTCACGATCTGGACTATGTCGCCGGGATGATGAACGACGCTGGACTGACCGACATCAAGGCAGACCCCGTGCCATTGTCCTTGCCTGGTTTCAACGGTGTGCCGGGCACCGCTGCGCTGTGTACGCGAGTTGGACCGGCGGCCCGTGTGATCGGCCATTTCAATGGAACCGACGAGGATGTAGCGGCCATTGAAGCCGACGTTGCCAAAAACCTTGAGCAATTCGACACCGAAAACGGCATCGAAATCCCGGCAATCATCAACTTGTTTCAGGCGCGCCGGGCCGCGTGATCTGGGAAAACTGGAGCGGGTAGCGGGAATCGAACCCGCGCGTTCAGCTTGGGAAGCTGACAGGCTACCATTACATCATACCCGCCGCGGGGTTGGGGATAGCATTGCCGCTTTCCCAAACACAAGTCGCAACCTTCACCAAAGGACAAGAAAATCCAGAACAAAAAAGGCCGGGCAGTTGACCCAGCCTTCTGTTCTTTCTTGCCGACGGATCAGGCGCGACGACGACGGCCACCGCCGCGACGACCGCCTGCAGCACCGGCTGCTGCGGCTTCTTCAGGTGATTTGTTGAACTTGATCCAAGCCCCGCCATGGGGGTCATTGTTGGTCAGCAGGTTAGCGGCGCGGATAGCCTCCATTTCCTTGCCGGCACGCGGCTGGGTCGAGCCCAGACCGAACAGTTGGCAGAAAGTCTCATCATCCATATCCGCAGGCAGAATGATACCTTTGGCTTCTACTTCGGCCTTCTTTTCAGCCAGCTTCTTGGGACCAACGGGCAGCGCGACCGGGTTCATGATCGCAGAGGTCATGCCTGCGCCCATCGCCATCGGCAGGAAGGCGTTGTTGATGCCGTGGCGGTTCGGCAGGCCGAACGAGATATTGGACGCGCCGCAAGTGGTATTCACGCCCAGCTCTTCACGCAAACGACGGACCAGCGCAAAAACCTGCTGGCCAGCGGTTGCCATTGCGCCGATGGGCATGACCAGCGGGTCAACCACGATGTCATGCGCCGGAATGCCGAAATCGGCTGCACGTTCCACGATCTTCTTGGCCACGTCGAACCGTACATCGGGGTCTTCGGAAATCCCGGTATCGTCATTCGAGATCGCCACAACCGGCACGTTGTATCTCTTGACCAGCGGCAGAACCAGCTCCAGGCGCTCTTCTTCACCGGTGACCGAGTTCAGCAGTGGACGGCCTTCAGCCGCCTCAAGACCGGCTTCCAGAGCACCAGGAACCGAGCTGTCGATGCACAGCGGTACGTCGACCAGACCCTGCACCAACTCGACGATCTTGGTCATCAGCGGCGGCTCGGTCTCGTTCGGGTTGGGGTTCGAGTTGTAGACGACACCCGCGTTGATATCCAGAACGGTCGCGCCTGCCGCAACCTGTGCCAGCGCGTCTTTCTCAACAGTCGAGAAATCGCCCGCTTCCAGTTCCGCAGCCAGTTTCTTGCGGCCCGTGGGGTTGATCCGTTCACCGATCACGCAGAACGGTTCGTCAAAGCCCAGAACGGCGGTTTTTGTTTTTGATTCGACGACAGTACGGGTCATGTCCGTTCCTTAGGAGTTTGCAGGCTTTGCCGAAGCGCCGCCGTTGTTGATGGCCCAGGTGGCGTTGGTTTTGATACCGCCAAGTGGGAAGAAATGCACGTTGGTGATGTTGAAGTCCGGGTTGGCGGCCTTGTGGTTGGCCAACTCGGTCAGAACATCGGTGGGCTCGTAGGGCAGCAGCAGCTTGGACACGTCCATGGCGCGCTTTTGCAGAACCTTCAGCGAGGGGCCAACACCGCAGGCGATGGCGAATTTGATCAGGGTCTGCAGCTTGGCCGGACCCGCGATACCGATATGGATCGGCAAATCGATCCCTGCCTCTTTCAGGCTGTCGGCCCAAGCGATGATCGGTTTGGCGTCAAAGGCGAACTGAGTGGCCAACGCCATTTCGGCGTCGGTGGTTTCGCTGAATTTCTGTTTCCAGCGCAGCGCGTCTTCCACGTTCTTGGTCGAACCGTCCGGGTCAATATCCTTATTGCCCTCGGGGTGGCCTGCCACGTGCAGACGCTTGAAGCCTGCCTTGTCGAACAGACCGGTCTCCATCAGCTGCATCGAACTGTGGAAATCGCCATGGGGTTTCTCGACACCACCGGCCAGCAGAAGCGCCTGCTCAACGCCCGCTTCGCCCTGATACATCGAAATCCAGTTTTCCAGCGTCCCGGCGTCCTTGATGATCCGCGCGGGGAAGTGCGGCATCACCGGATAGCCCTCGGCAGCGATGCGCTTGGCGGTCTTGACCATGTCCTTGATGGGCGTGCCCTCGATATGGGCGATGTAGACGCGAGTGCCTTCAGGCAGCAGCGCGCGGAAATCTTCGACCTTTTCGGCGGTGCGCGGCATCACCTCGATCGAATAGCCCTGCAAAAAGGCTTCGACGGTCGGGTTCACAGGGCCGTTTTCGGCGGCATCACGTTTTTTGAAGTTCAGCAAAGCCATAGCGGCCTCCCATATAGATTTCGGGCTCATGCCCAACCGTCATTTGCGATCAGAGCTTTGATACGGTCCTGATCATATTCCGCTTCCAGACGCGCTGCTTCGGCTTCGGCGATCTCCGAGGGCTCGCCCTCGACCGCGAAAGGATCTGCTTTGCGCCATTCGGCCAGATAGGCATCGCTGTCCTTGGCATTCACCTTCATCGCCGCTCGGTCGATGGCTTGTTCGAACCGCTCCTCCAACTGCCGCTTGGCACCTCGACGGCCTTTGCCGACGATGACTTGAGCAGGGATGTCGCGCCAGTAAACGATGGTAACGTCAGGCATCGCGTATGATTCCTCCTAACCAGATGGACCGGTTCTAAACATCTATATGGTCGCAGGTCGGTCGGTTTTCGACACAAGGCGCATTTCAAACGACGTTTTGCCTACGACGGGATACCGGGGTTGTAACGAATTCGGCATCAAACGCGCATATCAAAATCCTCATCACAATAATGAGCGTCTTGCGCGACAAGAACGCGCGACCTATGGTCGGGGTAACTCGAAAATCGGAGGGCGTTGAAGATGGCGCCCAAGCGTCCCAAAGGTGCGGGCGCGTTCCCGAAGGCGGTCGAAAGCCCCGCGCCGGCAAGGCCCGATCCCGATGCGCTGTATGCGGCGCTGGATCTGGGTACAAATAGTTGTCGCATGTTGATTGCCCAGCCCAAGGGCAGCGGCTTTCATGTGGTCGACAGTTTCTCGAAATCCGTGCAGTTGGGTGCGGGGCTCGAACGGACCGGACGGCTGTCTCGGTCCTCGATGGCGCGCACCATTCAGGCTTTGCGCATCTGCCAGCAGAAGCTGAAACGCAATAAAGTCAAACGGATGCGCCTTGTCGCGACCGAGGCCTGCCGCCGCGCCAAGAACGCGCGTGATTTCATCCGTCAGGTAAAGCGCGAAACCGGCCTGACGCTTGAGATCATCCAGCCCGAGGAAGAGGCACGCCTGGCCGTGATCTCATGCGCGCCGCTCGTGTCGACCAAGACTGAACAGTTGCTGGTGGTCGATATCGGCGGCGGCTCGACCGAATTGGTGTGGATCGATATCTCATCCATTGCGCGCCGTGACCGGCCTGCCGCGATCATGCGGTTGCACCATGGGTTTCACCCGGTCGAAAGCCCGTTCCCTGCGGCCAAGGTGGTGGATTGGATCAGCGTTCCGCTGGGTGTGGCAACGCTGCGTGATCAGTTCAACGATGTTGAGGACGATTCAGCCCGCTTTGCTCTGATGAGCTGGTTTTTTGAAGAGAACCTCGCCGATTTTGCGCCTTACAAGGACGAACAGGCCCGCGAAGGGTTCCAGATCGTTGGCACCAGCGGGACGGTAACGACCGTGGCTGCCTCACATCTGGGGTTGAAGCGCTATGACCGGACCAAGGTGGACGGTTTGCGCATGACCAGCGATCAGATTGACAAAGTGATACGAGGGTATCTAGAACTCGGCCCTCAGGGTCGACGCCGGGACCCGCGCATTGGCGACGACCGGCAGGCCCTGATCATGTCCGGCTCGGCCATTTTGCAGGCCCTCTTGCGCTGCTGGCCCACCGACCGCCTTTCCGTGGCGGACCGGGGGCTGCGTGAAGGACTGCTTTATGCGCAGATGAGCGCGGACGGCGTATTGGAAGACGGACCGTTCTGATGGCGAAGACACCAACTGGAAAAAGCAACTCGGGTCGCGGGCAACGCGACCTGAAGGTTAAGGTCAAGACGGCGCGTGGGCGTAAACTCAGCTCGACCCGCTGGCTGGAACGGCAATTGAACGACCCCTATGTTAAACGCGCACAGGCCGAGGGGTACCGAGGGCGTGCAGCATTCAAAATATTGGAACTGGACGATAAATTCCGCTTTCTCGTTCCCGGTGCACGCGTCGTTGATCTGGGCTGCGCGCCCGGAGGTTGGTTGCAGGTGGCTGTCAAAAGAGTGAACGCGCTTGGCGAGAAAAGCGGCAAGCGGATCGGCACCGTACTGGGCGTTGATCTGCAGGAGGTCGAACCCGTCGCGGGCGCAACCGCGCATGTGCTGGACTTCATGGAAGACGATGCCGACGAGAAGGTCAAAGAGTGGTTGGGCGGCAAGGCTGATGTGGTGATGTCGGACATGGCCGCTGCCTCATCCGGGCACAAGCAAACCGACCATTTGCGCATCATGGCACTGTGTGAAACTGCCGCTTACTTCGCCTTTGATGTGCTGGAAGAAGGCGGCACATTTGTCGCGAAGGTTCTGGCCGGAGGGGCCGAGGGCGATTTGCAAAAGCTGCTTAAGCAGAAATTCACCAAGGTCGCCAACGTGAAACCGCCTGCCTCGCGGTCCGACAGTTCGGAAAAATTCGTTGTGGCGACAGGGTTTCGCGGCGAGACTTAATCTTCCATCGACAGGAAGTCTCCTGCCAGAACCTGCTGGCGCAACGATGCGGTAGCAATCCCTTGCATCAAAAGCGCGTCCCCATGGTTGAGGTATTCCGGCTTGCGGGTCCGCAAATCTTCGATCCGCTGTGCCAGCGACAGCGGGCGTTGCAGTTGCGACGTGTGAACCGGTTTATCTGACATTGGGCACCTTTTAACACAGACGGGTTTGACCTTGTCTGTACCGATACACGCAGAGTTTGCCGGGAAAATGACCCAAACAAGGCAGCACAGCGCCGGGATGTGGTGAAGCTAGTCCGCCGCCTCGCCCAGATCCATCAACGCCCCGTTGAACTCGGCCCCCAAAATCAGCATGGCCGCGCAGAGGTACAGGAAAATCAGTGCCGCCATCACTCCGGCCAGCCCCGCATAGGTCGCGTTGTACGAGGCGAACTGCCCGATATAGATCGAGAAGCCCCACCCGCCCGCCGCCCAGAGCGCAAGCGTCAACGCCACGCCGGGCAGGATTTGCGTCAGCTTGTGGCGCCGCGTCGGCAGCAGAAGATGGGCCAGCATCACAAGCCCCGCTGGGACCGCCACTGTAAAGGTCCAGCGCAGCCGATCCACGGACAGCCAATTGGACACGTTCACATCCGTTTTTTCGGACACAAGCCTTGTATATACTGGCAAGACAACCTCGACTGCAGCAATCGCAAGAACGGTCGCTCCTCCGGCAATCACCAGTCCAAGACAGTAAAGGCGGGTTTTCCAAAACGGCCAACTGTCTTGATCATGATAAGCCTGATTCATCGCCGCCCGCACTGCCATCACCCCGTTCGAGGCGAAAAACACTGCCAACAGCCCCCCCAGCGTGATTACGCTGGAGTTCGAAGCCTGCAAAACTGCTCTCAGCTCGGCCACGATCGGATCGGCGACATCTTTGGGCCAAGCGCCGAAAATCAGCTCGATCAACTCATTGGTGACATAGTCTTGCGACAGTGTCCCCGCCAAGGCGACTGTGAACAGGACGAAGGGAAACAGGGCCAGCATCAGGGACATGGCAACATGGCTGCTCATGACCATTCCGTTTTTGGCACTGAACCGGCCAAAGGCCAGCCATAGCGCCTGAAGGGGTCGGTTTGCGGAAGGAATCATATTGGCGCTCATGTCCAAATCTTAACGCGGCGCGCAGGATCACAGAACCGTCAAAACCCGGTTCAACGCAAATTAATACTCCCAAACGCTTGCGCGCATTGCATAATCCTGCTCGGCTGTGCAGGATCAGGGCAGTAAATCGGCTTCTCAAGACAGCTAGAATGGCAACAGACAAAACGATGCCTTTGGATCAGGACCCACATGTGACACGACCGCGACTGCGCCTGTCGGTCGTGCGTGACACCGCGATAGTCGCCACGCTGGTGGTGCTGGGCCTTTATGCTGGGTCCGCCTTTCTGATCCCGCTGACCATGGCCTTGCTGATCAACGTTCTAATCATCGCGGTCAGCGATCGTGTCATCTCCATCACGCGCGTGCCGGTCTGGGTGGCCAACATCGCCGGTGTTATCGTTGTTTTGGCCGGTTTGTTCATGATCATGTATATTCTGGGCAGTCAGGCGACACAGTTTGCCCGCTCGATCAACACCTACGAAGATCAGTTCGACAGCGCCGTGAACCGGATCGCGGGGCTGGTGGGCAATGACGTTACAAGCTTTATCCGTGACAATCTGATCAGCATCGACATGTCCTATGTCGCGCGCGTAATGCTGGGCAGCGCTACCTCGTTGCTGAATCAGTTCTTTCTGATCAGCCTGTATGTTGCGTTCCTGATGGCCGAGCGGTTGGCGTTTCGCAAGAAAATACAACTGGTTGCGGGGAACCCTCAAACCGGAGCAGACTTCGCGGCGGTGCTGGATGCCATTTCGTTTAGTCTGCAACGGTATGTGGGGGTAAAGACCTTTATCAGCCTGGTCACGGCCGGGATCAGCTATTCGATCTTCCGTGTTCTCGGGCTGGAATATGCCGAGACCTGGGCCGTCCTGACCTTCGCGCTGAATTTCATCCCCTCGATCGGCTCGATCATTGCGGTCATTTTCCCGGCCATGATCGCGCTGGTTCAATTTGAAAGCATCGGTCCGTTTTTGATAATCGTGCTGGGGTGCGGCACCATCCAATTCCTGATCGGCAATTTCGTAGACCCGGCCATGCTGGGGCGGTCGCTGAACATGTCGACCTTCCTTGTCATTCTGGCGCTGACCTTCTGGACCACGGTCTGGGGCATGATTGGCGCGTTCCTCAGCGTGCCGCTGACCGTCTGCATTCTGATCGTGTTCAGCCATATCCCAGCACTCAGGCCGATTGCGATCATGATGTCGCTGGATGGAAGCTTGGGCGAAGACCCGCGCGCAGGGTGAACCATGCAGCCTGTGTTCATCGGGTCAGAGATCTATCGGAACTCCACCTACGGCACACAGCATCCGCTGGCGATTCCGCGTGTGTCGACGGTCATCGACCTGTGTCGCGCGCAAGGCTGGCTGAACCAGCAGAACTACCGTGTCAGTCCTTGCGCAAAACCCTCTGCCCTGCACGCATTTCATACGCCGGACTACATCACCGCGCTGCAACAGGCCGAGGCCGAGCAGGCCGTCTCGAATGACACCCGCAGCCGATACGGGCTGGGAACTTTGTCCAACCCTGTTTTTGCCGAGATGTACCGCCGTCCCGCCACCGCCGCCGGAGGGTCGATGCTGGGTGCCGAACTGCTGCGCGAGGGCGGCATCGTTTTCAGCCCCGCAGGCGGCACGCATCATGGGCTTGCGGACCGCGCCAACGGGTTTTGCTATCTGAACGACCCGGTTCTGGCGATACTGACCTTGTTGAAATCCGGGCTGGATCGAATCGTCTACGTGGATATTGACGCCCATCACTGCGACGGGGTTGAAAGCGCATTTGCAGGGTCGGCCAAAATCCGCATGATCTCGGTCCACGAAACGCGCCGCTGGCCCTTTACCGGCGCTTTGACGGACACGGCTGGCGGTGCCGCCTTCAATCTGCCCGTCGAACGCGGGCTGAATGATGATGAGTTCTATACGATCCTCGACCAGTTGATCCTGCCCGCCACAACGTCGTTCCGACCTCAGGCCATTGTGCTGCAATGCGGGGCCGATGCAGTGGCCGAGGACCCTCTGTCGCGCCTAACCCTGTCCAACAACGCCCATTGGCGCACCGTGGCGGCCCTGCGCGGCTTGGCGCCACGCCTGCTGGTGTTGGGTGGCGGCGGATACAACCCGTGGTCAGTCGCCCGACTTTGGACAGGTGTTTGGGCGGTGCTGAACGGGACCGAGATCCCGGACCGGCTGAACAACACCTCGCAAAGCACTTTGCGCGGCCTGCGCTGGAACAGGGCTGCGGGCAAGCGGCCACCTCTGCATTGGTTTGAAACGCTGCGCGACCGCCCGAATTCAGGCGAGGTTCGGGACACCTTGCGGGCCGACCTCGCGCAATTGGCGGCTCGGTTGCCTTAATCTCAGCACGCGTATAGCCCCGGATCGCAAACGGGGATACACTGGGGCAAATAACTGGAACGAGGGCCTATAACCCCGTGTGGACATTGCTTGTTTCTGCGCTTGTCTTTGCGCTTTATGTGCTGGCGGCAGTCTTTGCGATCCGCGCCGCGCAGACCGCGCGCACGCCGCAAGGGGCCGTAGGCTGGGTGGTGTTCCTGATCTCGGCCCCGGTGTTTGGCGTCCCGCTCTATCTGTTTCTGGGCCACCACAGGTTTCGCGGTTATCGCATCGCGCGCAAGCACAGCGAAAGTGTGGTCGAAGGGATCAAGACATTCGCCGATTTCTCACGACCCGATCCGGCCACGATGCGGATCAACCCGCGCCCGTTCGAGGCACTTGCCCACCTGCCCGTCTCGCGCGGGAACGGGGCCGCGTTGCTGGTCGACGGGCAAGCCACGTTCGACGCCATATTCGAGGCGATTGATGCGGCGCAGAACTACATCCTGATACAGTTCTACATCGTGCGCGATGACGCGCTGGGCCAAAGGTTGCAGTCCAAACTGATCGACGCGGCCCAGCGTGGCGTGAGCGTGCGCTTCATGACTGACGCTGTCGGCAGCTATGGCCTGCCCACGGCCTATCTGGACACGCTGCGCGAAGCCGGGGTCGAGATTGCCAACCCGCGTGATCGGCGCGGACCACAACACCGCTTTCAGCTCAATTACCGCAACCACCGCAAGACGGTGATCATCGATGGTGAAACCGGGTTTATCGGCGGGCACAATGTAGGCGTCGAATATCTGGGGCAAGACAACTATTTCGGGCACTGGCGCGATACGCATATCAAGATGAGCGGTCATATCGTCCGGCAGTTGCAATTGATCTTTACCGAAGATTGGCACTGGGCCCATGAAGAAGACCTGATCGACGATCTGGACTGGGCAGGCTCGGAGTCTGATCAGGACATGAACGCGCTTTTGGTTGCAACTGGTCCCGGTGACGAAACAGAAACCGGTTCAATGATGTTCTTTGCCGCCATTACCGAGGCGAAAGAGCGTTTGTGGATCGCATCGCCCTATTTCGTGCCCGATATCGACATAATGACCGCCCTTCAGCACGCTGCCCTGCGCGGGGTAGACGTGCGCATTCTGGTACCCGAAGTGATGGATCACCGCCTGCCCTGGCTGGCAGCCTTTGCCTATTTCGACGAGGTGCGCGACTGTGGCGCGCGGGTCTTCCGCTATACCAATGGGTTCATGCACCAAAAAGCTTTTGTCGTGGATGACACGTTGGCCGCCGTCGGTACCACGAATCTAGACAACCGATCCTTCCGCCTGAATTTCGAGGCCATGGCGCTCTTTTTTGACAGCCGCGCCGCCAATGCGGTGGCCCAAATGCTGGAGGCGGATTTCGAACAAAGCTACGAGCTGGACCGCGACCTGTCCGAACAACGCCTTTATATCCGCTTCGGCTCCCCTCTGGCGCGGCTCTTTGCGCCGATCCTTTAAGAGATCAACTCTTCCTGAAAAACACGGGTCATCAAGGCGACCATGAAGGCTGTGGACAACCCGAACGCCAACAGGCCCGTCACCGAGGCGAAGGCGCCGAAAATCCTCAGCCCCTCACCCAAGACAATATCGCCATAGCCAAGTGTCGTGAATGTCACCAATGAGAAATAGAGCGCCTCGTTCCATTCCGGCAGTGTTTCCCCCAGCACCCACACAACGGCCCATAGCCAGACCTGAAACGTATGAATCAGAACGATAAACGCCAGCGCGGTACATAAAGGTGCTGCGATGGTAAAGAACCGTTTGCTCTGCTCCAACCGCAGAGAAAGCACTCGGATCACCTGCGTACACCAAGTCAGCAGCACGATCTCGATCAGGAAGCAAATCCCCAGATAAAGACTGCCCCAGACAATTTGCTCTGGTAATGTCATGCTCGCCCGTCTCATTGTGACCACTTGACCTCACCATGACGTGTTCAACAGGGCTGAACAACCCCACCTGCCCGGCTGCGACGAAAGGGTGCGAAATCAACTCTGATCTGGACACCAATGCCGAAGGGTCCACATTGTGACGGACATCGTTAGAGGCTTGGAAATGCTGCTGAAGATCGACGACGTTCGGAAATCCTATCCGGGTGGTCGCCCCGTTTTGCAAGGGGTGACGCTGAACCTTGATCGCGGGCAAACTCTGGCGCTGACGGGCGAAAGCGGCAGCGGCAAGAGCACGCTTTTGAACCTTGTGGGTGCGCTTGATGGGTTCGACGGGGGCGAGATCACGCTGGACGGGACCGCTCTGTCCGGTTTGGACGATCCCGGTCGGGCGGCCTTGCGCCGTGAAAGCGCGGCATTGGTGTTTCAGCAGTTCAACCTGATCCCTTCACTGACCGTCGCGCAGAACCTAGCTTTTCACGCGCGGCTTGCGAACCGGCTGGATGCAGAATGGGTCGGTCATCTGGCCACGCGACTGGGACTGTCCGATTTACTGGACCGCTACCCCGAGACCCTGTCGGGAGGCCAGCAGCAACGCGTCGCCATCGGACGCGCCATGGCAACAAGACCCAAGCTGCTGCTTGCGGATGAGCCGACGGGAAATCTGGACGAAACCGCCAGCGCCACGGTGCTGGATCTGATGCTGTCCCTGATCGCGGAAACCAAGGCGGCGCTACTACTCGTCACGCATTCACAGGACATTGCCGGGCGACTGGATCATCACGCGCATCTGTCTGGTGGGCGGGTGGCATGACGCGTGTCGTCCTGCTGGCTCTGCTGTCCCATTGGCGGGCGCATCGGTTGCAACTGGCCACATTGCTGATCGGCATCGCGCTGGCCACGGGCCTGTGGTCTGCGGTTCAGGCCATCAATGCCGAGGCGCGGGCCAGCTATCAGCGCGCCAACGAGCAATTGCTGCTGGGCCGCTTCGACACGCTGCGCAACCCCTCGGGCACGATCCCGATTGAGCAATATGCAACGCTCAGACGCGCAGGTTGGCAGGTGGCCGCTGTGCTTGAAGGCTCGGTTCGTATCGGAGAAAACAGATTCCGGTTGCTTGGTGTTGATATGGTCGCTTACCCGGCCCTACCCGCTGTTACTCAGGTCGAAGAAGGGGCTGCCCCGCCTGACCCTGCCGATATGCTAACCGCACCGGGTCGCTTGCTGACAACGCCCCCAGTGGCCGACCGGTTGCAAAACCAGCAGTCTCTGCCGCCGGTCCTGATCAGCGACGCCCTGCCACCCGGTTTGATCCTGACCGATATCGGCGTGGCTGAAACCCTGCTGGACCGTCGTGGCCAGATCAGCCACCTGGTCGTATTGCCACAACAACCGAAGGGCCTGCCCGCTCTGCCAGAGATCACCCCCGATCTCGACCGTATCCCCGCCGCGGACCAATTGGACACCGCGCAATTGACCGACAGCTTTCATCTGAACCTGTCCGCCTTCGGGCTTTTGTCCTTTGCAGTGGGCCTGTTCATCGTGCATGGCACGGTTGGGCTGGCCTTCGCCCAACGGCGCGCGATGATCCGCACCTTGCGCGCCCTTGGCGTGTCGATGCGGCGGCTGGTCTGGACCATTCTGGCCGAGTTGACCCTACTGGCCCTGATCGGCGGCGTGTTGGGTCTGCTGCTCGGGTTCTTTATCGCTGGTGCCTTGTTGCCTGATGTGGCCGCCACGCTGCGCGGTCTATACGGCGCGCCAGTCAGCGGGCAGATCAGCCTGCAACCACAATGGGCTTTGGCCGGACTTGCAATGGCGCTGGGTGGTACCTTGCTGGCCAGCGGTCACGCCCTGTATCGACTAGCCCACCTGCCGCTGCTGTCCGGGGCAGGCGTTCAAGCCTGGCGCAGCGCTGCCTCGGGCCGACGGGTGATCGCGATGGCCGGAGTAGCCGCGATTGCTCTGGGTATCGGCGCGCAATTGGCGATCGGAGGCTTGATCGCTGGGTTCATCCTGGTCGCGGGCCTTCTGACCGGCTCTGCCCTGCTGCTTCCGTTCCTTCTGTCCATCCTGTTGCGCGGCTTCGGGGCTCGGGCGAACGGCCCCGTCGCGCAATGGGTCTGGTCTGATATGCGCGCGCAACTACCGGGCCTTTCGCTGGCATTGATGGCCCTACTGCTGGCACTGGCCGCCAATATCGGCGTCAGCACGATGGTGTCGAGCTTCCGCCTGACCTTTACAGGATGGCTCGATCAGCGTTTGGCCTCGGAACTCTACCTGACCGCCGCCGACGATGCGCAGGGCCAAGAGATCACACAGTGGCTTGCCCCGCAGGTTGATATGATCCTGCCCATTCGCAACACCGAAATTGCTCATGAGAGCGGGCCATTGTTCCTCTACGGCGTTCTGGACCATCCGACCTATCGCGAAAACTGGCCGCTGATCGCCACGTCCGACGGCGCGTGGGACCAAGTGATGCAGGGGCGCGCAGTATTGATCAACGAGCAACTCGCCCGCCGTCAGAACCTCTGGCCCGGCGATGAGTTGGCGCTGACATCGGCGACCACCTTGCCCATCGCCGCCGTCTATTCCGACTATGGCAACCCGACCGGGCAGGCCATTGTCGCAATGCCACTGTTGGACATGATCGCGCCGGGGGTCGAGACACGGCAGTTCGGCATTCGCATACCGCCCGAGCGTGCCTCGGCTCTGGCGCAGGAGTTGCGAGACCGGTTCGATCTGCCGTCGGGCGCCGTGGTTCAGCAAGCGGCGATCAAGGCGCAATCGCTGGCAGTGTTCGACAAGACATTTGTCGTAACCTCGGCACTGAATGTCCTGACGCTGGGTGTGGCCGGGTTTGCAATATTGACCAGCCTGCTGACCTTGTGGACCCAGCGCCTGCCCCAGATCGCGCCGGTCTGGGCGCTGGGGCTAACCCGGAATCGGCTGGCGTGGCTCGAGGTGCTGCGCAGTATCCTGTTGGCCGCACTGACAGCAGTGCTGGCGCTGCCACTTGGGCTTGCACTTGCATGGGTCCTGCTGGCCGTCATCAATGTCGAGGCTTTTGGCTGGCGCTTGCCGATGTATCTTTTCCCTGTGGATTGGGCCTATCTTCTGGCGCTGACCATTCTGGCGGCTTTTGTTGCGGCCGCCCTGCCTGCCTTGCGCCTGCTGCGCCTGCCACCTGCGGACTTACTGAGGGTATTTGCCAATGAACGTTAGGGCTTGGTTTTTGATCGCCGTTCTGCTTCTACCCAATTGGGCTCACGCGCAAGGCTATGCGGGCCTAGGCGGATCTGCCGAAGGCTTTGCGATCCCCCAACGCGGATATCAATTTCAATTCCCGGCTGACCATGGTCCTCACCCCGACTACCGGATCGAGTGGTGGTACCTGACGGCCAATCTGCAAGGCGAGGACGGGCGCGATTATGGTATCCAGTGGACATTGTTCCGTTCAGCGCTGAAGCCCTTTGAAACGGATGGCTGGCAAAACCCTCAGCTTTGGCTGGGCCACGCTGCCGTCACCACGCCTGACAACCATTTTCTGGCCGAGCGTCTCTCGCGCGGCGGCATCGGTCAGGCCGGAGTGACGGCCTCGCCGTTCGAGGCATGGGTCGATGATTGGTATATGCGAGGGAATGATCTGAACAGCTTGCAGCTGCGTGCCAGCGGCGCAGAGTTCACGTATGACCTGAGCCTGACAGCCCAAGGCCCGTTGGTGTTTCACGGGGCGGACGGATATTCCGTAAAATCCGCTGAAGGACAGGCAAGCCACTACTATTCGCAGCCCTTCTACCGTGTTGAGGGGACTTTGCACCTGCCGGAAGGCAATGTCGCCGTGCAGGGTCAGGGCTGGCTGGATCGAGAATGGTCCTCGCAACCTCTGGCCGCGGATCAGATCGGATGGGACTGGTTCTCGCTCAGTTTTGACGACGGAGACAAGCTGATGGCATTCCGTCTTCGCGGGACGCAACAAGATTTCACGGCGTCCACATGGATTGGCGCAGATGGCACCACAACCCCGTTGCCGGACGGGTCAACCCGTTTCACCCCGCTGGACAAAGCGCGGATCGCAGGGCGAGACATCCCCGTTCGCTGGCGCGTTGAATTGCCTGAACGCGGAGTGGATGTCGAAGTCACGGCCCTGACGCCCAAAGCATGGATGGCAACGCGATTTGAGTATTGGGAAGGCCCGATCATGGTATCGGGCAGTCACACAGGGCGCGGCTACCTTGAAATGACCGGCTATTGATCAGCGCACGACGTAGACGGAGACTTCTGAGTGTCTGACGACGCGTGCTGCGTTTGGGCCGAGGAGGTAGTCTTTGAGGTCGGGCCGGTGTGCGCCGATGACGATCAGGTCGCTGCCTGCTTCTTTGGCCGTGTGCAGGATTTTCTGATAGGCCGTGCCCGTGGCGACCACATGGCGTACCTGTGCGTTGCGCGCTTCGCCCAGGACCGATTGACCCAGCGCCTCGAGCGCTTCTTGCGCTTTGGTCACGGCTTGCTCGTGATGCTCGGGCTCGAAGAAGCTGCCGACAAAGGATTCCCCAAAATCGGGCAGCACCGTAACAACATCAAGCTGAGCATTGTCGAGCTCTGCCAGCCGCGCGGCCTGACGTAGGACCTCGGCATCGGTTTCGGGCTTCCCGGCATCTACGGCACAGAGGACGGATTTGATCATGATGTTACCTCTTGTTCGCTTGTGCGGGCTGCACGGCTGCGTTGCAGGAAGGCGATGAAGCCCAGCAAGATCAGCGCCGGGATGAAGATCAGCTCTTTGGGGGGCTGGTTCTGGGGGGCCTGCACGGTGGTGATGCGGACGGGCTCGTCGGCGTAGTAGTCGAAGTTCGACAGCTCGTCCGAGACCGGGGTGCCGAACAGAGGCTCATCCAGCTTGACCAGGCCGTCCTCCTCAAGCGGCAACAGGCCAAGGGCGTCGATGCGGGCCGCACCATCACCCTCGTCGCCGACCGTCAGGACCACGGTGGTTTCGGTCATGTTGCCGGTGTCAAAATCGGGGCCCGCGACCTCGATCCGCAGGGTGCTGCCCGGTGCGGCGTCGCCCACGGCTTGCTCCAGCTGTGCCGGGTCGATCTGCGCGAAGGGCGGCGCGATGCGGTTCATGAAGAAGTCCGGACGGAACAGCGCAAAGGCGATCAGGATCAGCGCCACGCTTTCGTAGATGCGGTTGCGGGTCAGGAACCAGCCCATGGTGCCGGCGGTGAAGATCAGGATCGCGATGGTCGCAGAGATGGCCACCAGAATGCCCTGCACCCAGCCCACATCAATCAGCAAGAGATCGGTGTTGAAGATGAACACGAACGGCAGCGCCACGGTGCGCAAGGAATAGAAGAAGGCGGTGAAGCCCGTCTTGATCGCGTCGCCTCCTGACACGGCAGCAGCGGCAAAGCTGGCCAGACCCACGGGCGGCGTCACATCGGCCATGATGCCGAAGTAGAACACAAACAGATGCACCGCGATCAGCGGCACGATCAGACCGTCCTGCGCGCCCAGTTCCACGACCACACCCGCCATCAGCGAGCTGACGACGATATAGTTCGCCGTGGTCGGCAGGCCCATACCCAGAATAAGGCTGAGCAGGCCCACCAGCGCCAGCATGGCGATCAGGTTGCCGCCCGACAGGAACTCGACCAGATCGGCCATCACCTGCCCCACACCGGTCAGCGTCACGGTGCCCACAATCACGCCTGCAGTGGCGGTGGCCAGTGCGATGCCGATCATGTTGCGCGCGCCGTCGATCAGGCCGTTCCACAGGTCGGCCACGCCAGCCATGAAGGCATTGGCCGTGTTGTTCTCACCCCGAAAGATCGACTTCAGCGGCTTCTGCGTCAGCAGGATCACGAACAGCAGCGAGGTGGCCCAGAAAGCCGACAGACCCGGCGATTTCTGCTCGATCATCAGGAAGTAGACCAGCACGATGATCGGCAGCAGGTAATGCAGACCGGCCTTGTAGATCTCGGCAATGACCGGCAGCTCGACCTCTTTGGCGTTGGGGTCATCGGGGACGAGATCCTCGACGCCCGAGGCCAGTTTCAACAAGATCATATAGGCCACAACAACCAGCGCCGACAGCACCAGACCAGACGCCCCCGGCATCAGCGCAATCACCGCCTTGATCGGGTATTGGATGCCATAGCACAGCCCGGCAAAGCCCACAAAGAACAGCGCCATACCGCCGATCGTGCGGCCCATCGACACCACGCGGTTGCCCAGCGTCGGCATGTTCCGCTTCACCGCCTCAAGGTGCACGATATAGACCAGTGCGATGTACGAGATCGCCGCCGGCAGGAAGGCATGCGTGATCACCTCGACATAGGAAATGCCCACATATTCCACCATCAAAAAGGCCGCTGCCCCCATCACCGGCGGCATGATCTGACCGTTCACCGAAGAGGCGACCTCGACCGAGCCCGCCTGTTCGCTGGAAAAGCCCACCCGCTTCATCAGCGGGATGGTGAAGGTGCCGGTAGTCACCACATTGGCAATCGAAGAACCCGAGATCAGCCCGGTCGCCGCAGACCCCACCACAGCCGCCTTGGCCGGGCCGCCGCGCAGGTGACCCAGCGCGCCAAAGGCCATCTTGATAAAGTAATTGCCCGCACCCGCCTTATCCAAAAGCGCACCGAACAGCACGAAGAGGAAGACGAACTTGGTCGAGACGCCCAAAGCGATGCCAAACACACCTTCGGACGTGATCCACATATGGCTCATGGCCTTTTTCAGGCTGGCGCCCTTCCACTGGATCACCTCGGGCACCCAGGAGGATGAGCCAAAGAACACATAGGCCAGGAAAATCGTGGCAATGATCGCCATCGCCGGGCCAAGCGCACGCCGCGCGGCCTCGAACAGCAACAGCAACCCAGCCAGGGCCACCCATTTGTCCACGTCATCGGCCAGCAGGCCATTGTTCACGACTTTTTCGTAGAAAATATAACCATAAAGCGCGATCACCGCACCCACCACGCCCATGATCCAATCCTGCACGGGGATGTAATTGCGCGGGCTGGATTTCAGCGCCGGATAGGCCGCAAAGGCCAGAAAGATCGCAAAGGCCAGATGGATCTGGCGCGAGTTGTTCACCACGCTGCCCGGCAGCAGCACATTCGACAAGGGCGAGGCCAGCACCACCTGAAAGACCGACCACAGCACCGCCACGATGGCCAGAAACAGCCCCACATTCCCCGCCGGATTGCGCGCGCCCGCGTCAGAGGACGCCACCAGATCCTGAAGCTCTTCCTCGGATAGCGGGCGGTTGGATTGTGTGTCGGAACTCATCTGGCGTCTCCCCGTCATATGGCCGTTTCGGCCTTATCGTCCACCCGGCTGCTCCGGGTGCAAAAGGGGCGCGCCCGTCACAGGCGCGCCCCACATCAGGTCCGGCTTACTGCAGCCAGCCTTTTTCCTTGTAGTACTTCTCGGCACCCGGATGCAGCGGCGCCGACAGACCGTCCGAGATCATCTCTTCGGGCTTCAGGTTCGCAAATGCCGGGTGCAGCTTTTTGAAATCGTCAAAGTTTTCAAAGACCGAGCTGACAACCGCATAGACTGCGTCATCGGATACATCCGCCGAGGTCACAAAGGTCGCGCCTACACCAAAGGTCGTGGTGTCGCCATCCGAGCCGCGATACATGCCACCGGGGATGGTCGCGGTGCGGTAGTAGGAATTGCCGTCGATCAGACCATCGATCGCATCGCCGGTCACGTTCACCAGAACGGAATCACACGCAGTGGTCGCCTCCTGAATCGAGCCCGACGGGTGACCCACGGTGTAGATCATCGCATCGATCTGGTTGTCGCACAGCGCCGCCGACTGCTCAGCCGCTTTCAGCTCCGAGGCCAGCTCGAAATCGTCCAGCGTCCAGCCCACGGCCTCAAGCACAACATCCATCGTGCCGCGCTGACCCGAACCCGGGTTGCCGATGTTCACGCGCTTGCCCTTGAGGTCTTCAAAGCTGGAAATCCCCGCATCCGCGCGCGCCACAACCGTGAACGGCTCAGGATGGACCGAGAACACCGCGCGCAGGTTCTCAAACGCGCCCGCATCTTCGAATTTCGAGGTGCCGTTGTAAGCATGGTACTGCCAGTCAGACTGCGCCACACCAAACTCCAGCTCACCCTCGCGGATGGTGTTGATGTTGTAAACCGACCCACCCGTCGATTCCACCGAACACCGAACCCCATGCTCCTTACGGCCCTTGTTCACCAAACGACAAATCGCGCCACCCGTCGGATAATAAACGCCCGTTACACCACCCGTGCCAATCGTGATAAACTCCTCAGCATAAGCCGCAGGCGACAAAAATGCGGCAACGACAGAGCCAAGGGCCAGTTTTCTGCTGTGTTTCATTTGAATAACTCCCATGTTTTTATTGTGTTTGAGAGAATTTTCAGAGCGCCCTGGCCGGGCACATGCACAAGCTTTGCACCGTTCAACCTGGCAACAGGGTCAAACATCTGAATTTTCTACGTCTCCCAACTGCTTCGACGTTTCATTCAGAGACCCGGCTTGTCAACCCCCGCCCGCAGCGCAACGTCCCGGCACCGCATATCTGAGGGCCGATGACGAAAATTCCCCTCAGTAGAACGGTCGACCCCCTTTCGGCCGCTACGCAGCGCGACACAGTATGTCCCATGCTTTATTTCAAGCCGGGGATGGGATTAACTAAGCCTAACAGACCAGAAGGTGAAAAAACTTGGAAAACAACGGACCAAGCCCGCTTTTGATTACTGCGTTGCTCCTCAGTGCCGCGATTGCCGGTTGGGGTCTCGCTGACCCTCAAGGGTTGGGCAGATTGGCTGAAACTGCGGTGGCCACTCAGTTCAACAGCCGCGGCTGGTTCATCATGCTTGAGGTCAGCGGCCTTCTTTTCGTGGCTATTTTCCTTGCCCTGTCACGCTTTGGCGATATCCGTCTGGGAAGCGACGCGACCGAGCCCGAGTTCTCGACACCCGCCTGGATCGCGATGCTGTTTGCGGCCGGAATGGGTGTTGGGCTGTTGTTTTATGGCGCAGCCGAACCTCTGACTCATTTCGAGGTTCTCAAACAGTACAATAACGATGCCGAAGCCGCCAGCTATGCGATGTTCGTGACCTACCTGAACTGGGGCTTTCACGCATGGGCGATCTACGGAATTGTAGCGCTTGTCATTGCCTATTTCGCCTATCGTCGGGGTGGGTCAATGTTGCTAAGCGCACCCGTCGTCGAGGCGTTGGGCGATGTACGCTGGACTCGTGCGATGGGATGGATCTTTGACCTCCTGTCCATCGTCGCCATCGCGGTCGGCCTGGCCGGGTCAATGGCAATGGGTGTATTCCAGATACAAACCGGCGTGGCTGGCCTGATCGGAATAGATACGCCCGAGGTCCTGACCTACCCGGTGTTCATTGCGCTTTGTATCGCGTTCATCATCCCGCTACGAAAAGAGCTTGGAGATGGAATGGCGAAACTGTCGAACGCGGCGATGCTGATTGCCGTGGCCATGATGATTTATCTTTTGATTCTGGGCCCGACCTCATTTTTGATGAATGACATTGTCGCCGGATTTGGCCGCTACCTGTTCGAAGTTTTACCCGCTGGATTCTCGACGGCCGAATTTTTTGACGAAACCATCGTAAACTGGTTCCAAAGCTGGACACTGAACTACATGATCTGGTGGCTGGCGTGGTCGCCTTTTGTCGGCATATTCATCGCCCGGATCTCGCGCGGGAGAACGATCCGAGAATTTCTTGTCGGCGTGATCATAGCACCCACCCTGTTTTCGATACTTTGGTTCGGTATTTTTGGCGGCCTTGGCTTCTATGACGCCCTGCGTCAGGACGGGGCACTATCGGTTATCAACGCCCAGAATTTGGACGCAACCACGTTTGCCCTGCTGGAACGGTTCCCCTTGGATTCCATCACGCGGGCCGCGACCGTGTTGGCGGCGTTCCTGTTTGTCGTAACCAGTGTCGTCAGCGCCGGCTTCACTCTTGCCATGATCGGAACCGGCGGCGATCAGAATCCCTCGCCGCGTATTCGAACTGTCTGGGGTGCCATTCTCGGAGCGTTGGGGCTTGCGATGATTCTGGTCGGGGATATCGGACTTGTCCGCTCTATCATCGCACTGTCGGCCATCGCATTTGTCTTCATCGTTCCAGTTCTGGTGATCTGCCTGTTCAAATCCCTATCGCAAGAGGCCCGTTCATGAGCCAAGCCCTGATCGATACCGTTCTGAACGTGAACGTCTTTGCCTATATGGGATTTCTGATCTGGCTCGTGCTTCGACCCAAGAAATGACCCCTGTTCGGGTAAGGTATCAGAACAATTTGCGGAGGTGGTGCCCAAGGAGAGACTCGAACTCTCACGATGTTACCATCGGGGGATTTTGAATCCCCTGCGTCTACCATTCCGCCACTTGGGCAACGAACACTGGATTAGCGCCCATGGCCCAGAAGGTCCAGAGGCAAAAAACACCGCGCGAAAGGTTTGTTTCACCTGCAAGGTTGACGCCCCACAAAGCGCATGATTTGGCTGGCGGGGAATGAAACAGGATTTGAGCGTCTGATGCTGCGATCTCTTTACGACTGGACCCTTCGTCTAGCCGAACATCCGCACGCGCTGTGGGCGCTTGCCTTTGTGGCGTTCATCGAAAGCTCGTTCTTTCCGATCCCCCCGGACGTGTTGATGATTCCGATGATCATCGCCCGCCCGTCTCGCGCGTGGCTGATTGCCAGTGTCGCATTGGTCGCCTCGGTTCTGGGGGGAATGTTGGGCTATGCCATCGGGGCGTTCTTTTACGAAAGTATCGGTGCACCCATCCTTGAATCCATGGGCAAAGGCCACGCGATGGAGGAGTTCAACACCCGCTTCAACGATTTCGGCTTCTGGGCCGTGCTGGCTGCAGGTGTGACCCCCTTCCCATACAAGGTGATCACCATCATGTCGGGTTGGACAGGGATGCCGCTGGGCACGTTCATTGCAACCTCGATCTTGGCCCGCGCGCTACGGTTTTTCCTGGTGGCGGGTCTGCTGTGGGGCTTTGGCGAGCCCATCAGAGGTTTCATCGAAAAGCGCCTTGGTCTTATGTTCACCCTGTTCATCCTTTTGCTCTTTGGCGGCTTTCTGGTGGTGAAATACCTATGACACGACGTACTCTGTTGATTTTCTGTGCGGCCGGCGGGTCGGCTGCGCTGTTGCTGGGGGCGTGGGGCTTTCAGTATCTTGGCGGTCTGGCACCGTGCAAAATGTGCATCTGGCAGCGCTACCCACATGGGGCCGCTGCCGTGGTCGGCGCTTTGGCCTTGGCGCTGCCGCGCTTTGGACTGCTGCCGCTGCTGGGCGCGCTCGCCGCACTGGCCACTTCGGCCATTGGCGTCTTTCATGCGGGGGTCGAGCAAGGCTGGTGGGAAGGTCCGACAAGCTGCACGTCGGGCGATATCGGCGGGATGTCGACCAATGACTTGTTCGATCAAATCATGACAGCACCGCTGGTGCGCTGCGACGATATCCCGTGGCAAATGCTTGGTCTATCGATGGCCGGATGGAACGCCGTGATCTCGGCCGGGTTGGTGCTGATCTGGCTGGCGGCGTGGCGTCAGAACTCGTCCAGTTCCGCATCCCAGTAAAGGAAGTCGATCCAACTGTCATGCAGGTGATTGGGTGGAAATTTCCGCCCGATATTGCGCAACGCTTCGGCATCGGGCTGACGCGGAGGTTTACGCAAGCTCATCCCCGCCTGCCGCAAGGATTTCGACCCCTTTCGCAGGTTGCAAGGGCTGCACGCCGCCACAACATTCTGCCAACTGGTCACGCCACCTGCGGCGCGCGGCACCACATGGTCAAAGGTCAGATCACCCCGGCTGCCACAATACTGACAGCGGAATTCATCCCTCAGAAATAAATTAAAGCGCGTGAAGGCCACGCGCTTTCTGGGTTTTACGTAATCTTTCAGCACAACAACCGACGGTATTCGGATTTGGGTGCTGGGGCTTCGAACGACCTCGTCATATTCGGCCACGATATCCACCCGATCCAGCCAGGCCGCCTTGATCGCTTCTTGCCAGGGCCACAACGACAGAGGGTAGTAGGACAAGGGGCGATAATCGGCGTTCAAAACCAATGCCGGATGATGCCTCAGCGCACCGGGTTCCCTGACAAATTCGGTCCTGAAGTCTGCGTCCATATCAGAATCGCTCCTCGCTCTGCTCTGCCCGTTTGACATCAGAGCGGGGAACACCCGCCCCGGCCTTAACTTAACTATATATCGTGTTAAAACTCTGACAAGCCCCGAGTTTCCACAATATCTCGGGATTGGTTATTCCGAATCCGTAACAGAGACGTGACGGTTATCCACAGCTTGCGCCGCTGTGTCCTGCACGCTAAGGCGGGCCCATGGCCTGGTTCATCCGATTCAACAAACCTTTTGACGTGCTGCCGCAGTTCACCGACCGCGCCAATGAAGGCTCGCCGCGCAGTACCCTGTCGGATTTCATCGACCTACCCGGTGTCTACCCGGCCGGTAGGTTGGATCGGGACAGCGAAGGCTTGATGCTTTTGACAGACAATGGCCGTCTGCAGGCCCATATCTCAGATCCCAAACACAAAATGTCCAAAACCTATTGGGTTCAGGTTGAGGGGCAGCCCGACACCGCCGCACTGAAGGCACTTCGCGACGGGGTAGAGTTGAAAGACGGCGTAACGCGCCCCGCCAAGGCTCGTCTGATGGACGAACCCGAAGGGCTATGGCCGCGCACCCCTCCAATCCGGGTACGTCAGACGGTGCCGGATTGCTGGATCGAATTGATCCTGCGCGAGGGTAAGAACCGACAGGTTCGTCGTATGACGGCGGCTGTTGGACACCCTACCCTGCGCTTGATCCGTGCTCGTGTCGGCGACTGGGCACTGGACGGATTGCAGCCCGGCCAATGGGACAGCTTGCCCGAACCTGCGTTCAACGCGGCCCCACAACGTAAACGCGACCGCCGCACGCGCCGGTGACAAAAACCGCGATTTGTGATAGGCTTACGCCATGAAGATCACACCAGATATCCCGACCCCCAATGGTATTCTCGAGGCTGCGATCTATGTCGATGATCTGGACGCCGCTGAACGGTTCTATGGTGAGATTCTGGAGTTAGAGAAAATCCAGCGCATTGCCGACCGGCATGTATTCTATCGGGTCGGCGCTTCGGTTCTGCTGGTGTTCAACGCGGACGAGACCGAGAAACCGCCCCAGAACCCAGACTTGCCCGTGCCGCCGCACGGCGCGCGTGGACCGGGCCATGTGTGCCTGTCCATGCCGCGCGCGCAGATCGAAGCGATGCGCAAACATCTGCTGGACTGGAACGTGCCAATTGATGCGGAGTTCGACTGGCCCAACGGCGCGCGTTCGATCTATGTGCGCGACCCGGCAGGTAATTCGGTGGAGTTCGCAGAACCCCACCTGTGGGGCTGACCTTAGCTCAGTGGCTGTTTCTCACCACCCACAATCCGGCACACGCTGTTCGAGATCACGCCAACCTCGGCCAGAGCCGCCCGAAACGCAGCCATATGCGTAGTGGCGAAATGCGCCTCTAGCGCGGCTTGGCTTTCCCATTCTTCGTAGACACGAAACAGGTTGGGACGCCCCAGAATCTGGCTGAATTCATAAACGATACAGCCTATTTCCTGCACCGTTTCCGACACCATTTCCTGCGCTGCTTTTACAGCCTTTTCAACACCTTCTGGCGCGACCTCAACCACTCCTGTGACCACCAGCATTGCCAATCCTTTCTGGTTTAAACTCGTTCAGACCCACATAGGGGTTCAAAGGCTCAGCTTATCGCGCATGAAGGCCAGTGCCACGCTCAGGCCATCGGGGGCGATCCCGTGGCCGGTGCCCTTCATGACATGGGCGTAGACCTCTTTGAAATCAGCGGCTTGCAGAGCTTCGGCGGCTTCGGGCAGAGACTGAGGCGGAACCACGTCATCAGCGTCACCATGCACCAGCAGGACCGGCATCCGACTGACGGTTTCATCTGGCAGAAGATCTGGCTCCAGCAACCGGCCCGAGAAGGCCACGATCCCGGCGACCGGATCCTCGCGACGCGGGGCGACATACAGGCTCATCATCGTGCCCTGTGAAAACCCGAATAGAACCACCTGTTCAGGTAAAACGTCCTCGTCGACCATCAGCGCGTCAAGGAAGGCGTTGAAATCTTCGACCGCCATCTCCATGCCACGGCGCGCCTCTTCTTCGGAGGAGCCATCGATCCACGGGATCGGGAACCATTGAAATCCGTTGGGCATACCGGGGATTTGCTCGGGCGCGTCGGGCGCCACGAACAACGTGTCCGGCAGGTGTTCACCAAGCGGATCGGCCAGACCCAGCAGGTCAGCCCCGTTAGCGCCATAGCCATGCACAAACACCACGACCGAGCGTGTGTCGCCCGAAACCGGCTCTTTTCGGAGCGCATTCAATACTCTAGTCATCTGATCCCTTCTCGTTCCTTGGCCACCCGGTAATAGGCCCACAGCACCCGCGCCGCAACCGAGCGCCAGGGCGACCACGCCTCGGCCATCTGTCGCAGTTCTTTGTCGGTCGGTCGCTTGGGCAAATCGTAGAGAATACGCGCGGCCTCTTGCAGCGCCAGATCGCCGGGTGCAATCACATCGGCTCGGCCCAGCGAGAACATGGCATAAATCTCGGCCGTCCAGACCCCGATGCCGGGAACCTCGGTTAAAATAGCGACCACATCTTCATCGGGAATGTCGCGTAACGCCTTGTAATCAATGCGTGCGTAGGCCAGTGCGCGAGCATAACGGATTTTCTGACGGCTCAGCCCTACGCCGCGCAGGTCATCATCCGTGGCCCACATGATCTTACGCGGACCGGTCAGTTTCGCCTCTTGCAAGCGCTTCCAGATCGCATTCGCCGAGGCCACACTGACCTGCTGACTGACAATCGCGCTAAGCAGCTGCGCGAACCCATCAGGCTTGCGACGCAGGGGCAACGGCCCCACCTGCTCCATTGCGTAAGCCATGCGCGGGCAGGCATCGCCCAGCCACTCGGCCCCTTCCCGCACGCAGTCATTGGTTTCGATGATACGTCCGACGGACATGCGGGCCCCAACCTGTTTGATTGCGCACACGTTAGGCTGCTTTGCCGCATATGCAACCCGCTTGTACAAGGCGGTTTTCGCGGATACCCATGAGCGCATGACGTTGACCGACACCGCCCCCAATGACAGCCAAGCCAAACGTAACGTGGCGGTGCTGGTCGCAGCCCAAGCCATGCTGGGTGCGCAGATGCCAATGGTATTCATCGTTGGCGGGTTGGCCGGTCAATCGCTGGCTACCAATGCCTGTTTGGCAACGCTGCCAATCTCACTGATCGTTCTGGGCTCGATGCTGGCGGCAACACCGATTTCGGCCATCATGCAACGCTGGGGACGACGGACCGGGTTTCTGGTGGGCGCCACGGCGGGCGCGTTTGGCGGGCTGGTTGGGGCCTATGGCCTCTACCTCGGGTCGTTTCCGGTGTTCTTGCTGGGCAGTCTGTTGACCGGTGTCTACATGAGCGCGCACGGGTTCTATCGCTTTGCTGCTGCCGATACCGCGTCCGAGGCATTCCGGCCCAAGGCGATTTCATATGTCATGGCTGGCGGCCTTGCGGCCGCCATTATTGGCCCACAGATCGTCAAACTGACTTCGACTGCCTATGTGATTCCGTTCCTTGGCACCTATCTGGCGATCATCGCGCTGAACATCATCGGATCGGCCCTGTTCTTCTTTCTGGATATTCCAACGCCACCGAAAGCAGAAGAAGGCGCATCTACAGGTCGTACGCGCCTTGAGATGCTGAAAACCCCGCGCATCGCCGTGGCCATCATTTGCGCAATGGTGTCCTATGCGCTGATGAACCTAGTGATGACTTCGACCCCGCTGGCTGTTGTGGGATGCGGCTTCTCGGCCAATGATGCGGCGGATGTGGTGACCGGCCATGTGCTGGCCATGTATATCCCCAGTTTCTTTACCGGTCAGTTGATCGCGCGCTTCGGGGTGGAAAAAATCGTCGCCCTTGGCCTTGCCATTCTGGCAGGCGCCGGTGTCGTCGCGCTGCAAGGTGTTGAGCTAGAAAACTTTTTTATTGCCCTGATCCTGCTGGGCATTGGTTGGAACTTTGGCTTTATTGGCGCTACCACGATGCTAGCCGCCTCGCATGACGTAAGCGAGCGCGGGCGGATGCAGGGCCTCAACGACTTGTTGGTGTTCGGAGGCGTGACACTGGCCTCATTGTCCTCGGGCGGGTTGATGAACTGTTCGGGCGGATCCCCGGTTGAAGGGTGGACAGCCGTGAACCTTGCCATGATCCCACTGCTGACACTGGCCGGAGGCGCGCTGCTGTGGCTGGTCCTGCGCCCGGCCGAGCCGGAAACGGCCTGAAACCTACCAGCGTCCTCGGACAACATTCCACATCAGTGACGCCCGCCGACGAATTTCGCCTTGCGCCAACGCACCGGCCACAACGCGCTCGGGCTCTGCAATCGCTTTGCGCAACACCCAATCGGTCTGCCAACCTACATGCATCGCAGGGCATGCCTCGGGCGAAACACGCGATCTGTTCGCTCGTGCGGATTCTAAACGCTCCAACGCCGATCCCGCCAGCGCCTGCACCCCTGCAGGTGTCCCGTCCAACAATGGGATACGACCGCGTGCTTCAAGTTCTGGGATCGCCCGCAACCAGTTGGCAACGCCTACAGCATAACCAAAATCGCGCAGCAATTGCTCGTCGGCTTCACCCAAGGCTTGCGCCGAAGCGACCATCAGCGACCCTGCGCTTTGATACAGATAATTATCGAAATGCGCCTGATCCTCGAACGGGTCGCGGTAAATATCCCAGCGCCTTACAGCCACATATTCATCCAATGCGACAGCCAGATGTGGTGATAGAACGCGGGACAAGGGTGTGACGACCTCATGCCTGCGCACCGTGTTGCCTTCGGCAATCTCCTGCAACGCATCCCGCCACCATTGCAGACGCATCTCGGCAATCATGGTTTCCTGCGTGACCCAGGGCGCGCGCGCGACCTCGACATTCAGTGCATAGATAGGGAACAGAACAACCCGTGCGGCAACCGGAGCAGCCATCGCCGCCATGAACCGATCCGGATCGGCGCGATGCACCAGTGCCGCGCAGGCTTTTACGTCATCGTCAAAGGCAACGCTCACTCGGCCACCGCAGTCTGTCTTTCGCAATCACGCACCAGCTTCCACTGGATCGCATCCAGCAGCGCCTCGAACGAGGCATCGACTATGTTCGCGCTGACGCCAACGGTGGACCAGCGCCGCCCCTGCCCGTCTTCGCTGTCGATGATGACGCGGGTGACAGCCTCGGTCCCGCCTTGGGTGATACGCACCTTGAAATCCACCAGCCGCATATCGGCCAGCACCTGTGAATATTGCCCCAGATCCTTAGCCAGCGCCTTGGAAAGCGCGTTCACCGGGCCTCGATCGCTGCCATCGTCGTCCAGAGATTCACTGACCGATAGCTTCTTTTCGCCGTCGACCTTCACCACGACCACGGCTTCGGACAGGCTGACCATCTTGTTGTACTTGTTCTTGCGCCGCTCGACCGTGACCTTATAGCGCTTGACCTCGAAGAACTCTGGCAGTTGACCCAGCTCATCCCGCGCCAGCAATTCAAAACTGGCCTGCGCGGTGTCATAGGAATAGCCCTCGGCCTCGCGCTGCTTAATCCTGTCAAGGATACGCCCCAGCGCCGGGTCGGCTTTTTCCACCGACAGCCCCGCCTCGGTCAGACGCTTGCGCAGGTTCGACTGGCCCGCCTGGTTAGACATCGGGATGATCCGCGCATTGCCGACCGCACCGGGGTCGATATGCTCATAGGTCGAGGGATCCTTGAGGATCGCACTGGCGTGCAACCCCGCCTTGTGGGCAAAGGCCGAGGCCCCCACATAGGCCGACTGCTTGCTGGGCACCCGGTTCAGGATATCGTCCAACATCCGGCTGACTCGCGTCAGCCCAGCCAGCGCCTGCGTGCTGACGCCGATGTCAAACTGCGAGGCATAGGGTTCTTTCAGCAACAAGGTCGGGATCAGAGCAGTCAGGTTCGCATTCCCACACCGTTCACCCAGCCCGTTCAGCGTGCCTTGTATCTGCCGCGCGCCTGCGTCGACAGCGGCCAGTGAACAGGCCACCGCGTTTTCGGTATCGTTATGCGTATGAATGCCCAACCGATCGCCAGGCAGCCCTGCGGCAATCACCTCAGACACGATGCGCGACACCTCGGCGGGCAGCGCACCGCCATTGGTATCGCACAGAACAACCCAGCGCGCGCCTGCGTCCAGCGCCGCTCGGCAGACTTCGACCGCATAGGCGGGATTGTCCTTGTAGCCGTCAAAGAAATGCTCGGCGTCAAACAGCGCCTCGCGCCCCTGCGCCACGATATGCGCGACCGAGGCGCGGACATTCTCAACATTCTCCTCCAGCGTGGTCCCCAACGCGTGGGTCACGTGGTAATCATGCGATTTTCCCACGAGACAGACGGCCTGCGTCCCCGCGTTCATAACAGCGGCCAAAACATCGTCATTTTCAGCCGAACGCCCCGACCGTTTGGTCATACCAAAGGCCGTCAACCGGGCCGAGGTCTTTGGTGCAACCTCGAAAAACGCGCTGTCGGTGGGGTTTGCACCAGGCCAGCCGCCCTCGATATAGTCCACACCCAGCTCATCCAGAGCCTTGGCGATCTGCACCTTTTCAGCGGTCGAGAACTGCACCCCTTGGGTCTGCTGCCCGTCGCGCAGCGTGGTGTCGTATAGATAAAGCCGTTCCTTCGACATTACACGCCCTCCAGCTTGGCAGCGTCAAACCCGGCCCCCGGCACAAGCTCCACACCGACCTTGCTCATCCTCACTTCCAGGCCTGCCGCGACATAGGCCGCCTTCAACCGGTCCACTTCCGAGAAGTCCTTGCTTTGCATCGCCTCGGCGCGCGCCTGGGCCAGACGCGCGGCATGACCCGAAAGATCTGCTGATCCCGTATCAGCCCAAGCACCCATTTCAGGCTCCAACAGCCCCAGAACCTGCGCACTGGCCAACAGGCCCGCCGCGTCACCCTCTGCCGCCAGACGGTGGAGTTCCGCGACAGCCCCCGCCGTGTTCAGGTCATCACTCAGCGCGGCGATCACCGAGGGGGCCGCGCTGGCGGCGGGCTCGATGCCCGCTGTCAGCGCCCGCCACTTGCGCAGCGTCGCCTCGGCCTCGCGGGCCTTCTTCTCGGTCCAATCCATAGGCTTGCGGTAATGCGTTTGCAGGAACACAAACCGGATCACTTCACCCGGAACACCTTGGTCCAACAGGTCATGCACGGTGAAAAAATTACCCAGAGACTTGGACATCTTCTTACCCTCGACCTGCAACATCTCATTGTGCAGCCAGACCCGCGCGAACTCACCCTCGGGATGGGCACAGCAGCTTTGCGCGATCTCGTTCTCATGATGCGGGAACATAAGATCATTGCCGCCGCCGTGAATGTCGAAACTCTCACCCAACAGCTCATAGCTCATGGCCGAGCATTCGATATGCCACCCCGGACGCCCGCGTCCCCACGGGCTGTCCCAGCCGGGAAGCTCATCGCTCGACGGTTTCCACAGCACAAAATCCATAGGGTTCTTCTTGTAGGGCGCAACCTCGACCCGTGCCCCTGCAATCATGTCATCAACCGACCGCCCCGAAAGAGCGCCATAACGCTCTTTCCAGCTGTCTACGGCGAACAGCACATGCCCCTCTGCAGCATAGGCGTGGCCTTTGTCGATCAGCCCTTCAATCATCGCGATCATCTGCGGAATATATTCAGTCGCACGCGGCATCTGGTTCGGCTCTAGTGCGCCCAACGCCCCCATATCATGCAGATACCAGCCGATCGTCTCATCCGAGCGTTCCTGCACCAATTGCTCCAACGCGCCCGGTGCGCCGGCCTTTTGACGCGCCAGGGCGGTCGCGTTGATCTTGTCATCCACGTCGGTAAAGTTACGCACATAATTTACGTGATCCGCCCCATAGGTGTGACGCAGTAACCGGTACAGCACGTCAAACACCACCACGGGCCGCGCATTGCCCAGATGGGCGCGGTCATAGACCGTCGGGCCACAGACATACATCCGCACATTATCAGCACTGATCGGCACGAAATCCTCTTTCGTCCGCGTCCGTGTGTTGTGCAGTTTGATCGTGGTCATCGGTCAGCTCCTAAGAACAGCGTGGCGTCTCGCGTTAGCGCGGGCTTAGCAACTTGTCTCAGGGATGAAAACGAAAGAAACCGGCCCGCGTGATAAATCAGCAGGAAATGCAGCAGATAATGATGCAGTTCATCGGGTTCATAGGATGAGATTATCACGCGCGCGCCACCACGCCAAGCCCCTGATTTCCGGCTCTGATCCGATTGACAATCGCAAGTCTCTCTGGCCCAACTCGCGTAAGACCCTGACGGAGACCGGCCATGAAACTGTCGCAGCGGATCACGCAGCTTACCCAAGGCGGCAGCGACGGGTGGGGTGTGTTCTATCGCGCCCGCCGGATGATAAGTGAGGGACAAGCGGTTACCGAACTGACCATTGGTGAACATGACATTCGCACCGATCCGTCGATCTTGGCCGAGATGGAACTGTCTGCACGCCAAGGCCATACGGGCTACGCCATGGTGCCCGGCACTGAAATGCTGCGCGAGACGGTGGCCGCCCGCATTCAGACCCGCACCGGAGTCAATACAACCCGAGACAATATTCTGATCACGCCCGGAGGTCAGTCGGCCCTGTTCGCCGCGCATGTAGCCGTCTGTGACCCCGGTGATGTGGGCCTGTATCTCGACCCTTACTATGCCACCTATCCCGGCACGATCCGAGGGGCCGGAGCGGTTGCGCGTGTGGTTCAAACGACGGCAGAAGACGCGTTCCAACCACGGGCAGACAGGATCGACGCGGCGTCGGAGGGCGCTGTCTCACTTCTGATCAACTCGCCCAACAATCCCACTGGCATCGTTTATTCGCGCCAAACCCTGGAAGCCGTTGCGGAAGTCTGCCGCAGGCGCGACCTTTGGCTGATCTCGGACGAGGTCTATGACACCCAAGTGTGGGACGGCACGCATATCTCGCCCCGTGCACTGCCAGATATGCTCGCCCGCACGCTGGTAATCGGTTCGATGTCGAAATCCCACGCCATGACCGGATCTCGGTGCGGGTGGGTTGCCGGACCTCCGGATGTGATCGAACACATGATCAATCTGGCCACGCACACGACATATGGCGTTCCTGGTTTCATTCAGGACGCTGCGGTTTTCGCGTTGAACGCAGGCCCCGAGCTTGAGAACCGCATCGCCGCCCCTTTCCGCAGACGTCGCAAGCTGGCGATGGATATTCTGGCCGCGCAAAACACGGTCGGGTTGATTCCAGCCCAGGGCGCGATGTATCTGATGCTGGACATTCGCCCCACCGGCCTGAATGGCGAGGGATTTGCCAATGCCCTGCTGGATACGCACGCGATTGCCGTCATGCCGGGCGAAAGTTTCGGCCAAGCCGCCGCAGGACATATCCGCGTTGCCATGACCATAGACGACGATCGTTTTGCCGCCGCTTTGCGGACCATATGCTGCTTTGCAGCGGAGCTGAGTTCAGGGCGATAGTTGAATCAGAACCGGAACGTGGTGCGCAGGTTGAACACGTTGGAATCCAGCCCTCCTTCGGATTGGGTGGCATCGTCAAATTCCTGCCGCAACGCCTCACCACTGATGACGAACCGATCGTTGATCGGGTAAGCAACTCCAATGCCATAAACCGCAGCGGTGTCATCATCCGCCGAGGTCTCGGCCCGCGCAGCGCCAACTACGACATATCCCAAAGCGGAGCCGAAATCGTACCCTCCGCGCAGCTTCAGCCGGGTCGTGCTGTCCAGACTGCCTTCATTTTGGCTTAACCCAAGGGACAGTTGGTTATATTCAAGCTCTCCGCCCAGAACGAAATTGCCGAAATCGAAATCATATCCGACATGCGGGCCAAAGCTGGCATCGCTTCCGCTTGACCCGTTGGGCCCATCCGCATCCGCATAGCCAAAGCTGAAACCAGCATAGGCACCGCTCCAATCCTCAGCCGCAGCGGGGGCTGCGAGGGCCACCAAAATGGAGGCAAGGAATGCGCGGAACAGTTTCATCGCCTTGCGAAGGCCTTTCATAAAAAAATTTGAGTATTCTTCAGAGACTGGCACAGAACTGTATGCAAATGGTTAAAATTCAATTGAGATCACGAAAAGCTGTTAAACAAGTGACCGAAGTATAACAGATTTCCCGCAAAATGGGGTCTTTTCTTTACTTTACGTCACCTAAGCGATCTGACGACACGGATTGTTTCGCTTTTGACCCATCAGGTCGCAAACAGAACAGATTGCGACGTTTCGGATTGAAAGACTGAACGTCACGAAGCGAGGATCCGCATGCAAAGCGACGTTTGGAAAATCCGGTTGATCAGCCGTACAATCGGGGCGGATCGCGGTCGCGCGGCGCGGGGGCGTCCATTCGGGCGCTAATTGACGCCACCCTGTACGCTTTTCATCTATCGGATCCTGAAATGAACGACCAATCCCGTACATCCTCGCGCAGCGGCGGACGCGCCGCGCGCCGTGCTGCCCGCGCCACTGCCCTACCCGATCACCTGCGCCCAGTGCGCCCCGGCCTTGAGGGCGGTACGTATAAACCTCTGACCGCTCAACAGGTTGAGCAAATACACCAAGCCGCGCTGACAGCGCTGGAAACCATCGGACTTGCCGATGCACCGCAAAGCGGAATCGACTATCTGGTGGGCGCTGGCTGTACCTTGGGCGAGGACGGACGCATCCGGTTTCCGCGCGCACTGGTCGAGGATACGATCGCCAAGGCGAACCGCTCGGTAACCCTGCACAGCCGCGATGGGCAAACCGATCTGGAGCTGTCTGGTACCCGCGTCCACTATGGCACCGCAGGCGCCGCTGTCAGCATGGTCGATGTGGAGGGGCGAGAGTACCGCGATTCGACCGTGCAAGACCTGCACGACGCCGCACGCATCTGCCAGCAACTGGACAATATCCATTTTGTTCAACGCCCTATGGTGTGTCGTGACATCACCGACAATCTGGAAATGGATCTGAACACGGTCTATGCCGCTTGCTCCGGCACCTTCAAACATATCGGCACCTCGTTCACCGAACCTAGCCATGTAGCCCCCGCAGTGGAAATGCTGCACATGATTGCTGGCGGCGAGGACAAATGGCGTGAGCGGCCTTTCGTGTCGAATTCGAACTGTTTCGTAGTGCCTCCGATGAAATTCGCCACCGAAAGCTGCGAAGTGATGGAGGAATGTATCAAAGCTGGAATGCCGGTTCTGCTGCTCTCGGCCGGAATGGCGGGGGCGACCGCACCGTCGACTATCGCGGGAGCTATCGCTCAGGCGACGGCGGAATGTCTTGCAGGGTTGGTTTACGTAAATGCCGTAAGCCCTGGGGCCCCTGCGGTTTTTGGAACATGGCCATTTGGCTTGGACCTGCGCACAGGCGCGATGTCCATCGGGTCGGGCGAACAAGCGCTGCTGACCGCAGGCTGCGCCCAGATGCATCATTTCTACGATCTGCCGGGCGGTGCCGCCGCTGGTGCGTCAGATTCAAAATTGCCCGACATGCAGGCCGGATGGGAGCAGATGTGCTCGAACGTTATGGCCGGCCTGTCCGGGGTGAACATGGTCTATGAGGCCGCTGGTATGCACGCCTCCCTTCTTGGATTTTGCTTTGAAAGCCTTATCTTGGGGGACGATCTTATCGGTCAAGCGCAGCGCTGCGTGCGGGGGATCGAGGTTACGGACGAGACCCTTGCCCTTGATCAGATGGCCGAGGTCTGCATGGGCGGCCCCGGTCACTATCTGGGCACCGAAGCAACGCTCAGCCGGATGCAAGCCGATTACGTGTACCCGACCTATGGCGACCGAACGTCACCCAAAGAATGGGCCGAATTGGACAAGCCTGACCTGATCGCCAAGGCCACGGCCCGGAAAGAGGAAATCCTGTCCGCACCGTCACCCGCACGGTTCGATCCCATGCTGGACGCGGCGATTCGCGAGAAATTTAACATTCATTTGCCAACATAAGTATTTGAAAAAAAGGGGGCCGAGGCCCCCTTTAAGTTTCGCCATCCAGGCTCATCTCGTTGACCGCCCGGTGTTTTTTTGCCTGCGGCCTGGACTGCGCATGGGACGAGCGCACCCGTCCCGTGAGAGAGTGGGAAAGAGCAATATTCCGCCCCACCCTGTTCCCGGCCGACACGGGCATGTCGGCCGAGTGGAAAAAGGCATCGTAGGTAAGTCTCGGCGCCTTCTTCCGTTTTCGTCGGGACCGGGCATTCGGGGGAAAGCCCAGGTCCCTACACCCCGCCTGACGGGGCGTTTGCCTTAGCTACACCCGCTGGTCGCACCGCAGGTGTTGCATTTCATGCAGGTGCCGTTGCGCACCAGCGTGTAATTTCCACATTCACCACAGGGATCGCCCTCGTACCCTTGCATCTTGGCTTTTGTGCGGGCGTCCATACCGGTCGCCACTGCGGTTTCAGCAGGGGCTTCGAACACGGCGGCAGGTTCCGCCATTCCGGTTGCATCCGCTTGCGGCGTGAACATGGCCAAATCCTGCGGCAACCGCTTGCGCAGATACCCGGTCGAGCTGATTTGCTTCAATACTTCCAATGACTTGGAGGCCGCTGTTTCACTGATTTCCGAGACGTTCGAGACGCCCTCTTCCTCGCCCCGACCGATATCGTCGAAGGTCGCGCCTTCGGGCTTCACATGGGCCAGATCAGTGCGGTCCAGATAGCTGACGGCCAGCTCGCGGAAGATGTAGTCCAAGATCGACGTCGCGTTCTTGATCGAGTCGTTGCCCTGCACCATCCCCGCCGGTTCGAACTTGGTGAAGGTGAAGGCATCCACGAACTCTTCCAGCGGCACGCCGTATTGCAGGCCGACCGAGACCGCGATGGCAAAGTTGTTCATCATCGCGCGGAAGCCAGCGCCTTCCTTGTGCATGTCGATGAATATCTCACCCAACGAGCCATCCGAATACTCACCCGTCCGCAGATAGACCTTATGGCCGCCAACGATGGCTTTCTGAGTATAACCCTTCCGACGCTCGGGCATCTTTTCGCGGTGAGACCGGACGATTTCCTTGACGACGACCTTCTCGATGACCTTCTCGGCCAGCACGGCAGCTTTTTCGGCCGGTGTGCCGCTTTCCAGAACCTCGGCGGCCTCATCATCATCCTCAACCAATGCAGCGGCCAGAGGCTGAGACAGTTTCGAGCCGTCGCGGTACAGCGCGTTCGCCTTCACACCCAGCGACCACGACAACTCATATGCCTTCTGGCAGTCTTCGATGGTCGCGTCGTTCGGCATGTTGATCGTCTTGGAAATCGCGCCCGAGATGAAGCTCTGCGCCGCCGCCATCATGGTGATGTGGCTGTCAACCCCAAGGAAACGCTTACCTTTCTTGCCGCACGGGTTGGCGCAATCGAAGATGGAATAGTGTTCCTCTTTCAGGTGCGGCGCGCCTTCCAGTGTCATGGTTCCGCAGACGTGATCATTCGCCGCTTCGATATCTGCGCGGGTGAAACCCAGGTGACGCAGAAGGTCGAAAGTCGGGTCATTCAGCTTGGTGGCCGGGATGCCCAGAACGCCGGTGCAGAAATCCTCGCCCAATGTCCACTGGTTGAAGACGAACCGGATGTCGAACGCGCTTTCCAGTGCCGCATCCACCTTGGCCAGTTCATTCGGGCCGAACCCATGACCGGTAAGCGAGGTGTGGTTGATCCCCGGCGCGTTGCCGATGGTGCCATGACCAACCGCGTAGCCCACGATCTCTTCGATCTGAGACGAGGAATAACCCAGCTTCTCCAGCGCCGAAGGCACCGAGCGGTTGATGATCTTGAAGTAACCGCCACCGGCCAGCTTCTTGAACTTGACCAGAGCAAAGTCCGGCTCAATCCCCGTGGTGTCACAATCCATCACCAGACCGATGGTGCCGGTCGGCGCGATCACAGTGGCCTGCGCGTTGCGATAGCCGTTCTTTTCGCCAAGGCTCAGCGCCTCATCCCAGGCCGACATGGCCAAGTCGATCAAACGTTTGTCCGGGCAGTTGCCGTGGTCCAGAGGCACCGGCTTCACGGCCAGCTTCTCATAGCCGGTCACGACACCCTGCGCCGCGCGGCGGTGGTTGCGGATGACGCGCAGCATGTGGTCGGCATTGCGCTCATAGCCTTTGAAAGCACCCAGCTCACCGGCAATTTCCGCCGAAGTCGCATAGGCCACACCAGTCATGATCGCGGTAAGCGCGCCGCAGATTGCACGACCCTCATCCGAGTCATAGCTGTAGCCCATGTTCATCAGCAGACCGCCGATATTCGCATAGCCCAAACCCAAAGTGCGGAAATCATAGGACAGTTGCGCGATTTCCTTTGAAGGGAACTGCGCCATGGTCACCGAGATTTCCAGCGTCAGGGTCCACAGACGCGAGGCGTGCATATAGTCAGCCGCCTGGAACTCACCATCCTTGAGGAAGGTCAGCAGGTTCATCGACGCCAGGTTACAGGCCGTGTCATCTAGGAACATGTATTCCGAGCACGGGTTCGAGCCGCGGATCTCACCATCTTCTGGGCATGTGTGCCATTCATTGACCGTGTCGTGGAACTGAATGCCCGGATCGGCGCAGGCCCATGCCGCATGTCCAACCTTTTCCCAAAGATCGCGGGCCTTAACGGTCTTTGCGACCTTACCATCGGTCCGGTTGATCAGCTCCCAATCGGCGTCTTTCTCAACGGCGGTCAGGAACGCGTTGGTCACGCGGATCGAGTTGTTCGAGTTCTGGCCCGAGACGGAGCTGTAGGCTTCTGAATCCCAGTCCGTGTCGTAGGTCGGGAACTCGATGCTGTCATGACCCTGCTTGGCATAATCCAGCACGCGCTTGATGTAAGTCTCGGGGATCGCAACCTTTTTGGCCTCGCGCACAGCCGTTTTCAGGCCGTCATTCTTGTTCGGATCATAAGCATCATCAGCGGCACCGTCCCAGCTGCGGATGGCCTCGAAAATGCCGTTCAGCATCTTCTCGTGCATCTTCGATCCGGCAACGATCGAGGCCACCTTCTGCTCTTCGATCACCTTCCATTCGATGAATTGCTCGATATCGGGATGATCTGCATCGACGATTACCATCTTTGCTGCTCGACGGGTTGTTCCGCCTGATTTGATCGCGCCAGCGGCGCGGTCGCCGATCTTGAGAAAGCCCATCAGGCCCGAAGACTTGCCGCCACCCGACAGCGCTTCGCCCTCTGCACGCAGATGGCTGAAGTTGGTCCCGGTTCCCGAGCCATATTTAAACAGGCGCGCCTCGCGCACCCACAGATCCATGATGCCGCCTTCGTTCACCAGATCATCATCGACGGACTGGATGAAGCACGCGTGCGGCTGCGGATGCTCATAGGCAGATTTCGACTTGGTCAGCTTGCCGGTTTTATAGTCGACATAGTGATGCCCCTGCGCCGGGCCATCTATTCCGTAGGCCCAATGCAAGCCAGTGTTGAACCACTGCGGCGAGTTCGGCGCGGCGCGCTGAGTTGCCAGCATGTAGCGCATCTCGTCAAAATAGGCGCGCGCGTCTTCCTCGGTCGAGAAATAGCCGCCCTTCCACCCCCAATAGGCCCATGCACCCGCCAGTCGGTCGAACACCTGTTTGGACGAAGTCTCACCTTCGAATTCCGCGCCATCCGCAGGGACCGAACGCCACAGGAATTCAGGTACATCCTTTTCTTTGACCTTCTTCAGCTTGGACGGAACACCAGCCTTGCGGAAATACTTCTGGGCGATGACATCACTTGCCACCTGGCTCCAGCTGGAGGGCACTTCGATATCATCCAGACGGAAAACAATCGTACCATCAGGGTTACGGATTTCTGACGTTGCCGAAACAAAGTCCAGCTCCGCATAAGCGTCTTGTCCTGATTTGGTGAATTTTCTGTCAATCTTCATGTCCGCCGCCCTAGATTCAATCACTTGTCCTTGTCGCCTCAAGTTCGAGAAAGCGAACCTTTGGCCGTGCCAGAAAATTGGGCGCAAGGAACCGGTCGCTGCCAATGGCAACGAAATTCCGTTTCAACGGTTGCACGTCTCTATGCTGTGCTTTCCGACCCTCGCCCTATGCCGCGCTCCGGATTTCCTACCAGATTTAGTGGCACCATATTCGGCCCATACAATCTGACGTATTCGGCCATAGATCGTCAACGTCATTTTTCCGTCATTTTTGGAATCTTTTATATTGACCCAAGATCTCTCAAACGGCGCTGAACGGGGTGGGCCGATTCCTCCACAGGTTCATCCACGGGTTCAAATGGACCGGCGCAAAATTCTGCAGAACAATTAACCGTGATTTCCGGCACAGTTATCGGCATTTGATAAACCGAAGTTAAGATATCTAAACTCGAATAGAATCATCCCTGCGTTTGTTCGGCGCGAAAACAGCTTCGCCGACCAAGGCAGCACGAAGTAAAGGTACGAGCAGAGATGTCGAAGATTGGAATCCTTCCCCTGATGGGGCTGATCGTGGCCTGCACACCACAAGATGTGCCCCCTCCATCCCGCAGCGCGCAGTTTGAAACCTATCCCGCGCGGCTGTTCGATACGTTCGAAGTCGGCTGTGATGGCCCTGGAGAAGATTTCAGGCGTGTCGGGAATCGCCTGTTCGAATGCACCGAGTTGCTGCCCCCCGAAACGACGGCCTTTCTGATTCTCAACTATGATGGTTACCCGCAGGATCTGCCCAAAAGCGTGATGCGCCTAACCTCGACCAAAAACTCCGGCGGATACCGCGTCGACGCTGAACTCTATTTCAACGTACCGCGCCAGAATGCGCCCGACATTCAGGTGCCCGTCGAAAGCGAACAATTGGACAAGGCCCTTACCGCGCTTTATCGCGCGATGGGCGGTGCTCCATCTTGAAAGAAAGTGGTCGGGGCGGCAGGATTCGAACCTACGACCCCCTGTACCCAAAACAGGTGCGCTACCAGACTGCGCCACGCCCCGGACCGTGCGCCTTCCTAACGGGGCCGTTCTGATTTGAAAAGCCCTAACAGGGCCAAATTGCAGGACCTTGCGAAAAAACTTCGTGCTGCATCTGCGTGCCCGGTTCAATCAGGTAACGCCGCGCCAGCCCTGCGTTGACCTCCAACACGGCATAGACCGAATCGCCGCCCTCAATCAGCGATAAATCGCCGGGGATGGCATCACTATGCACATTCACGACCTCACCTGCGCGATTCACAAAAATCATATCCAGGGGAATCAGTGTGTTCTTCATCCAGAACGCGACCCGCTGCGGCGGATCGAAGATAAACAGCATCCCTGCCCGTTGCGGCATGGATTCCCGAAACATCAGACCGCGCGCACGTTCCTGCGGTGTCACGGCAAGTTCGATATCGAAGCTGATCTGAGACTTTTCATTTTTCAGGTTCACGCGATCCGCGCTACAGGCCGCAAAGGCCGTTCCCGTCCATACAGATAGTATCGTCGCAGCAACCGAAAGAACCCTGATCATCATGCTCTAGCTATCAAGCGCGGCTTCCCAGGCCAGAACCTGCGCGGCCATACGTCCACGTTTGCCATCGATCACCCGCATCGCCAAAGCCTCGCCCGGCTGCAAATCGGCCAGACCAGACCGGCGCAAAACCTCAATATGAAGAAACACGTCTTCGTCCCGACCGAACACATTGGCGAATCCAAATCCCTTGCCCTTGTCGAACCATTTTACGCGCGCAGCCTCCAATGGGGCTTCGGCTATGGCCACCGGGTCCAGCTCGGCGAAATCGGCAAGCATCATAGAGTCGGCGCGCGCCGGAGGATCAACGCTGATCACCTCGACCGCTTGAACACCGCGATCGGTGCGGTGCGTCATGATCTCAATGCCGGCACCATCCGCGACCGAGCTTTGGCCAAAATTCCGCAAGACATTTACATGCAACAGAATATCCGGGCCACCCTCATCGGACACAACGAAGCCATACCCCTTGGCAGGGTCGAACCATTTCACGTGTCCACGTACGCGGTACATGTTGTTCAGGTCGTCTGGCACAGTGTTCCTATCGCGCGTTTTAATAATTCGTTAAGGTTTTGATGTGTATGGGATTGCCCCACGATTTCAAGCTGAAAAAATCCTTTAAACTCCGAGTGTTGCATTTCGCGGCACGTGAATGTCATGGATTCAGCCTCTGTATCTGCCACTCAGTATCTGCGTTTTCACGCCGCCACTGGAACCGATCATGCAAACGGAAGGCTCCGTCAGCCCAGAATTCGATCTCTGTCGGCTCCAACCGGTATCCACCCCAAAACGGTGGACGCGGTGGATTCGGCCCCAGCTTTGCGGTCACCTTTGCAACCTCGGCCATCAGAGCCGTCCGGCTGCTGAGCGGCTGTGACTGTTTCGACGCCCATGCACCCAACCGGCTTTTTAGGGATCGGGACGCATAATATTCATCCGCTTGTGGTCCGTTTTCCCGAGTTATTGTACCACGAACTCGGATTTGACGCCGCAAAGATTTCCAATGCATCACAAAAGCAGCTTTCCCGGCACTGTCCAACTCGGCCGCCTTGGTACTTTCGTAATTCGTGTAGAACACAAAGGCCTGAGCCTCGATCTCTTTCAGCAGGACCATCCGCACGTTTGGCATACCTGTCGAATCCACGGTTGCCAGGGCAATCGCGTTCGGATCGTTCGGTTCACTGTCCCTGGCGTCGTCCAGCCACCGCGCCGCTATTTCAAACGGATCGGTACCGGCGAAAATGCCGTCTCGTTCGCTCATTTCCATCCCCTGGAAACTCTTAATGTTCACCCTAGGGCGAGAACCCGCCACGGGCAAGAGCACACGGCCTTGATGCAGGCCATCCAATGGCATAAACCATCCCAACATAATGCGAAGGACAGGCGGAGAACCGAACATGTCAAATCAGTTGATGGCCGGCAAGCGCGGCCTCATCATGGGACTGGCGAATGACAAATCAATCGCATGGGGGATTGCCCGCGCATTGTCTGACGCAGGGGCCGAACTTGCATTCTCTTATCAAGGCGATGCGCTGAAAAAGCGGGTTGACCCGCTGGCCGCTCAATTGGGCAGTGAAATCGTCCTGCCCTGCGACGTCAGCGACGAAGAGTCGATTGACGAACTATTCAACTCGCTTTCGCAGAAATGGGGACATTTGGATTTTGTCGTCCACGCCATCGGCTTTTCCGACAAAAACGAGTTGCGCGGCCGCTATGTTGATACTTCGCGCGCCAATTTCAAACTGACCATGGATGTCTCGGTCTATTCCTTCACCGCCGTAATGCAGCGGGCCGAGAAGATGATGACCAATGGCGGCAGCGCAGTCACGTTGACCTACTACGGCGCAGAACAAGTCATGCCCCACTACAACGTCATGGGTGTGGCCAAGGCGGCGCTTGAGGCCTCGGTTAAATATCTGGCCGAGGATCTGGGCAAAGACGGCATCCGTGTGAACGCGATCTCGGCTGGCCCGATCAAGACGCTGGCAGCCAGCGGGATCGGTGATTTCCGCTATATCATGAAATGGAATGAATATAACTCGCCCCTGCGCCGCAACGTGACCATTGATGACGTCGGCAACTCAGCGCTCTATCTGCTGTCTGACCTCAGCGGAGGCGTAACCGGTGAAAATCTGCACGTGGATTCAGGTTATCACATCGTCGGCATGAAGGCCGTTGACGCACCAGACGTTGAAAAAGGTTAATATCCATGAGCGCCAAAGACCGCCTGCCCCACGAAAAAGGCTTTCACATCAGTTGGGATCAGATTCACCGCGACTCGCGCGCTCTGGCCTGGCGTCTGGACGGGCAAGGCCCCGAAGATGGTGCCTGGCGCGCCGTTGTCGCCATCACGCGCGGCGGCATGGCCCCGGCGATGATTGTCAGCCGTGAGTTGGACATCCGCACCGTCGACACGATCAGCGTCCGCTCTTACCACCATCAGGAACAAGGCGAAGCCGAAGTTCTGAAGGCCCCGGACGCCGGCCTGATGGGCGACGGCACCGGCGTACTGATCATCGATGACCTGGTCGACAGCGGCAAAACCCTGGAACTGGTCCGGGACATGTACCCCAAGGCGCATTTTGCCACTGTCTATGCCAAACCCAAAGGCCGCCCGATGGTTGATACTTTCATCACCGAAGTCAGCCAGGACACATGGATATTCTTCCCATGGGATATGGCCCTGCAATATGTCGAACCCTACCGGGGCACCGACTGATCCTTCTTCTGTTCAAAAATACCTCGGAGCGCGAGGCAGAGCCTCGCAAAAAATGATCCGCCATGCCCCAAACCCGTACCCGCGCCACCTTCCCCCCTCCGGTGATGGAGGCGCGCCGCTGGCTTGAGGGCGTGGACTTCACTCAAGACCGTCCTTTGATCAACGTCAGCCAGGCTGCCCCGGTCGATCCACCGCCGCTTGCCTTGCGTCAGGCCATGGCCGAGTTTGCCGTCAGTGAAGACAGCGCACATCTCTACGGGCCCGTGCTTGGAAACCCCGAACTCCGGGCCGAACTTGCCCAACAAATCGGCACCCATTACGGCGCGGACCTTTCGCAAGATCAGGTCGCCATCACTTCGGGTTGCAATCAGGCTTTCGCCGCCACTATCTCGGCCATCACCGACGAAGGGGATGAGGTTATTCTACCAACCCCATGGTACTTCAACCATAAAATGTGGCTAGACATGGCAGGGGTACGCAGCATCGCGTTGCGAACCGGGGACGATTTGCTCCCTGACCCCGAGGCTGCGCGCGCGCTGATTACTGATAAAACACGTGCGATTGCTCTGGTGACGCCGAACAATCCGGGTGGCGTCGAATACCCGGCGGAACTGGTCCGCGCCTTCTACGATCTGGCGCAAGAGGCCGGAATTCGCCTGCTGGTCGATGAAACCTACCGTGATTTCGACAGCCGCAGCGGCCCGCCCCACGACTTGTTCCAACAACCCGGTTGGGACGAGACGCTGGTGCATCTCTATTCCTTTTCGAAAGCCTACCGCCTGACCGGCCACAGGGTCGGCGCAATCGCGACCAGCCCAAACCTTCTGGCCGAGATCGAAAAATTCCTCGACACCGTCGCCATCTGCCCCGGTCAGATGGGTCAATTCGCGGCCCTTTGGGGAATGCAGAACCTGTCGCAATGGGTCGCCGGAGAACGGGATGAGATTCTCGACAGACGCGCCGCCATTCAGGACATGTTGCCCGATCTTGCGGAAAAGGGGTGGAAACTTCTGGGGCTAGGCGCTTATTTCGCCTATTTCGAACACCCTTTCGACTTGCCCTCGGACGAGTTGGCCAAACGCATGGTGGCCGAAACCGGCATCCTGCTTTTGCCCGGCACCATGTTCATGCCGCAGGACGATCCAGCCGGCAAGCGGCAGGTCCGCATCGCCTTTGCCAATCTAGACCGCAAAGGCTTGCGCCAATTGTTCGATCGGCTGACCGACGCTACCTTCTGAGCTTGCCCCCCGCCGGTCCGCGTCGTATTCAAGGCCGCAACCGACAGGGCAGCAATCTGCCACAAAACCACAAATGAGGGCACCATGGCCGCAGGCATGAAAAACCTTTCAAAGACCTTTGTCTGGATCCTGATGGGTCTTTTGATGCTGGGCCTTGCCGGGTTCGGGGCCACAAGCCTGACCGGAACCGCGCGCAGTGTCGCGCAGGTAGGCAACGAAGATATCTCGATCAACGATTATGTGCGTGAGCTTCAACGCGAAATCCGCGCCGTCGAAAGCCAGACCGGGCAACCGATGCAAATCTCGCAGGCGCATGAGTTCGGGCTGGACCAGCTTGCCCTCTCGCGCCTGACCGCGCTTGCAGCGCTGGATAATGAGGTCGGTCTGCTGGGCCTTTCGATCGGGGATGAGAACCTGCAGAAGGAAATTCTGGCCATCCAGGCCTTTCAGGGGGTGGATGGAAGTTTCGACCGCGACTCGTATGAGTTTCAGCTTGATCAGGTTGGCCTGACCGACAGCGAATTCGAATCCGATCTGCGCAAGGAATCTGCACGCACCATCGTGCAGGGCGCGATCATGGGCGGCGTCGAGATGCCCCAGACCCTGACAGATGTGATGACCAATTTCGTCGGCGCGCGACGCAGCTTTACTGTTGCGACCGTCAGCCCGGACGCCCTGTCTGAGCCAATCGGACAGCCCACCGATGCGCAGGTTCAAGCCTATTACGACGACAATGCCGACCTGTTCACTCTGCCCCGCACCAAGCGGCTGACCTATGCAATACTGTCGCCCGACATGCTGCTGAACAGCGTTGAGGTGGATGAGGACGCGGTGCGCCGCCTCTATGATCAGCGCTCGGAGGAATTCCAACAGCCCGCGCGCCGCTTAGTCGAGCGTCTGCCATTTTCGGACGAGGCTGCTGCCGAGACTGCCATGGCGCAAATCGCTGTCGGCGGCACAACGTTCGAAACTCTGGTGCGCGACCGCGATCTTGAACTCAGCGATGTCGATCTGGGTGACGTGACCCGGGACGATCTTGGCGACGCGGCCGACGGCGTATTTGCCGCCGAACTGGACGATGTTGTTGGCCCCCTTCCGTCGCCTCTGGGCCCGGCACTGTTCCGCATCAACGGCACGCTAGCGGAAAACATCATTGCGTTCGAAGACGCCGCTCCAATTTTGCGTGAAGAACTGGCCGCTGACCGTGCCCGCCGCCAGATCGAGGCGCAAGCCGAAGACATCAACGACCTGCTGGCGGGTGGTGCCACCTTGGAAGAGCTGGTGGGCGAGACTGAGATGGAACTGGGCCAGATCGACTGGACTCGCCAAAGCGAAGATGGCGTGGCCGCTTATGACGGGTTCCGCGTTGCCGCACAGGACGTGAACGAAGGCGATTTCCCCGAAGTTGCGTTCCTTGAGGACGGCTCAATCTTTGCCCTGCGACTGGACGAAGTTCTGCCCCGCCGCCCGGAACCCCTGGACAGCGCCCGGGAGCGCGTGATTGCCGCATGGGTGCAGGCCGAGACGGACAAGGCGCTGGAAGAGCAGGCCAAAACCGTTCTTGCACAGCTTGAGAGCAATGGCGATTTCACTGAAACTGGCCTGCCCTTCCGCGTGGAAAACGCCCTGACCCGGACCGCTTTTCTGGATGACGTTCCCGCAACTTTCATGTCGGACGTGTTTGACATGGAACTGGAAGAGCTGCGCGTGATCCCTGGCACTGGTACTGCCTTTGTTGTGCGGCTCGAAGAACTTTTGCCGCCTGATGAGACAGACGAGTTGCGTCAGGCACGCGAAGCCCTTGCGGCGCAGTTGAACCAAGCTCTGGCTCAGAATATTTTCGACGCCTATGTCCGTGACGCACAGGTTCGCGCCCGTCCCGTCGTGGATCAACAGGCCCTGAACGCTGTCCAAGCGAGCTACTAAGAGACCCCTATGGCCCTGACACCTGAATACGACAGCTTCGCCCGCGCCTATGAGGCAGGCGAGAACCAGGTCGTTTACACCCGATTGGCCGCTGATCTGGATACGCCGGTGTCGCTGATGCTCAAGCTGACGGGCGCGCAGAAAGACGCGTTCATGCTGGAATCAGTGACAGGAGGCGAGGTGCGCGGCCGGTACTCGATCATCGGAATGAAGCCCGATCTGATCTGGCGTTGCCGGGGGGAAGCGTCTGAACTGAACCGTTCCGCCCGCTTCGACCCCGAAGCTTTCGATCCGCAAACCGGCAATCCCATGGACAACCTGCGGGCATTGCTGGCCGAAAGCCGGATCGACCTGCCCGATGATCTGCCGCAGGCCGCTGCCGGGCTGTTTGGATATCTGGGCTATGACATGGTGCGGCTGGTGGAATACCTGCCCAATGTGAACCCTGATCCGCTTGGGCTGCCTGATGCGGTGATGCTGCGCCCGTCCGTCGTAGCTGTGCTGGACGGCGTCAAGGGTGAGGTTACGGTTGTTTCGCCCGCCTGGGTCAGCGAAGGGCAATCGGCCAAAGCGGCCTATGCACAGGCCGCCGAGCGTGTCATGGACGCCGTGCGGGATCTGGAACGCGCCATGCCTGCTGAATCGCGCGATCTTGGCGATGCATCGGAAGTCGCGACTCCGCAGTCGAACTTCACCAAGTCCGGCTACATGGAAGCGGTTGAAAAAGCCAAGGAATACATCCGCGCGGGCGATATCTTTCAGGTCGTCCCGGCGCAGCGCTGGACGCAGGATTTCCCCCAGCCGCCCTTTGCGCTCTATCGTTCGTTGCGTCGGACCAACCCGTCGCCCTTCATGTTTTATTTCAACTTCGGCGGATTTCAGGTCGTCGGCGCCAGCCCAGAAATTCTGGTGCGCGTCTTCGGCAATGAGGTCACGATCCGTCCCATTGCAGGCACCCGCCCTCGGGGTGCGACGCCCGAAGAGGACAAGGCGAATGAGGTCGACCTGCTGGCCGACAAGAAAGAACTGGCCGAGCATCTGATGCTGCTGGATCTGGGCCGCAACGATACGGGGCGCGTGTCCAAGATTGGCACTGTCCGCCCGACCGAAGAGTTCATCATCGAACGCTACAGCCACGTGATGCACATCGTCTCGAACGTGGTCGGAGAGCTGGCCGACGACAAAGACGCGCTGGACGCCTTCTTTGCCGGTATGCCCGCCGGGACCGTCTCAGGCGCACCGAAAGTGCGGGCGATGGAGATCATTGATGAGCTGGAACCCGAAAAGCGCGGTATCTATGGCGGCGGTGTCGGCTATTTCAGCGCGGGGGGCGACATGGATATGTGTATCGCCCTGCGCACAGCCATCGTGAAGGATCAAAAGCTTTACATCCAAGCCGGGGGCGGTGTGGTCTATGACAGCGACCCTGAGGCCGAGTTCATGGAAACAGTCCATAAATCCAACGCCATCCGCCGCGCTGCTGAGGATGCGGCGCGCTTCACCGGTTCGGGCAATAGCTGAAAATAGGCGCAGTTAACGCGCCTATTGAACCTGTCGCTTCATCACGGCCGAGATCGGTGCCATGGTCACGCGACCGCCACGATCCTCCAATCCCCAAACCAACAATGCCGAGATCGTGTCGGGGCGCAAACGACCCAACATCACAACCGAACCTTCTTGCCCGGCCCGAAAGGCCGCTTGATCCAGAAAGCGACGCATCACTTTCGGCTCCTGACGCGCACCGTCGATATCACGGAAGATTACGCTGGACGGAATGCCATTCCGCGCTGCCAGTTTCTGCACCGTGTTCAACCCATTGTCTTGAGTGATCAACCCGCGACCAGTGCCGCCTGCGATAGCCGCAACTTGATCAGCCAGCTTGCGGTTGCCCTGAATCCCCGTATCGACCCCTTCAAGAATGCCAACCGTTTCAGGTAGCATATCCAGCCATACAGACAGCGAGACCTCGGCATCCTGCGCGCTGGCTTCTTTGGGCAGGTCCGCCATCGCCAGAACCTCAAATCCTGCCGCGCGGTAACGGGCCATCTTTTCCGCAGCTTCGGGGTCGGACGGGCTGATGGCAAAGCTGATCGGATAAGGGAAGTCCTGCAACGCTTCGGCCCCATACGCGCCTTCGTCGTCGATCAGAATGATCGACATCAGTGGCACCGAGCCGGGTTGGTCGAATTCGGCGGCATAAGCCTCGATCGGCTTGTTAGAAACTGGGGCCGCGTCGGCGGTTTCAACAACGGGTTCACCGCCGTCTCGCTCGGTCAGGGGAACAACGCGCCGGCCGACGCCCTGAGTACCCTCGGTGGCCTGATCGGCCCCGATCTGTGGCACAGCGGCAATACGCGGCAGGGTACGGGTCGGTTCTTCATCCTTCGGCTCAACCGCAACGGGGTCTTGCGTTTCCGGTTCCGGCTCAACGGCGGCCACCTCGGGCAGCGGCTCGGAAGCAGGAGTGTCTTCCGCTGGCGCAACCTCTTCCACAACCACCTCTTCGACAGGGGCCGGAGGTGTCGGAGCCTCCTCAATCACGGCAGGCACGTCTTCGGCAAGCGGAGCCTCGGCCAGTGCTTCAGGAACTTGAGGAGAGGTCGGAGCCTGTGGGGCAACAGGAGCTTCAGTTGCAATGGCCACGTCGGTGGTTTCAACCTGCTCGGCGCTATCGACCTGAACGGCGGTCTCATTCACTTCGGGGACAGTGTTCGGCGCGTTTTCAACTTCGGACAGCCCCGCCACAGTGTCGGGCGCATCCGCCGGGGCCGGATCAGGGGCAGGCAGCGTTAAAACATCGGCATCGGCGATCGTACCAACCTCGGCCTCGGTCACTTGCGGGGCTTCGATCTCGGCCGGTTCAGGGGCTTTTTCAACCACCTCCGGTTTTCGCGTCAGGGGGGTATTCAGCGACAACGCCGCGCCCAGCAGCAATACAACGACCGCACCTGCGATCATTCCACCCACAAATCCGCCCATAATAATTGCCTCTCGTCCAATTCCTGCGTCGACTGTCAATGTGCCGTCTTCTGCGACACTCACCTTGCAGGCGCGTCAGGTCGGATGTCCTCTTGACGCTGCCCCGCAAGCCTGAGCATGTATGTCCCGACATTATATCGCGGCTCGGGGCTGCATCGCCAGTCCGAAATGCCCAATCTAAGACAAGTGCTCACATGCTGCTGCTGATCGACAACTACGACTCGTTTACCTACAACCTCGTCCACTATTTAGGCGAACTTGGGGCCGAAATGGTGATCCGGCGCAACGACGCTTTGGATGTGCAAGAAGCGATGGCCATGAACCCGACAGGCATCTTGCTCAGCCCTGGCCCCTGTGATCCTGATCAGGCCGGCATCTGCCTGGCTCTGACCAAGGCCGCGGCAGAAACGCAGACACCGCTGATGGGTGTGTGCCTTGGACATCAGACCATCGGTCAGGCTTTTGGTGGCGACGTCATCCGCTGCCACGAGATCGTCCACGGCAAGATGGGCACCATGCACCATACAAGCAAAGGTCTGTTCGCAGGGCTGCCATCGCCGTTTGAGGCGACGCGCTATCACTCGCTGGTTGTGGACCGTAACACCCTGCCCGACTGCCTTGAAATCACGGCAGAATTGGAGGACGGTACCATCATGGGTCTGCAACATAAAGAATTGCCCATTCATGGCGTTCAGTTCCACCCAGAATCCATCGCATCCGAGCACGGCCACGCCCTGCTCAAGAATTTCCTGTCCGAGATGAAAGTTCCCGCATGAGCGACGCTCTGAAACCGCTGATCGGGGCCGCCGCCGACCGGCCCCTGACCCGCGCCGAGGCTGAACAGGCCTTTGGCATTCTGTTTGACGGTGCCGCCACGCCCAGCCAGATCGGCGGGCTGCTGATGGCCATGCGCACCCGGGGCGAAACAGTCGAGGAATACGCCGCCGCCGCCGCTGTCATGCGCGCCAAATGCAACGCAGTCCAAGCGCCCGAGGGCGCGATGGACATCGTCGGCACTGGCGGAGACGGCAAAGGCACTCTGAACATCTCGACTGCAACTGCCTTTGTGGTTGCCGGCACCGGGGTGACAGTAGCTAAGCACGGAAACCGCAACCTCAGCTCGAAATCCGGGGCCGCTGATGCTCTGGGGCAGTTGGGGATCAACGTTATGGTCGGCCCAGGAACAGTTGAAAAGGCGCTGCAAGAGGCCGGGATCGGGTTCATGATGGCCCCGATGCACCACCCGGCGATCGCCCATGTCATGCCCACACGGCAAGAGCTTGGGACGCGCACGATCTTCAATATTCTTGGCCCGCTGACCAACCCCGCAGGCGTCAAACGGCAACTGACCGGCGCGTTTAGCCGCGATCTGATCCGCCCGATGGCTGAGACTTTGGGTCTACTGGGCGCCGACCGCGCGTGGTTGGTGCATGGATCCGACGGAACGGATGAGTTGACCATCACCGGTGTAAGCTGGGTTGCCGCGCTAGAGGATGGACGCGTCAAAGAGGTCGAATTGCACCCCGAGGACGCTGGCCTGCCGGTTCACCCTTTCGAGGACATCTTAGGTGGCACACCCGAAGAAAACGCGGTTGCGTTCCGAGCATTGCTGGACGGCCAACCATCGGCCTATCGGGATGCGGTTTTGCTGAATGCCGCAGCCGCGCTGGTGGTTGCGGATGCGGCCTCGGACCTCAAGGACGGGGTTGCCAAGGCAGCCGAAAGCATCGACAGCGGAAACGCGAAAGACAAAATTGCCATTGTGGCCCGTATTACTCAGGAGGCCGCATGACCGGGACGGTACTGGATAAAATCAAAGCCTATAAGCTTGAGGAAGTTGCATCAGATAAGACGCATAAATCACTGGAAACGATGGAAGAAGAAGCGCGAGAAGCCGGTGAAACACGCGGGTTTGCAGCAGCCATTCAGACCGCCGCCCGCACAGGGTATGGCCTGATTGCAGAGATCAAGAAAGCCAGTCCATCCAAGGGCTTGATCCGTCCCGATTTTGACCCACCCGCCCTGGCCACAGCCTATGCGGAGGGTGGGGCCACTTGTCTGTCTGTATTGACCGACACACCCAGTTTTCAGGGCGACAAACCGTTCCTAACCGCTGCGCGTGCCGCCTGTTCGCTGCCTGCACTGCGCAAGGATTTCATGTATGACCCCTATCAGGTAGTCGAAGCGCGTGCGCTGGGGGCAGATTGTATCCTTATCATCATGGCCTCGGTCGAGGACGCTCAGGCCGCAGAGTTGGAACAGACCGCTTTCGACTGGGGCATGGACGTTCTGATCGAGGTGCATGACGAGGAAGAGCTTGAGCGTGCGACAGGCCTCAAAAGCCCTCTGATCGGGATAAACAACCGCAATCTCAAGACGTTCGAGACAACTCTTGATACCACCCGTCGCTTGTCAAAACTGGTGCCCGGCGATCGCACTATTGTCTGCGAAAGCGGTCTAAGCACCCCCGACGACCTTGCAGATATGGCCCGCTATGGTGCGCGCAGTTTCCTGATAGGCGAAAGCCTGATGCGGCAAGGCGACGTCGCCTCGGCTACGCGCCACCTGCTGGCCAATCCTCTCATCCCCGGAGTGATGTGATGCCGTTAACTCATTTCGACGCACAGGGTCAGGCGCATATGGTCGACGTGTCTGAAAAGGCGGTTACAAATCGGGTCGCCGTTGCTGCCGGACACATTAAAATGGCGCAGGAAACCTTTGATTTGATATCAGAAGGCCGGGCCAAAAAGGGCGATGTTCTTGGCGTGGCCCGACTGGCCGGAATCATGGGCGCCAAGAAAACGCCGGACCTTATCCCACTATGTCACCCGCTGCCTGTCACCAAGGTCGCGGTTGAACTGACGTTGGACCCGGACTTGCCCGGTGTGCAGATTGAGGCGACCGTCAAGACCTCGGGCCAGACGGGCGTCGAGATGGAGGCATTGACTGCCGCCTCGACCGCCGCCTTGACCGTCTATGACATGACCAAGGCAGTGGACAAGGCGATGGAGATCGGCGGTATTCGCGTATTGCTGAAAGATGGTGGTAAATCAGGGCGATACGAGGCGTCATGATCTCAGTCGAAGACGCCCGCGCGCTGCTGTTCAAGCTGGTTTCGCCCCTGCCGTCCGAAACCGTTTCCTTGGCAGACTCTGCAGGCCGGTGCCTGGCCGCTGACGTCGTTGCCACACGGGATCAACCACCCTTTGCGGCCTCGTCGATGGATGGTTACGCGGTCAAAGCCGCAGAGGTCGAACTGCACGCCATGTTCAAGGTCGTGGGCGAAGCTGCAGCTGGGCGGCGGTTTCAAGGTACAGTGGGTCCGGGACAAGCCGTGCGCATCTTCACCGGCGCGCCCGTTCCTGACGGGGCCGATTTCGTCGTGATCCAAGAGGACACCGACCGGCGCGGCGATCTGTTGACCATTGCCGACGAGCCAGGGGAGAAGACGAACATTCGCCCTGCCGGGGTCGACTTCAAAAGCGGCACAAAAATTTGCGCGACCAAACAGTTACGACCCGAAGATGTTGCGCTGATGGCCGCAATGAACATTGCGGAAGTACCCGTCGCCCGCAAGCCGGTTGTCGCGCTGATCTCGACCGGCGACGAATTGGTCATGCCCGGAGAGATCCCCGGCCCTGACCAGATCATCGCGTCCAACACTTTCGGCCTCAAGGCGTTGCTCGAGAAGACCGGAGCACATGTGCGAGTCCTGCCGATAGCGCGCGACACGCAATCGTCTCTGGAAACCGCGTTTGGTTTGGCTGAAGGGGCCGATCTGGTCGTGACGATCGGTGGCGCATCGGTCGGTGATTACGACTTGGTCTCTGATGTCTCAAGCAATTTGGGGATGGAGCGCGCCTTCTACAAGATCCGGATGCGTCCCGGGAAGCCTCTGATGGCCGGACGACTAGGGCAAAGCGCGATGATTGGGCTGCCGGGAAATCCCGTGAGTGCAATGGTTTGCGGCTATCTCTTCCTTGTTCCGATGATCCGCCGGATGTTGGGAATTGAAGAAGTTCTTCAACCCTTCCGCACTGCAAAACTGGCGGCCGATATCAGCCAGAACGGGCCACGTGAACACTACATGCGCGCCGTTTTGGACCATGAAGGCATCCGCGCCTGCGATGATCAGGACAGTTCGCTGCTAAGCGTTCTAGCACAAGCCAACGCCCTGTTAGTGCGCCAGCCCCATGACCCTGCGCGCTCGGCTGGGGACGAGGTTCAGTACCTGCCGATCTGATGCGCCAAAACCATTGACACAAAACGTGAACATGCGTAGAACAAAAGAAAACGCATGACCGACGAGGTGTGAGCAATGCTGACCAAGAAGCAGTTGGATTTGTTGGAATTCATCCACAAACGCGTTCAAGCGGATGGTGTTCCCCCCAGTTTTGACGAGATGAAGGCGGCGCTGGACCTGCGGTCCAAGTCCGGCATCCACAGATTGATCACTGCGCTCGAGGAACGCGGCTTTATTCGTCGCCTCGCCCACCGCGCCCGTGCGATTGAGATTGTGAAACTGCCCGAAAGCCTTGGGGGTGAGCCTACGGCCGCATTCAAGCCGCGTGTGATCGAAGGTAACAGGCCCGATGGCCCGCGCCCAGCCAATTTTGACCCCGTGACCGTTGACGCAATGGAATTGCCCGTCATGGGTCGCATCGCCGCCGGTGTCCCGATTGAGGCGATCAGCCATGTCTCGCACCGTGTTGCAGTGCCGGGCACAATGGTCTCTGGCAAGGGTGAGCATTACGCGCTTGAGGTGCGGGGTGATTCCATGATCGACGCCGGAATCAATGACGGGGACGTCGTGGTGATCCGAGAAACCTCGGTCGCGGATAATGGCGATATCGTCGTGGCGCTTGTCGAAGATCAGGAAGCCACGCTAAAGCGGTTTTTCCGGCGTGGGCATGCGATTGCGCTTGAGGCCGCGAACCCCGCCTACGAAACCCGAGTGCTGCCCGAGGACAAGGTCAAGGTACAAGGCCGGTTGGTCGGCCTGATCCGAAGCTACTGAGCCCGTTTGTCGCCGCGTGTTTTCGGAGACCACAGCCGGTCTCCGACAATCTTTCGGCTGGTCATGACCTTACTTCCAGACAGGGCAAGACTGCCGGTTTGTAAAAGCCGCGCAGGATCATAGAGATCACAGTCCCCCTTCAGATCAACCTCTACGGCAGCAATCACGATCTGGTTCGACGTGCAGTCCCCAAAACCCGAGGCTGCTCCTTTTCCCGTCAGATGAATCAGCTCTTTCCCGCGCCATGAATACCGCTGGATCGCACTCGGTTCAGGCCAACGCGCCGCGGCATTGGGCTGCCCCACCCCGTCCCCATCGTTTTCCAGCCAGACCGTCGCAATAAATCCGCTGCCTTTTTCCTTGCTCAGCGCGCGGCCTTGATCGGTCATGACGCCCACCAGCCCGCCTGAATCAGCAATCAGAACCTCGGGGCGTTGGCCTTGCCCCCACAGCAAAAAGGCAGCCGCCACGGCGCTGACCCCCAGCCATCTTGAACGCCCTTGCCAAAGGGCGATCCACAACGCTCCACATGCACAGAGAGGCAGTACGTAACCGGGCGGGCTTGCGACATGTCCAACGGCGCCCTCCAACCCCGAGACCCGTTCGGACACCAGCAATATCCACTCCAGCCCAAGCCCCATTACTCCCAGCGCCAGTGATTCCAGCCCGAAGGGGGCCAGCAAGGCAGCAACCACCGCGGCAGGCACCACGACCATGCCCATGACTGGCACGGACAGCATGTTTGCCACCAGGCCATAGTGCGACATCGTGTTAAAATGCGCCGCTCCGATCGGCGCCGTCGCCAGCCCTGCAATTGCAGAGGACATAAACAACCCGGCTACTGATTTCAGCCATTTGGGTCCAGGCAACGGCCCGACATCGCGCAATTGGCCGAAGACAGCCACCAAAGCGGTGGTGGCAGCAAAGGACATCTGAAAACCGGGGCTCAACAGCGATTCCGGCCGCAGAATCAATACGATCAGCGCGGCAACGGCCACCGCGCGCAACGAAATGGCCCGGCGGTCGATGAGTACCGCCCCTAGCATGACGCTGGCCATGACAAAGGCACGCTCGGTCGCAACGCTACCGCCTGACAGCATCAGATAGACCGTCGCCGCGATCAGCGCCCCGATCGCGGCCAGTTTGCGCACAGGCCATCTGAGCGCCAAGACGGGCACTGCTGACAGGCCGATACGAAGCGCAAGATACACAAAGCCCGTCAACAGCCCCATATGCAGGCCCGAAATGGCCAAAAGATGCGCCAGGTTGGATGCACGCAGGGACTCCAACGTGCTCTGACCCATACCGCTGCGATCTCCGGTGGTGACGGCTGCGGCGAAACCTCCGACCTCACCAGGCAGGATGGATCGGACATGCCCGGATATCGCCATACGCCACGCTGTGATCTGCACCCCTTCGGGATTTGCTGCGGCAATCGTCAGGACCGGTACGCGTGTATATCCCACCGCGCCGAGGCTTTGAAACCATGCATGGCGGCGAAAGTCGAAACCACCGGGCTCCACCGGACCTTGCGGTGGCGACAGATGCCCTGTGGTCATGATGCGCTGCCCCGGTTCGATCTGCGCCACTGGGCCATGTAGCGAGAGCCGGACGCGCTGCGGCCGACGAGCCTTGGGCACATCCCCTATCCGCACCCGATCCAATGTCACCCGCAGCGCATCCGACGCAGAGCGGTCAATGGCGACGACCCGCCCCTCGACCGGGCCATAGTATCGCCACGACAAAACCGGCTCTGCCACCGTATGGGCGCGGATACCGGCCAGTATGAACCCGACCGCGATCAGCGCCCCCCCGATTGCCAACGAGGCCCAGCCGGACCGTGCCTTGCGGGCTAACCCCCAAGCCGCAAGAACGACCGCGCCGAGACAGACGTAGACTTGCCAAGCCGGTTCGAACCGGAGCGAGAAATACAGACCGATCCCCATCGCCAGACACACAGGAGACCATGGAAACAGGTACCCGGTCTGGTTCAGCAATGCGGCTTCGACCCGGGCCAGAACACGCATGGTTGCCCCCGTCCCTCAGCCTCGTTAGACAGGCGCCAAACTATGCCCGACACGGTTACCAAAAGGTTAATCCACACAATGTCCGATCAGGTCGTCACCCGTTTCGCCCCCTCGCCCACCGGTTTTCTACATATCGGCGGCGCGCGCACCGCGCTGTTTAATTGGCTTTATGCCCGTGGCCGCGGTGGCAAGTTCCTGCTGCGGATCGAGGACACCGACCGCGAGCGCTCGACCCCCGAGGCGACGGCAGCCATCCTGCAAGGTATGGCGTGGCTGGGTCTGGACCATGATGGCGATGTAATCAGCCAGTTCGAGGGCGCGGCGCGTCATGCCGAAGTGGCCAACCAGTTGCTGGCCGAGGGCAAGGCGTATAAATGCTTTGCCACCCAAGATGAAATCGCCGCCTTCCGCGAACAAGCGAAGGCCGAGGGCAAATCGACCCTGTACCGCAGCCCCTGGCGCGACGCCGACGCCGCGACCCATCCAGACGCACCTTTTGTGGTCCGCATCAAGGCCCCGCAGGACGGCGCGACCGTGATCCGCGATCAGGTTCAGGGGGACGTGACCATCCGCAACGATCAGTTGGACGACATGATCCTACTGCGTTCGGACGGGACACCGGTTTATATGCTGGCCGTGGTGGTGGACGATCACGATATGGGGGTGACCCACGTGATCCGGGGCGACGACCACCTGAACAACGCAGCGCGTCAGATGATGATCTATCAGGCCATGGGCTGGGACGTTCCAGTCTGGGCCCATATCCCGCTTATCCATGGGCCCGACGGCAAGAAACTGTCGAAACGCCACGGCGCGTTGGGCGCTCAGGAGTATCAGGCCATGGGCTATCCTGCCGCCGGCATGCGCAACTATCTGGCGCGTCTGGGCTGGAGTCACGGCGATGACGAGTTTTTCACCGACGCACAGGCGAAGGAATGGTTCGATCTGGACGGGATCGGCAAAAGCCCGGCCCGGTTCGATCTGAAAAAGCTAGAAAATCTGTGCGGGCAACATATCGCTATCTCGGACGATGCTGCACTGCGGCAGGAAATCGAAGCTTACCTTGATGCGGCCCAATTGCCAGCGCTAACCGATACACAATCGAGTGATCTGGAACGTGCGATGTATTGCCTCAAGGATCGGGCCCGCACCTTCCCGGAACTGCTTGAAAAGGCCCATTTTGCCCTGACTTCCCGCCCCATCCAACCAGATGAGAAAGCGGCCAAGGCGCTGGCATCAGTATCCGATGGTATACTGAATGAATTGACGCCGCAGTTGCAAAATGTTAGCTGGTCGCGGAGCGAACTGGAGGAAGCCTTGAATTCCTTTGCGGAAGCCAAGGGCGTTAAGTTCGGCAAGCTGGCGGGGCCGTTGCGCGCCGTCCTGGCGGGTCGGGCCGTAACTCCTTCGGTTTTTGACATGATGCTTGTGCTGGGCCAGGAGGAAACTCTGGCGCGGCTATCTGATGCAGCGAACTAAACCCGATCTTCACATTTGGGTAACGCTGCTCCGCTAACACCCGGACTGCGCGCGTGCGCGCATCCGTTGCCCGCAGGATCGGACAGCGTTCCGTTTTGCGCAAGATTGAGGAAGGGAAAATATGACCGACAGCAACAAATCAGCCACTCTTACCGTGCATGGCGAAACATATGAGCTGCCGATTCATTCGCCGACTGCCGGGCCTGATGTGATCGATATCCGCAAGCTGTACGGCACTGCGGGTGTGTTCACCTATGACCCCGGCTTCACCTCGACCGCCAGCTGTGACAGCACAATCACTTATATTGATGGCGAAAAAGGTGAACTGCTGCACCGTGGCTATCCGATTGACCAGCTGGCAGGCAAATCCCACTTCCTCGAGGTTTGCTACCTGCTGCTGTACGGAGAGCTGCCGACCGCGCCCGTTCTGGAAAAATTCGAATCCACCATCACGCGTCACACCATGCTGCACGAGCAAATGCAGTATTTCTACCGTGGATTCCGTCGCGATGCGCACCCGATGGCGATCATGGTTGGTGTCGTCGGCGCAATGTCGGCCTTCTATCACGATTCAACCGATATCTCGGACCCTCATCAGCGCGAGGTTGCCTCGCATCGCCTGATCGCCAAGATGCCGACCATCGCGGCCTGGGCATACAAATATCACACCGGTCAGCCTTTCGTATATCCGCGAAACGATCTGGACTATGCGTCGAACTTTCTACGCATGTGCTTTAGCGTCCCGGCCGAGGAATATGAGGTGAACCCGATCCTCAGCCGCGCGATGGACCGCATCTTTACTCTCCACGCCGATCACGAGCAGAATGCCTCGACCTCGACCGTGCGTCTGGCCTCAAGCTCGGGTGCCAACCCGTTTGCCTGTATTGCGGCTGGCATCGCCTGCCTGTGGGGCCCTGCCCATGGTGGTGCGAACCAGGCATGTCTGGAGATGCTGGAAGAAATTGGCTCGGTCGAAAACATCCCCGAATACATCGCCCGCGCCAAGGACAAAAACGATCCGTTCCGTCTGATGGGCTTTGGCCACCGCGTCTATAAGAACTTTGACCCGCGCGCCAAGGTGATGAAACAGTCCGCCGACGAAGTGCTGGATCTGCTGGGTATCGAAGACAACCCGAAGCTGCAGGTTGCCAAGGCGTTGGAAAAGCAGGCTCTGGAAGATCCGTATTTTGCCGAGAAAAAGCTGTTCCCGAACGTGGACTTCTATTCGGGCATCATCCTCGAGGCGATGGGCTTCCCGACCTCGATGTTCACGCCGATCTTTGCCCTGTCGCGCACCGTGGGCTGGGTCAGCCAGTGGAAAGAGATGATCGCCGATCCGCAGAACAAGATCGGTCGTCCGCGTCAACTGTATCTGGGCGAGACGACCCGCGACTACGTCGATATCGAAAACCGCTGAAATACCCTATCGACAAAGTAAAACCCCGCTACCTGGCGGGGTTTTTCATTTTGACAGCACCCGCTCAGTGGGCGAAATCGGGACGTTTCCGCCTATTTCGGCATGACCTTTCTCAGCGCTTTGATCGCGTCGTCCATTTTCTTTTTCGCATCACCGACCTTTTTGTGTAGCGTGCCGATTTTGGCCGCAACTTTGGACAGCTCTTTCGTCGCCGGGCCCATCGCCGAGACATTGCCGCCCTTGATGATGTCATTGTATTTCGACAGGTCCTTGTTGGCCTTATCCAATTCTTGTTGTGATTTATGATAGACCGCCGTTGCGGCCTGCATCTTCTTCGCGGCTGCTTCGATTTCCTTGGGGGTACCCATCTTTTCCTCCTCAATAGTTACCTCAGCTTCGGGAGATATAGGGGCAGTCACGAGATATCCAGATGGGTTTCATCGCATGGCCAAAACTTAATATTCCTGTAAAAACAGACGCCTAAAAGCCAATGTTTAGCCTTAGAAAAGCCACGACCTTTTGGGTTCAAAACAGAGCGAGCTGATCCCCCGGTTGCGCTGGTCTTGCAAACAGATCGCTTCGCAGAGGCGGCATGCGCGTCGCAAGCCCAAGCCGTTTGACAGCCAAAGCAAACCGCTTTGCTATCAGCGCGGCATACTCGCCCTCACCGCGCATCCGATGGCCCCAGCGCGGGTCGTAGTCTCGACCACCATGCATTTCACGCAGTTTGGACATGACCTTTTCCGCGCGTGCGGGTTCGTGGTCGTGCAACCACGCTTGCCACAAGGTGGACACCTCCCGCGGAAGACGCAGCATGATCCAGCTTGCCGCATCCGCACCTGCGTCCCGGCCAGCCTCCAGTAGCGCCTCCAATTCATGGTCGGTCAGGCCCGGAACCAGGGGTGAGGTCATGACCCGCACTGGCACCCCTGCCCCGGTCAACCGGTGAATGGCCGCCAGACGGCGGTTCGGTGACGGCGCGCGTGGCTCCATCCGGCGGGACAGATCGGCGTCCAGAGTGGTCAGCGAAATTCCAACCCGCACCAATCCGTCCTGCGCCATCTCTGCCAGGATATCCAGATCGCGTTCGATCAGGGCCCCTTTGGTAACGATCCCAATAGGATGCCGGAAGTCCCGCAATACGGACAGACATTCCCGCGTGATCCTCAAATCCCGCTCAATCGGTTGATACGGGTCCGTATTTGTCCCCAGCGCAATGGTTGCCACCTTGTAACGCGGCGATGAAAGCTCTTTGCGCAAGACAGCAGCCGCATTAGGCCGCGCGATCAGGCGGGTTTCAAAATCCAACCCCGGAGACAGCCCGAGATAGGCATGAGACGGGCGGGCAAAGCAGTAGACGCAGCCGTGCTCACACCCCCGATACGGGTTGATCGAGCGGTCAAACGGCAGATCGGGCGACCGGTTATAGGTGATAAGACTGCGCGCGACTTCTGTTCGCACTTCGGTGCGCAGGGGCAGAAGATCTTCCTCAAGCTCCCACCCATCCGTGCAGGTCTCGGTCTCGAATTGTTCGAACCGGCCTGCTGCGTTGGTTGCGACACCGCGGGCTCGGACATGCGGTCGCGACATTTTTTGTTTCCCTTTTGTTCTCACTCTCAAATTAGGCTCGAACCGCCGGAATCGCAAGGCCTGGTTACCATCCCGCAAGAGTTTTCAAACCTTTGCACCGCCCCTCGATTTGACTGAAACCTGAAACCAATTCAGGATGATCTTGCGGGAAATGACGTCGAGTTGATTGAGATTTTGCCGTATAGGTCGGTCTCGGAACCGCCAAGGTCGCAATCGTAACAGTCTGGATGCGACGTTTTGGCCAAAACGGAAAAAATGCCACCAACGGGCGCTATGCCCGCACAGCCCTAGGGAAACGCCCCATGTCCGATGAAGAAGACATCGTCCTGTCCGAACTGAACGACGACGAACTTGTCGAACAGATGTTCGACGACCTGTACGACGGTCTGAAAGAAGAGATTGAAGAAGGTGTGAACATCCTGCTGGAACGCGGATGGACCCCTTACGACATCCTGACCAAGGCGCTGGTTGGCGGTATGACCATCGTGGGCCACGACTTCCGCGACGGCATCCTGTTTGTTCCCGAAGTTCTGCTGGCCGCAAACGCGATGAAGGGCGGCATGGCCATCCTTAAGCCGCTACTGGCCGAAACCGGCGCACCCCGCGTCGGCAAAATGGTGATCGGAACCGTGAAGGGCGACATCCACGACATCGGCAAGAACCTGGTGTCGATGATGATGGAAGGCGCCGGCTTTGAGGTGGTCGATATCGGCATCAACAACCCGGTCGAGAACTATCTGGAAGCGCTGGAAACCGAAAAGCCCGATATTCTGGGCATGTCGGCCCTGCTGACCACGACCATGCCCTACATGAAGGTTGTGATCGACACGATGGTCGAGCAAGGCCTGCGCGAAGAATACATCGTTCTGGTCGGCGGCGCGCCCCTCAACGAAGAGTTCGGCAAAGCGATCGGCGCCGACGGCTATTGCCGTGACGCAGCCGTCGCCGTGGAAATGGCAAAGGACTTCGTCTCGCGCAAGCATAACCAGCTGGCGGGTTGATCGGACCTACACTCCGAATTCAAGGCCGTCCGGCAACCGGGCGGCTTTTTTTGTTCAACACCCAAGGCCCATGGGGGTGACATGACACAGGAACGGGTTCCCGATGACAGCAGCCTGACCACGGATGGCTATCAAAGCCACTCGGAACAAGGGCGTATCCTGTTGCTGGCTTGCGGCGCACTGGCCCGCGAGATTCTGGACCTCAAGAAGCGCAACGGCTGGGATCACATGGCCCTGACCTGCCTGCCCGCCATCCTGCACGTCCACCCCGAACGGATCACACAGGCCGTGCAAGAAGCGGTGGCCAAGCACCGCGATCAATATGACGCGGTCTATGTGGTCTATGCCGATTGCGGCACCGGTGGTCTGCTGCAGAAAGCCTGCGCCGAGTTAGGCGTCGAAATGATCAAAGGCCCGCATTGCTATTCTTTTTTCGAAGGCAATGATATCTTTGATGCACGGGGCGAGGATGAAACGACCGCCTTTTACCTGACCGATTTCCTGGCCCGGCAATTCGATGCCTTTGTCTGGAAACCGCTGGGTCTGGATCGCCACCCCGAGCTGCGGGATATGTATTTCGGCAATTACACCAAGCTGGTCTATCAGGCCCAGACCGACGACCCAGCCCTGACCGCGCGCGCCAAGGACTGCGCCGACCGCATGGGGCTGACGTTCGAGCGGCGCTTTACCGGCTATGGAGATCTGGAGACGACACTGGCGGATTGGGCCAAGCGCGGCTAAGGCCCGTCAGGCGTTTTCCTGCGCCACCTCGCGGATGCGCTCGATCATAGCACGCAAACCGTTGGACCGTTGTGCTGACAGGTGATCGTTCAAGCCCAGTCGCGCCAGCTCTCCGCCTGCGTCTACTTTGGGCACATCAGCGACGGGCAGACCGTTGTACAAAGACCGCAACACCGCAATCAGGCCCCGCACGATCAGCGCATCGCTATCCCCATCGAAGTGAAAGACACCATCTTCGATCACCGGGTGCAGCCAGACTTGGCTGGCGCAGCCATGCACCTTTGTGGCAGGCACTTTAAGGGCATCTTCCAGCGGCTCCATTGCCTTGCCCTGCTCAATCACATGGCGGTACCGGTCTTCCCAGTCCTCCAGAAACTCGAAATCCTCGACGATTTCTTCAAAGGCAGGCGTTGCCATAGTGCGACGGTCCTTTCATTGCATTCACATTCGTGACCTATGCCGCCGACCCGGGCCTGTCCAGACCCGGTTTGGGTTTTCAAAGCAAGGAATTTGCGTTAGGCCAGTGCGGGAAATACCGCTCAGAGCTTTGGATCCATGCAAAAAACACTGTCTGTTCTTCTGGTCGCTACACTTACCTTGTCGGCTTGCAGCGGGTGGCGCGACTCGCGCGCGAATCCAAGCAACTGGTTTGGGTCCAGCACATCGACGCCTGCACCGACCGAAACAGCAGCCTACGACCCAAATGCGCTGGTGCCCCAACAGCGCGAGCGCGTAAGGCTGTTTGGACGCCCGGAACCCGAGGACAACAGCGTACCCATCGCGCGCATTGACCAGTTGCGCATTGATCCCACACCCGGCGGCGCGATCATCTTCGTATCCGGAACGGCCGCGCGGCAAGGCGCGTTTGGAGCCCAGCTTGTCCCTGTTGAGAGCGAAGAAAACGCGAAGAACGGCGTTTTGGAGTACACGTTCCGCGTCAGCTACCCAAGCTATGCGACCAATCAGGGGACAGATCGTTCGCGCAAAGTGACGGACGCCACCAACGTGACACAGGATGATCTGGCTAATATCCGGCTGGTGCGGGTCATAGGTCAGCAAAACGCGCTGGAATCGCGGCGTCGATAAGCCTCTTACAAAGCCACGACTTTGACAGTCTGGCCTTGTGCAGCCAGGGCAATCTTACCCTCGCACAGCTTCAGGGCATCTTCACCGAACACTTCGAAACGCCAACCCGACATCGCTGGCAAATCCCGCTCGCCCGAGGCTATCTGATCCAGTTCTGAGCTGGTTGCGATCAGCTTGGCCGCCACGCCCGAGCTTTCAGTCTTGGATTTTAGCAACACGCGCAGCAGATCGGCGAGGGCTGGATTAACCTTTAGTTTGTCGCGACTGTTATCCACGCGCGGCATCTGTTCGGGGGGGCAGTTCACACCCTTTTTGACAGCCGCCAGAATACCTTCGGCAATCGCGCCCTTGCGCGCTTCGCGCAGAAGCAGGCGCGATCCGCCCAGATCAGAAGGCGACTTGGGCTTGGTCGAGGCCAGCTCGATCAGCGCGTCATCCTTGAACACCCGGCTGCGCGGGACATTGTTTTGCTGCGCATAGGCCTCGCGGAAATGCGCCAGTTCCCGGACGACTGCCAGAAACTTGGCCGAGTTTGTGCGGGTCTTGACCCGCTTCCACGCGTCTTCCGGTCGAATGTCATAGGTATCCGAATGGGTTAGCGTGCGCAGTTCCTCGGCCACCCAATGGCTGCGCTGGGTCTTTTTAAGCTCTTTGGCGAGATATTCGTAGATTTGCCGCAGGTGAGTCACATCAGCCAACGCATAGGTCTTTTGCGCATCAGACAGCGGACGGCGCGACCAGTCGGTAAAGCGCGAGGTTTTGTCCAGCCCCTGCTTACAGATTTTGCGCACCAAGGTTTCATACCCGACCTGCTCACCGAACCCGCAGACCATCGCGGCAACCTGTGTGTCAAACAACGGCGTCGGAAAGACACTTGCTTCGACCCAGAAAATCTCAAGATCCTGGCGGGCGGCGTGAAAGACCTTGACCACATCCTCGTTTCTGAACAGGTCATATAGTGGTTCCAACGACAGATCCTCGGCCAGAGGATCGACCAACACCGCGCTGTTTTCATCCGTGGATGGGACGGCAAGCTGAACCAGGCACAGTTTCGAATAATACGTCCGCTCGCGCAGGAATTCGGTGTCTATCGTAACATAGTCATGGCTTGCGGCGGCCTCGCAGAAATCGGCCAGCTCTTGCGTCGTCGTAAGGGTCTTCATGCGCGGTGGTGTTCTTGCTCTTGTTCTTTGTGACTGCCCGTCGCTTTCATACCGATCCGAGCGCTTGTGCAGACCATAGGCCGAATAGCACGGGCGTGTAAATCACCCTGCACAGATCATGGCAGCAACACTGGTGTCCGATCACCGCTCGCATAACGTCGAAGCACAGCGGGATAGAGCTTGTGTTCGCAAACCAGCACACGCGCGGCCAAAGCTTCGGGCGTATCGTTAGCGTCAATCTGCACACGGGCCTGACCCAGGATCGGGCCGTCATCCAGTGCCGCCGTCACCTCATGCACCGAGCATCCGTGTTCGGCATCGCCTGCCTCGATCGCGCGGGCATGGGTGTTCAGACCCTTGTATTTCGGCAACAGTGAAGGGTGGATGTTCAGCATCCGGCCCTGAAACCGCGATACGAAATCACCGGTCAGAACACGCATGAATCCCGCCAAACAGACAATATCGGGCCCCGCGGCCTCGAGCGGTTTCAGCAGCTCCGCCTCGAACGCAGCGCGGTCACCTTTGAACGGGCGATGATCTATTGCCGCAGTTGGAATGCCCCGCTCGGCGGCCTTTTTCAAACCGCCCGCTTCCGGATCGTTGGCCAGAACCAGGCAGGGTCGCGCGGGATGATCTCCGGCCATGGAATCAACCAGCGACACCATGTTGGACCCCCCGCCCGAGATCAGGATGGCGACGCGCTTGTGACTCACAGCAGTTTGCCAGAGTAAGCCACGCCGGGCGCGTCAGTGACAGTGCCAATACGCGAGACAGTTTCGCCGGCTTCGACCAGCAGAGCAGCCAGATCATCGGCGCGGTCTTCGGCACAGACGACGATCATGCCAATGCCACAGTTAAAGGTTTTGAGCATCTCGGCTTCGGCAATCCCGCCGGTCTCGGCCATCCAACGGAAGACGGGCGGCAAATCCCAAGCGTTCAAGTCGATCTGAGCGCCCAATCCCTCGGGCAGGACACGCGGCAGGTTTTCGGTCAGGCCTCCGCCGGTAATATGGGCCAGCGCGTGAACGCCCCCTGCCCGGATCGCTTGCAGCGCCTGTTTGACATAAAGACGCGTGGGCGTCAGCAGTGCCTCGCCCAGCGTACCGTCGCTAAACGGCGACTCGGCGTCCCATCCCAGCCCAGAAATCTCGACCAGTTTGCGCACCAGAGAGTAGCCGTTGGAATGCACCCCGTTCGAGGCCAGCCCCAGCAGCACATCCCCCTGCTGCACACCTGCGGGCAGATGCGCGCCACGCTCCATCGCGCCGACCGAGAACCCTGCCAGATCGAAATCGCCATCAGGGTACATGCCGGGCATTTCTGCCGTCTCGCCACCGATCAGGGCGCAGCCAGACTGCACGCAACCTTCAGCAATGCCTTCAATGATCCGAGCGGCCGTGTCGGTGTCCAGCTTGCCAGTGGCGAAATAGTCGAGGAAAAACAGCGGTTCAGCGCCCTGACAAATCAGGTCGTTGACGCACATGGCCACTAGATCAATGCCCACACCGTCAACCACGCCGGTATCAATGGCGATGCGCAGCTTGGTGCCCACGCCATCGGTCGCGCCGACTAGAATCGGGTCGGTGTAGCCTGCGTCCTTGAGATCGAACAGAGCACCAAATCCGCCCAACCCGCTCATCACACCGGAACGGTTGGTCCGCTTGGCCGCAGGCTTGATCCGGTCAACCAGAGCGTTGCCTGCATCAATATCAACACCCGCATCCGCATAGGTGATTCCGTTCTTGCCCGCTGTCATGGCCAACCCCTCATGAATGGTTCCCGCGCGGGTTAGTCGATTGTGGAAGATGTTGCAACGGTCAGGCTTGACGCGGGCGTTCACCGTGATACTCAAAGCGCTCAGGCGGGCCTGTAGCTCAATTGGTTAGAGCAGAGCGCTCATAACGCTTTGGTTGCGGGTTCAAGTCCTGCCGGGCCTACCAAAATCTGCCATAACTGGATACGAAGCTGAGCGGCGCCTCGTGCTTTGCTTTGACTATTAGATCCTACCGGAACCGGAAATTCAGTTCCGTGCGCGATTGTTGACATATTGGCAGACTTCGTAAAACGAGTCGCAGGGTTCAAACCACCCCATAGCAACAGCGCCAAACGCGGCACCAATTCCGATAACAATAATCCAGTTCACTGCAACCACCTCGCTTTGAAAAGCGATACCCGACACCCACAACCCCGAATATTAACTGAACTTTAATACGCTGAAAAACTCACCATCCCTAGCGGAATGTACTACAGCACATTCATTTTGAGTTAATATATACACAATTCAATAGGTTTTGGCTACTTTGTTGTTGAAAGCAAACAAAATGGCTTGATTGTTGAAACAACAAACCCAGACCACACACCCCAAATCCGTTGCCTAAAATACTGCTGAACCTCTAACGTGCGATGATGATATCGGCGCTCAGCCCGCCCAGCTTGTCGCTTTTGCCCAACCGTAAAACTCCGCCATGCGCGCGCGCGATATCAGCGACGATCGCCAGCCCCAGACCCACACCACTGCCCTTGTTCTGGTTGCGTGCCGGATCAAGGCGCGAGAATGGCTTGACCGCCTCTGCCCGGTCTTCAGGCGCAATGCCGGGGCCATCATCCTCGACCCGGATTCGTAAAGTTTTGGCGGTCAACGAGAGGCTCAATTCGGCCTTGTTGCCATAGCGCACAGCATTGCCAATCAGGTTTTCGACTGCCCGCCGGATCGCGGTCGGACGCAGCATGGCCTGCCCTTCCCCATCGGTTGCAACCAAACGCGCGTCGTAACCCGCGCGCTGTGCGTCATCAACAATCACTTGCAGCAAATGGCGCGGATCAACCTGTTCCGGAGCACCCTCGGCTGCTCCGCGCGAGAATTCGAGGAACGCATCCAGCAGCAACTGCATCTCGTCTACATCCTTTTGCAGAGGTGCGGCTTCATCTTCGGGCAGCATCGACAATCCCAGCTTGAGCCGGGTCAGAGGTGTACGCAGATCGTGGCTTACACCGGACAACATCAGGGTGCGCTGTTCGATTTGCCGCTCGATCCGGGCGCGCATGTCCAAAAACGCGCTCCCCGCGGCGCGTACCTCAATCGCGCCACCTGGCGAATACGGTACCACCCGCCCGCGCCCAAATGCTTGGGCCGCATCCGCCAGGCGGGTGATGGGCCGAAGTTGGTTGCGCATGTATAGAAACGAGATCGTCGTCATGACGACTGCGAAAAATACCATCGTCACGATCAACTGATGTGGTGCGGCCGGGGACAGGCGGCGGCGATCTAGCACCAGTTCGAACGGGCCCAGATCGGTTTGAAGATACAGGCGCGCCTCGTCACCGCTGGGCAAAGCCACTGCCGTCAGTTGTGGCAGCTTGGCGTGTAATTCCGCTGCAACTTGCGGCGCGATAAAATCATACCAGCGCCGCATTCCGACCGCAGGACGTTCATCAATACCCAGAAACCGCGCTTTCATATCCAGGGCAACAAGGTCCTGCCGTATGGCGGCAAGCGCCTGCAACTGCGTCTCAGCCCCCTCCATCGTTTCCAGAATCAGCGTGACTTCGCGCGCCGAGGAGGTGGTCATCTGTGCCGTCACATCCTCAAGGTGTTTTTGCAGAAAGGCGATACCGACCACCAGCAACAAAACTACAACCGGCAACACCAGGATGATGGCCGCCCGCGCGTACAGGCTGCGCGGCATATAGGATTTGAGCCAGGCACTCGACATGCGCTAAACCTAACGGGCTGATCGGACAAGAGAAAGAGCACAGAATGCAGGCCCCCGACGATTTCAATCCACCCGCCGGTCAGGCTTTCGAATTGCAGCCCGGCCTCAGGCGCATTCTGGCCCCGAATCCGTCGCCTATGACCTATCGAGGCACGAACACCTATCTGCTGGGCACGCGGGACTGTGCCGTTATCGACCCAGGCCCCCTCAGCGATGTGCATCTCGAGGCGATTCTGTCCGCCCTGACCCCCAGCCAGCGCATCAGCCATATCATCGTCACGCATACGCATCTGGATCACTCCCCGCTTGCCGCCCCTCTGGCCCTGCGGACCGGCGCGCCGGTTCTGGCCTTTGGCGGCCCCGAGGCCGGGCGCAGCGCTGTGATGCAAGAGCTCGCCCAAAAAGGGCTGACCGGCGGCGGAGAGGGCATCGACACGGCCTTCCGCCCTGATATCGAACTAACCGATGGGCAGGTCATCACGGGCGATGACTGGCAGCTAGAGGTCATTCACACACCAGGCCATCTTGGCAATCATATTGCGCTGGGTTGGGGGCAGACCTGTTTCACCGCAGATCACGTCATGGGGTGGGCGAGTTCCCTGGTTTCGCCACCGGATGGCGACCTGACGGATTTCATGCAAGCCTGTCACCGTCTGCGCGCCGGCGACTGGTCGGTGTTTCACGCCGGGCACGGCGCGCCGATCACCGACCCTGCCGCCCGGTTGGACTGGCTGATCCAACACCGCACAGCGCGTGAGACCCAGATTCTGTCCGCATTAGAGGATCGTCCCGGCACAGCCCGCCAGCTGGCAGAGAGGATCTACACCGAAACCCCCGCCGCACTGCTTCCGGCCGCGACGCGCAACGTATTTGCTCATCTGGTCGATTTAACCGTCAGATCAATGGCTTCGCCCAAAGGTGTGCTGTCCGTCGAGGCCGAGTTCACCCGATTACCATAAGGCGTAAACTTTTTCGTCATTTGATGCCGATCCCCTCTGGACGGCAAATTTCGGTGTTGTTATACGGCCCTCAGTTCCGGCGTAGCTCAGCGGTAGAGCAGTTGACTGTTAATCAATTGGTCGTAGGTTCGATCCCTACCGCCGGAGCCAAATCCTCCTTCAAAACACACAGATTTGGCGCGAAACATTTGCCTTCACGCGGGCCAAGTTTTTTCGTCGAAAAAACTTCACCATCCCCTCTGGACGACAGAGATTGTGATTGCTATACGGCGCGAACCGTTCCGGCGTAGCTCAGCGGTAGAGCAGTTGACTGTTAATCAATTGGTCGTAGGTTCGATCCCTACCGCCGGAGCCATTCTTCCCAAGCGCAGACCTCAACCCGTCAGGGCGTCTTCGAAATCCGTGCGCAGGTTGCGTTTCAGAACCTTACCCGTTGCGTTCAGTGGCAAAGCATCAACAAAGACAACCTTATCCGGCACTTGCCATTTGGCGATCTTGCCGTCGAAAAAGGCCAGCAGTTCTTCCTCGCTCGGCTCTGCGCCGTCGGCTTTCACCGCCACCAATAAGGGGCGTTCGTCCCATTTCGGATGCGGTACCCCGATGACGGCCGCTGTTGCCAGCTTGGGATGGGCAACGGCGATGTTTTCCAGCTCGACCGAGCTGATCCACTCGCCGCCCGACTTGATGATGTCCTTGGACCGGTCCCGGATCGTCATATAGCCATCCGCATCCAGCGTCGCCACGTCGCCCGTGGCAAACCAGCCATCCTGCAAAAGATCCTGATCCTGCATCTGGAAATAGCTGTCCAACACCCACGGCCCGCGCACCATCAGATCGCCCTGCGTTTCGCCATCGCGCGGCAACTCCTTGCCGTCATCGTCCACAATCTTCAACTCGACCCCATAGCAGGGGCGCCCCTGGCTTTCGCGCAGTTTGTGCTGCGCTTCGATCGGCAATTTCGCATGTTTCGAAAGCGGATGGTTGGCGGTCCCCAGAGGGCTCATTTCGCTCATGCCCCAGGCGTGGATGGTGTCCACGCCATAGACCTCGCGGAAGGTTTCGATCATTGACGGCGGGCACGCGGCCCCGCCGATGACAGTGCGTTCCAGAGTTTCCAGCTTGCTGCCCGATGCCTGCGCATAAGCCAGCAGTCCCTGCCAGATCGTCGGCACACCCATGGCGAGCGTCACACCATATGAGTCAATCAGCTTGACCAGAGCTTCACCGTGCAGGTCTGGCCCCGGCAACACCATGCGCGACCCGGACATCGCGCAGGCATAAGGCGACCCCCAGGCGTTCACATGGAACATCGGCACCACCGGCAACACGACATCCATCGCCGAAAACCCGATCACATCGCGTGTATTCGATCCAAAACTATGCAGCACCGTCGAGCGATGAGAATACAGAACACCCTTCGGGTTCCCGGTCGTGCCCGAGGTATAGCACAAGCTGGACGCGGTATTTTCGTCAAAGCTGGGCCAATCAAACCCGGCATCCCCGGTCTCGATCAACTCATCATAGAACTGAACACCCGGCACCTGCGCGATCGCATCCTCATTGCGTGGCCCCATCAGCACAAAATGCTGCACTTCGGTCAGGTGAGAATGCAGCGCGGCGACCAGAGGGATAAAGGTCGCGTCAAAGAACAGCACCCGGTCCTGCGCATGGTTGATGATATAGGTCAGCTGCTCTGGGAACAGACGGGGGTTGATCGTGTGGCACACGAACCCGGCGCCTGAGGTGCCATAGTAGATCTCAAGATGGCGCCGGTTGTTCCACGCCAGCGTCCCGATCCGCGCCTGCGGTTCAAGCCCCAATGCCGTCAAGGCCGAGGCCAGTTTCCGTGCATTGGTCGACACTTCGGACCAGTTGGTTTCCGTCACCGTGCCGTCCGTTTCGACCGAAACAATCTCAGTCTGACCATGGTAGCAATCAGCGTGCTTGATCAGCGACGAGATCAGCAGCGGCTGCGTCATCATTTGTCCCAGCATGGACATCCTCCCTTGGTGGCGGCCGCTTCTGTTCGGCGGCCCCTTGTTCTGGCCCGACGTTTGCGTCGGGATGGTCAGGACAAACCCTGCCAATCATTTAATTGTCTGACAATAAAAGAATGCAGCCTGCCGCAACGGCAAGCCGATTTTACCTGCCCCGATGGCGCAACGCATAGGCCACCAGCGCGGCGGTCGACCCGTCCTTGCCCGCGGTGTCCTCTTCGCCATCCACGATCGGCCCCAGTGAGGTCGCAAGCTCTTTCCCCAGCTCGACCCCCCATTGATCGAAAGAGTTGAGGCCCAGCAATATGCCCTCAACAAAGACGCGATGTTCATAGAGCGCAATGATCTGGCCCAGAACAAACGGCGTAAGCTGCGGATAGATCAGTGTTGTCGATGGGCGATTGCCCGGAAAGACGCGGTGCCGGGCCTGACGGTCCAGTTCAGCCCCTTCCAGACCTTTGGCGGCCATTCGGTCGCGGGCCTCGTCCAGAGACCGACCGCGCATCAGCGCCTCGGACTGGGCCAGACAATTTGCAAGCAGCAAACGATGATGATGGGCCAACTCGGGCTCGTGCCCTTCTGCGGCGACCATGAATTCGCAGGGGATCACATCGGTGCTCTGATGGATCAGCTGGTAAAAGGCGTGCTGGCCATTGGTGCCTGGTTCTCCCCAGACCACAGGACCCGAGGGCACGTGCAACGCCGCGCCGTCCATTGCGACGGATTTACCGTTCGATTCCATCTCAAGCTGTTGGAAATATGCAGGCAGGCGCAGCAATCGCTGGTCATAGGGCAGAACCGCGCGGCTGGCATGGCCCAAAACCTGCCGATGCCAGATACCGACAAGGGCCAGCATCACCGGCAAGTTCTCGGCCCACTCCGCAGCGCGGAAATGCACGTCCATGGACTGGCCACCGCGCAGGAACGCATCAAAGGCATTCGATCCCACGGCGATCATCACTGGCAGGCCAACTGGTCCCCAGACCGAATACCGCCCACCGACCCAATCGGCAAACCCGAAAACACGCTCTGCTGGAATGCCAAAGGCTTGCGTCTTGTCCAAGGCGCTTGAGACGGCTGCGAATTGACGCGCCGGATCGCCGCCACCTTCGGACATCCACGCCCGTGCAGTGCGGGCGTTGGTCATCGTCTCGATCGTGGTGAAGGTCTTCGAGGCGACGATCACCAACGTTCGCGTCGGATCCAACTGGCGCAGAGTATCCGCGATATGCGCCCCGTCCACATTGGACACATAGTGCAGCCGGGGGCCGTCATGATAGGGCGACAGGGCGTGCGTCGCCATTACGGGCCCCAGATCGGACCCGCCAATGCCAATATTCACAACGTCGGTAAAGCTGCCCCCCGCCCCGGTGTAAGTGCCGCCGCGCACCTCTTCGGCGAAGATTCGCATCCGGTGAAGCGTGTCCAGAACATCGGGCATGACGTCCAGCCCGTCGACCTGGACCGGGCCGCCATCAAGGTTGCGCAGCGCAGTGTGCAACACCGCGCGCCCTTCGGTTTCGTTGATCTTGGCGCCTGAGAACATCGCCTCGCGCCGATCCGCCAGACCGGCGTCATCGCAGAGCTTGATCAGCGCCGCGCGGATATCGCCGTCAATCTGGGTCTTGGAATAGTCAAACAGCATATCCCCGGTCGAGGCCGAGAACTCCTGCGCCCGGTTCGGGATCTGTTCGAACAGATCCAGAATGGTTTTTGTGCCGCCCGAAAGGGTCTTGAGGTCGTCTAGTTTCATCGCATCACTCCGCCCAATGGACCATCATGCCGGATAACACAGCGGCAATCGGAGCCTCTTCCGGCGGTAGCGCCATGGCTTTGTTCAGCGCCTCGCGCTTAGCAGAGCCGAAAATGACCAGATGCTTGGACAACGCGCCGTCCAGCACTGGGGCCGTCAGCGAGATACGCGCCTCAGGCTGCGTTTCGGTACGGGCGATGGTCAAGGGCGGCGCGTGGCTGTCCAAGGCAGCCGCCAACCCCGCCATCCCCGGAAACAAAGACGCCGTGTGCATATCCTCACCCATGCCCAGCACCAATACGGACAGGGGCAGAACTGGCGTGATCAGGCTTTCGATCTCGGGCAGCACTGCCTCTGGGTCTTTTCCTTCCACGAACAGCGGCACGTATTGCGCGACCGAGGCGCGGTTGGTCAGCAAACGTTCGCGGATAAGTCGTTCGTTTGAACGATCGCTGTCACCGGGCACACAGCGTTCATCGGTGGGCAGGACGCGCACACGGTCCCAATCGAGATCGGCGGCACATAGCCCGTCAAAGACCGGCCCGGGCGTGGTGCCGCCGGGCACCGCAAGTGAGACCATATCGTGGTGCAGCAAGGCGGCCTCAAGATCTCCGGCCAACGCATTGGCAACGTCGATGGCCAGCATGTCCCTGTCGGGGTATTCCTGTATATTCATGGGTTTATTCCTTGCCAGCGGCGACCGTCCCGTTTCATCAGCAGCTCGGCGTCGCCCGGTCCTGTGCTGCCACTATCATAAGGTTTCGGCACATCACCACGTGCCTGCCATCCGGCGATGATGGGATCGGTCCAGGCCCATGCGGCCTCGACTTCATCCCCACGCATGAACAAGGTCTGGTTACCCCGGATCACGTCCATAACCAGCCGCTCATAGGCATCGGGCGGGTCCTGATTTTCCGGCCCCAGCGCCTCGGCAAAGCTCATATCTAATGGCACATCGACCAGACGCATGCCGCCCGGGCCCGGCTCCTTGATTGTCACTTTCAGCGTGATGCCCTCATTCGGCTGCAACCGGATCGACAGCACATTCGCATGACGCCCCGCATCAGCACCGAATATCGAGTGCGGCGCGTCCTTGAACATCACGTTGATCACCGAGGAGCGCGCCACCAGCCGCTTCCCCGTGCGCAGATAGAAAGGTGTGCCCGCCCACCGCCAATTGCTAACATGCGCCTTCAACGCCACATAGCTTTCCGTGGTCGAGCGTTCGTTGCCCACGACCTGGCGATAGCCCGAGCCCTCACCCTCGAACTGGCCGCGCACAATGTGATGCGGCTCGACCGGGTCCAGAGCGCGGATGACCTTCAGCTTTTCGTCCCGCACCGCGTCTGGGTCGAACTTCGCTGGAGGCTCCATCGCGATCAGGCACAAAAGCTGCATCAGGTGGTTCTGCATCATGTCACGCATGGCGCCTGCGCGGTCATAATACTCTTCCCGCCCATCAATCCCAACGGATTCGGCCACCGTGATCTGGATGTGATCGACGTATTGGCTGTTCCAGAGCGGTTCGAACAGCATATTCCCGAAACGGACGGCCATAAGGTTCTGGACCGTCTCCTTGCCCAGATAATGGTCAATCCGGTAAATCTGGTTCTCGGAGAAATGCGCGGCCAGAGTAGCGTTCAAAGCCTGCGCGCTGTCCAGGTCATGGCCAAAAGGTTTTTCGACCACGATCCGCGTCAGGGGTGTGATCAGCCCGTGCGCCTCAATCCGTTCTGCCAGCGGACCAAACAGGCGCGGCCCAACCGAAAAGTAAAAGGCCCGAACCCGACCGGGCTTTAGCCGGCGGGCCAAATGCCCCCACCCTTCATCCGAGACCCCATCCAGCGCTACATAGTCCAGCCGCCGCAAAAACGACTCGAGCGCCGAGACGTCCTGACATTGCTTCGCCGCGTGAGTCTTGAGCGATTCGCGCACCAAATCGCGGAACCCGTCGCTGTCATATCCCGTGCGCGCAGCGCCTATGATTTGGGCACCGTCCACCCATTGCCCGGCGCAAAATCTGCGGAACAGCGCCGGCAGGATCTTGCGCTGGGCCAGATCACCGGTTCCGCCAAAAATGACCAGATCAAAGGGATCAACAGGGATGACGCGAGAAACCATGTGTTTTCCTTACCTTGACCGCTGGCGCATGTCCAATGTTAGCGCAATCATTTGTTCAGAAACCCTCATCTTCAAAATTCTGTCAGGACGTCCGTGTCGCACTTAACGAACCCGCCCCAACCGTCTAAGTCAGTGCAATGACTTCAAAGAACCGGATACCGGAATGAAAGACAACGTCGCAAGCGCTGCCAATATCGGCAAGTTTCAGGACAAATTGGTGACAGCCAATGGACAAACCCGCGCGTCGGTGGCGTTGAAGAACCCCGAAACGCTGTGGTTCAATACCGGCACGCTGTGCAATATCGAGTGTCAAAACTGCTATATCCTCAGCAGCCCTTCCAATGATGCGCTGGTCTATATCACCGCCGATGAGGTGCGCCATTATCTAGACCAGATAGAAGAACGCAACTGGCCGGTGCGCGAGATCGGGTTTACGGGTGGTGAACCCTTCATGAACCCCGAGATGATCGAAATGACCCGTGCCGCGCTTGAGCGTGGGTTTGAGGTTCTGATCCTGACCAACGCGATGGCACCGATGATGCGCCGCAAGATGCGCGAAGGGCTGCTGGAGCTGCAACGCACGTATGGCGACAAGCTGACCCTACGCATTTCGGTCGATCACTACCGCCCCGATCTGCATGATGAAGAACGCGGCAAGGGCAGTTTCGAAAAGACCGTGACCGGCATGGAATGGCTGCGCGACAATGGGTTTCGCATGGCGGTTGCCGGTCGGACGGTTTGGGGCGACAGCGATACTGACAGCCGCGCCGGATATGCTGCATTTTTTGACCAGCACGGCTTTGACATCGACGCACAGAACCCGGCACAGACAGTGCTGTTCCCGGAAATGGACGAATCCGTCGAAGTGCCCGAGATCACGACGGCCTGCTGGGGCATTCTGGACAAGTCACCTGACGCAGTGATGTGTTCGAACGCTCGGATGGTGGTCAAGCGCAAAGGCGCAGAAAAACCCGCCGTTCTGGCCTGTACCCTACTGGCTTATGAGCCCGAGTTCGAAATGGGCTCGACCCTGGCCGAGGCCGAGGCGGACGTGCATCTCAACCACCCACATTGCGCCAAGTTCTGCGTATTGGGTGGCGCCAGTTGCTCGGGCTGAGACGACGCTAAGTAAACAAAGTCACTGAGGCGAGCCCCCGTCATCCGCTATAAAGTCAGTGGATGTTGGAAAACCGGGGCTTGAAATGAAGTGGCTGATTTCCTTTTGGTTCATAATTTGGGCTGTTCCGCTGTGGGCGCAGGACCGGTTGGCGCTGGTCATCGGCAACAATCAATACGAGTCGGTCCCTGTCCTGCAAAAAGCCGTTGCCGATGCCGAAGCGGTGTCGCGGCAGCTTCGGGCATTGGGGTTCGAGACGTTCGAGGGGTTGAACCTGGACCGCCGCGGCATGAACCAACGAATCTCGGAATTCACCGCGCAGCTTGAGGCAGGGGATACAGCTTTTGTTTTCTTCGCCGGGCATGGAGTTGAAATTGACGGCGAGAACTATCTTCTACCCACGGATATCGAAACCCCCTTTGCTGGTGAGACCGATTTCGTGAAATCCGAATCCATCGCCCTGTCGAATCTGCTGAATCGCGTGCGTAGCACCGGGGCGCGGACATCAATCGCCATTATCGACGCCTGCCGAGACAACCCGTTTGAAACCACTGCCGGACGTAGCATCGGCGGCACCCGCGGTTTGGGTCGCATCGACGCGCCGCAAGGCATGTTCGTGATATTCTCGGCCGGGGCGGGCCAGATGGCGCTGGACCGGCTGCATGATAACGAGGCCGAACCAAACTCGGTCTTCACCCGCGCCTTGCTGCCACGTCTGGCGCAACCGGGGCTAGAGCTGCGCAGCATGGTCGCCGATCTCAGGCGCGAAGTCCGAGATCTGTCTCGCTCCGTGCAGCACAATCAAGTCCCAGCTTACTATGATGAGCTGTTGGGCGAGTTCTATTTCACCCCGGCCGCTGTCGCCGCGCCTTCCGTCGATACGGTCACGCCGCCGATTGAAAAGATGCGCGCCGATCTGGAATTAGCCCGGTCCGTCGGTACGGTTTGGGCTCTGGACACGTTTCTTGAGACATACGCGGACCAGTCCACTGACTATACCTATGAAATCGCGTTGCAATTGCGTGCCGGGTTGCAGGACCCCGAGACCCCTGCACCCGCTGTCATTCAGGATTCAAAGCAGGTGATGCAGGCGACTCAAGCGGCCTTGAACGCGCTGGGATGCAATGCGGGCGGGGCCGATGGAGTCGCAGGTCCCCGTACCAAACGCGCCTTTGCGGATTACCGACGCGCCAGCAAATCCAATCTGGGTGCGGACGATCTGGGCACGCGGCACGCGCTGGACGAACTGGAAGGCAAAAGCGGCACTATCTGCGTCGCAGCACCTGCACCTACAGCCCCCCGCACCACAGCATCTTCGGCCGTGTCCCTAAGCGGAAGTTGGAGCTTCAAAGCAACCTGCGCGCTGGTCGTCAAAGTGACCGGTTCAGTTAGGTACACCAGAGCGGGTAGCAACAAATTCACGGGCAGCCTGACGGATTCGTTGGGGCAAAAAGCCAACACGGTCGTCTACCTTAACGAGCAAGAGCTTAACGGAACGGATTATTTCCCCGGCATCACCGTGACATGGCGCGGCCGCCTGTCCGAGGATGGCAACAGCTTTACCGGATCGGGATCGACCGGCTGCTCGGTCTATGCTTGGCGGGTCGGCTAGTTTACCCGAAACTCACCCACCATGTTGCGCCATTCACCGGGCGCGATCATCTTGCGGTGCGTGTAGCGCACCGAATGCAGTGGACCTTCAATCTCACGCTGCCAGAATTCGATGAAATCGAACAGTTTCGGATGGTCCGGGGCAAGATCGTAATCCTGCCAGATGAACGTGTTTAGGACGTGGATATAGTCGGGCATATGGTAGAAGAATTCCGCCGTCGTCAGCCCGTACCCTTTCAGCATCAATTCGGTTTCGCTTTGCGTCATATAGACCCCCAATTTCTTGCAAGGTCTCTTCAGGGTAGCACGCAAACGCCCTAACAGGCTGATAACAATATGTTACCCAGCTGTTACCGTGGCTTTTTTGCCGGAAAGGATCAGCTTGCTTGCACCTTATGTGCCGGGTCTGATAGAGTGCTTCCACAAGATATAGACCCAAGCTAAAGATCGGGCAGTTTACGTGAGCGATACGCCAGAAACCCCAGAAAACATGGATGAAACCCCGCCCGAGCGTCCCGTCTATGACGGTCCGACGGTGTCAATCGAATCCGAGATGCGCACCTCGTATCTGGACTATGCCATGTCGGTCATCGTCAGCCGCGCGATCCCCGATCTGCGCGACGGGCTGAAACCGGTGCATCGGCGGATTCTGTATGCCATGCACGAAACCGGGAACACCCACGACAAGGCCTATCGCAAATCGGCCCGTCCGGTCGGCGATGTGATGGGTAAATACCACCCGCACGGTGACAGCGCGATCTATGACGCGCTGGTGCGTATGGCGCAGGATTTCTCGATGTCGCTGCCACTTCTGGATGGTCAGGGCAATTTTGGCTCGATGGACGGCGATAACCCGGCGGCCATGCGCTATACCGAAGTACGGATGGACAAGCCTGCCGCCGCCCTGCTGGCCGATATCGAAAAAGAGACTGTTGATTTTCAGGACAACTACGACGGCAAGGACAAAGAGCCGACCGTCCTGCCTGCCCGGTTTCCGAACATGCTGGTCAATGGTGCTGGCGGTATCGCTGTTGGTATGGCGACGAATATTCCGCCGCATAACCTTGGCGAAGTGGTCGATGCCACACTGGCGCTTATCGACGATCCCGACCTGACGTCGGAGCAACTGATCGAATACGTCCCCGGACCTGATTTCCCGACCGGCGGCGTCATGCTGGGTCGGTCCGGTGCGCGCAAAGCTTATCTGGAAGGACGCGGCAGCGTCATCATCCGCGCCAAGACCCGCGTGGAAGAGTTACGCAAGGACCGTTACGCCATCGTCGTGGATGAGATTCCCTATCAGGTGAACAAGGCCTCGATGATTGAAAAGATCGCCGAGGCGGTGCGAGAAAAGCGCATCGAAGGCGTCGCTCATGTGCAGGACGAATCCGACCGCAACGGCGTGCGTGTTGTCGTTGAACTGAAGCGTGACGCAACGCCCGAGGTAGTGCTCAACCAGCTGTACCGCTTCTCACCGATGCAGACGTCCTTTGGCTGCAACATGCTGGCCCTGAACGGTGGTCGGCCCGAGCAACTGACCCTGCGCCGGTTCCTGACGTCGTTCATCGACTTCCGCGAAGACGTCGTCGCCCGCCGCACCGCCTATGATCTGCGCAAAGCGCGCGAACGTAGCCATATCCTGTGTGGTCTGGCTGTGGCCGTTTCGAACGTGGACGAAGTGGTTGCCACTATCCGTTCGTCGGCTGACGCGGCTGAGGCGCGCGAAAAGCTGATGACCCGCCGCTGGCCTGCGGCCGAGATCGAGGGTTATTTGCGTCTGATCGACGACCCTCTGTCCAAGATGAACGACGACGGCACCTATAACCTGACCGAGGTTCAGGCCCGCGCCATTCTGGAACTGCGCCTGCAGCGCCTGACTCAACTGGGTGTCAAAGAGGTCACGGACGAGCTGGAGCAACTGGCCGCCAAGATCAAAGAATATCTGGATATTCTGTCATCGCGCGAGCGTATCATGTCTATCATCGGCGATGAGCTACGAGAAGTGCGCGATCAGTTCGCTGTTCCCCGTCGCACCGAGATCGTCGACTGGTCCGGCGACATGGAAGACGAAGACCTGATCGAACGCGAAGACATGGTCGTGACCGTCACCTCGGGCGGCTATATCAAGCGTACCCCGCTGGCCGATTTCCGGGCGCAAAAACGTGGCGGTAAGGGACTTTCGGGGATGCAGACCAAGGAAGAGGACGTGGTCACCACCCTCTTCGTGGCCAACACCCATACGCAGCTTTTATTCTTCACCACGGACGGCATGGTCTACAAGCTCAAGACCTGGCGCCTGCCGCAATCGGGCCGCACCGGCAAGGGCAAGGCGATCGTCAACATCCTGCCGATCCCGACCGGGGTCTCCATTGCGGCGATCATGCCGGTGGATGTTCCAGACGAGGAATGGGAGAACCTTCAGATCATGTTCGCCACCAGCGCGGGCACCGTGCGGCGCAACCGTCTTTCGGATTTCACCAACGTCAAGCGCAACGGCAAGATCGCCATGAAGTTCGAGGATGAACACGCCGACACCAAGCTGATCAACGCGCGCATTTGTTCCGAAGATGACGACGTGATGCTGGTTACCAAATCCGGTCGCGCGATCCGCTTCCCGTCCACGGATGTGCGGGTGTTCAATAGCCGCTCGTCGGTTGGTGTGCGTGGTGTGCGCCTGAACGGCGACGATGAGGTCGTGTCGATGTCGATCATCCGCCACTTCGACGCCAGCTCGGACGAGCGTGCAGCCTACCTCAAGATGCGCCGCCTGATGGCCGGTGTCACCGATGAAGCCGATAGCGATGAGGATGAAGGCAACGCCGACAGCGTGCTACCGCAGGAACGCTACGCCGAAATGTCGGCGGCTGAAAACCTGATCCTGACGATCACCAAGGGCGGTGCAGGCAAGCTGAGTTCAAGCCACGATTACCCGGTGCGCGGGCGTGGCGGAATGGGCGTTGCGGCGATGGACAAAGCTATGCGCGGCGGAGAGCTTGTGGCCTCGTTCCCGGTCGAGATCGACGATCAGATCATGCTGGCCACCTCCAAGGGGCAGTCGATCCGGGTGCCGGTTGACGGGATTTCCTTCCGGTCGCGCAGCGCAGGCGGCGTGCGGGTGTTCAACACCGGCAAGGGCGAAGAAGTCGTCAGCGTCGCTTGGATCGCCGATCAGGGAGATGAAGAGGCTGAATAGGCAAAAACCATCTGGTGACCTCGCCGCGCAACCCATGTTGAGCGGCGAGGTCATACTTTGACACACACGTAGCGGGATGGCTTGTTAAGCTTGTGCTCGCATAAGATCCTGAAGCACCCAAAGCCTGTCCTGACCCCAAACGCTTTGGCCGTTCAGATGAAAGCTGGGAACCCCCCAAAGCCCGATTTGGAGAAGACGTTCCTGGTTGGCCTCGACCCGGGCCCGCCAGTCAGAAGTGCCAATCAATGTCTTGGCCGTTTGCCATTCCAAACCCGCTTGGTGCACGACCTCCGCAAGCCCGGTATCGGTGCTGGCATCCAATCCTTGGGCCCAAGCGCCGGTCATGAAAGCCGCGCAATATTCCGGTAAGCGGCCTTCGGCTTCGGCATAATCCAAAAGGGCGTACCCCCGTTCAATGCCCGCGCCCAAAGGGTCGCTAATACGACCAAAGGGGATGGCCAGACGTCGCGCCTCGCGTGCGCAATCCCCCAAGATATATGATGATTTCGCTTTGGGAACGGGCAGTCCACGCATCAACATCGGAAGCACCGGACGCAAGATCAAACGCGCATTGGTCCGCGTGGCTAGATCGCGTACACGGTCGAAAGCCAGATAGGAATACGGGCTTCGAAACGAGAAAAAGAACTCCAGTTCCTGCCCTGTTGCATCTGGGAAAGGCTCGGAATAGTCCGGCACAATGGGCGGGTGCGACGGCCCAAGCCCAAGCGTCGCCAAACGCCCGTCCAGGTATCCAAGCCGGTCCGGCCCCCAATAGCATTCGCCCCCATACGCAAAGCTGCCGCCAAGGTAATGCCCGGCGGCGGCAAGAGCCTGATCCCCTGCCCGCCGCGCCACATTCGGATCAGAGTGCGCCCCTTCGGGGATATCCAGACCTGACCACAGCTCAGTGCTGATTTGCAGTGCTTTTGAGGCAAAATCCTGGTCACCCAACTGGGCCGCAAGACGCCGCTCGGCTTGCGCAAAACCCGCGTCAGACGGGGCCGGCTGCTGTGGCGCTGCCAACCCTAAACGTCGCGCCCATCGCACAGTGTCGGCCCATGAATTCTGCCGGTATTCGGTGGGCAAAGGCTGGATATCCGAAGCCGGGCGCGAGATCAGATGCGGCTCGATCTGGACATCAAATTTGTTCTGTAACTCTAACAAAAGCTGCAGGCTGAGGTGGCAATAGGGGTCAGCTACATCGTGAAAATACTGTACGGTGTGAGGTTTGCCGCTGAGCCTCCGCCGTACCTCGGCAATACGCTGTCTTGCGACGTGCAGGCCCTCGCTGGTCAGCACAACCGCAGCTTGGGTTTTCAACTTGTTTTTGATCGACACATGCCCCTCCCAAATCGCCTCTGGGGCACTCTATCGTCTGGCACAAAGATTCCCACGGTCGAACACTGAAACGTGAGGGTCAGAGGCCGTACAGCTTACCGAACTTATCTTCCAGATAGGCCAAAAGTGGCTCTGGCCCCGGTTCAACCCCACTTGCGCGGGTTATGACCTCGCGCGGGGCGTACAGCCCGCCATGGCGTTGCAGGTTCTCGCGCAGCCAGCCGGTTGCGCCCGTCGAGTCACCTTGCGCAAGCTGCGCGTCCAAATCTGGTAGCGCCGCGCGCAGCGCCTCATACAGGCATCCGGCGTAGACATTGCCCAGCGAGTAGGTCGGGAAATAGCCAAACAGCCCCACCGACCAATGCACATCCTGTAAGCACCCGTTTGAAGGCTTGTCGACCGCATAGCCGAAATCGGCCTTGAAACGGTCATTCCACGCGGCCTCCAGATCGCTGACCTGCAGGTCTTCGGCCATCAGGGCGCGCTCCAGATCAAAGCGCAGCATGATGTGCAGGTTATATTGCACCTCATCCGCCTCGGTTCGGATATAGCCGTTATGAACACCGTTGACGGTGGCATAGAATGCGTCGGCGTCACTAATCCCGAAATCGCCAAAGGCCGCTGTCATCTGATCGAACAGCCAGCCGGTGAACGCACGCGAGCGGCCCAGCTGGTTTTCATAAATCCGGCTTTGGCTTTCATGCACGCCCATCGACACCCCACTGCCCAGCGGGGTCAGCGCATAAGCTTGGTCGATACCTTGCTCATATGCGGCGTGGCCGACTTCGTGAATGGTCGAGTAGAAACAGTTGAACGGATCGGTCTCGCTGGTACGGGTGGTGATCCGCACGTCCAGCCCGCTGCCCGAGCTGAACGGATGCACCGCCTTGTCCACGCGACCCGTGTTCAGGTCATAGCCGAAGGTGGTCGCCAATTTCTGCGACAGGCGCATCTGGGTCAGTTCGTCAAATGTACCGGTCAGGGCTTGCGGCGCGGGGCAGTCCAGAACAGCTGCGCGCAGGGCCACCAGACGCGGGCGCATCTGGTCGAAGATTTCGGCAATTTGAGTGCCCGTGGTGTAGGGCTCATAATCCTCGACCATGGCGTCATAGACGTCACCGCCTTGCGCCAGCGCCGCGCCCTCTTCACGTTTCAAGGCAACGACGTTTTGCAGCGCGGGCAGGAACGCGGCCACATCTTCGTCCGCGCGGGCCTGCGCCCATGTGCCCTGCGCAGCGGATGTGACACGCGCAATCGCTTTGGCCAAGTCAGCGGGAACTTTGACCGTGCGCTCATAGGATCGGCGGATTTCGCGCAGCTGCGCCTTGCCGACCTCATCCTGCGGGTCGGCCTGATCCAGCCATTCAGCCACGCGCGGGTCGGATCGGCGCGCGTGCAGAACAGCTTCGATCGCAGCCATTTCCTCGGCCCGTTGCGGCGCAGCTCCGCGCGGCATCACCGTTTCCTGGTCCCAGCCCAGCCGCCCGGCAATCTGCCCCAGCGCCGAGGTTTCCCGTTGAAAGGCCATCAGGTCGTCAAAGGCGGTCATGTCACGCTCCGCGGATCGAGGTTGCGATTGGGTAAGCGGTCAGGAAACGCGCGCGCAGGATCAGGGTCCAGACGACCACGGCCATGAACTGATGGACAATCGCGATCTGCCACGGCGCGGCGTAGACCACAGTCACGATACCGATCGCCACTTGCAGTGCCAGCGCTGCAAAAGCCGCGTTAAAGGCAAACCGCGTCTGCGGATGTGCGCTGGAGCCGCCGCGCCTCCAGACGATGAAGCCGAAAATCACCAGCAGATAGCCCGCACAGCGGTGAATAAACTGCACCAGACCAGGACTTTCGAAGAAGTTGCGCCACATCGGCTCCAGCATCGTGGCATCGGGCGGCAAAAGCTGTCCGCCGATCAAAGGCCAGTCGGTGTAAGACCGCCCGGCATCAATCCCGGCGACCAGTGCGCCGATCAGGATTTGCAGGAAGGCGAAATGCATCAAACCGGTCGAGAGCGAGAACAGCTTCGCCTCTTTCGCGCGGCGGGCCTGCATCAGGTCACGCTCCTCGCGGCCCAACTCAAAGATGTACCACGCAAGGAACCCGAGAATCACAAAGGCCAGCCCCAGATGGGTGGCCAGGCGGTAGCTGGCAACGGCAGTCATCCCCTCGCCCTGTGTCACGCCCGAGGCGACCATCCACCAACCGACAGCCCCCTGCACCCCGCCCAGAACGCCGGGGATCAAAAGCTTACTAGTCCAACCCGTGGGGATGTTCCGCGCGGCCAAGAAACCAAAGAACCCGATGGCCCAGACCAGACCGATCACGCGGCCCAGCTGACGATGACCCCATTCCCACCAGTAGATGAATTTGAAATCGTCCAGCTCCATCCACTGGTTCTGGATGCGCCACTGGTCGATTTCCTTGTACTTGTCGAACTCGGATTGCCAATCTGTCTCGGACATCGGCGGGATAGCCCCGGTGATCGGTCGCCACTCAGTAATCGACAACCCGCTATCGGTCAGGCGCGTCAGGCCACCCACAGCGATCATCACCACGACCAGCGCGAACAGCATCATCAGCCACGCCCGGATTGCCTTGCGCGTGCCGCCCCGGCCACGGTCGATCATACCGGGCTGAACCGCCTCTTGTTTCTGGTCGCCCGAGACCTCTTCGAAGATGCTGCGCTTGCCGCTCATGCTGTCCTCATGTCCTTGTTTCGTCGCACGCTAGGGTGAAGCGGAAGATAGGTCCAGCCTTAGCCCTTGTCCTTCCAGCGGACCATCTGCCGCATGATCCCGTGCAGCATCTGCACATCGGCCCGCGTCATCCGCATACGCGACCACAGGTTGCGCAGGTTGGTCTTCATCCCTTCGGCCTTTTCAGGCGGGTAGAAAAACCCCGCCTCTTCCAGCCGGTCCTCGTAATGTTCGACCAGTTTTTCAACCTCGATCCCTGTCGCCCAATCGCCCTTGCCCAAATCAGTGGCCTCATGCACCACATCGGCACTTTGGCGCATCCACTCATAGGCAGTCAGCAGCACACATTGCCCGAGGTTGAGCGAGGCATATTCGGGGTTCACCGGGACCGAGATGATGGCGTTGGCCTTGGCGATATCCTCATTCTCAAGCCCCGCGCGTTCGGGGCCAAACAGTACGGCAACCTTTTCGCCCGCCGCGACTTTTTCAGCGGCAATCTGCATGGCGCGTTCGGGGCTGTAGACCGGCTTGGTCAACCCGCGCTGACGTGCCGTGGTGGCGAACACAAAGGTGCTGTCAGCCAACGACCCGGCCAGATCGTCAAAAAGCTGCGCCTCATCCAGCAACCGCCCCGCCCCGCTGGACATGGCCACAGCCTTGGGGTTTGGCCAACCATCACGTGGCGCAACAATCCGCATCCGGTCCAACCCGAAGTTCCACATCGCCCGCGCGGCAGCACCGATGTTTTCGCCCATCTGAGGGCGCACGAGCACAAAGGAAGGCTGGGATTTGTCGCTGGGCATGGCTGTCTCCGAAAGTTCCGCCTGCTGTAATCGGCACATTGGCGCAGGGCAAGCCGTCCGGGCGGCCAATTGCGCCAATATCCGGCTAAAAAGATTGCTTCCCCGGCCCAATCCGCTAAACCGCGCCAAAGACTGAAAGCGAAGGACGCGCCAATGGACACCCCCGAGCAGCCGCAGATTTACCTGATCACACCGCCCACGATCACCCTGAGCACCTTCCCCGAGCAGTTGGGCCGCGTGCTGGACAGCACCGAGATCGCCTGCATCCGCCTCGCCTTGGCGGGTAGCGACGAAGACACCATCGCCCGCGCCGCCGATGCCTGCCGCGAGGTCGCACACGCACGGGATGTGGCGATCGTGATCTCGAACCATGTCCTGCTGGCGCAGCGGCTGGGGCTGGACGGGGTGCATCTGGATGACGGCGCGCGCTCGGTCCGGGCGGCACGCAAAGAACTGGGCGCGGATGCCATCGTGGGCAGCTTTTGCGCGGCCTCCAGCCATGACGGCATGACCGCTGGCGAAAACGGCGCGGATTACGTGGCGTTTGGCCCGGTTGGCACATCAGCCCTGGGCGACGGCACCATTGCAGAAAAAGACCTGTTTCAGTGGTGGTCCGAAATGATCGAAGTTCCGGTCGTGGCCGAAGGCGGTCTGACCCCCGAGCTGATCCGCGAACTGTCGCCGCACACCGATTTCTTCGGTATTGGCGACGAGATCTGGTCGCAGGACGATCCGGTCGCCGCGCTGAAAGCCCTGACCGGCGCGATGTGAGCGTTAACCCTTGCACCCGCGCGGGCGCTGCGGCATGACACGGGCATGACTCAGACTAGCGAAATCCTGTGTATCGGTTCGGTCCTTTGGGACGTGATCGGGCGATCTGCCAGCGCCATGCGGCAGGGGTCAGACGTGCCGGGGCGGATCACCCGCCTGCCCGGCGGCGTGGCCATGAACATCGCCATGACGCTGGTGCGGTTCGGTATGACGCCCACCCTGCTGACCGCAATTGGCCGCGACCCTGAAGGCGACGAACTGGTCAATGCCTGCGCACGGCTGGGCATGGTCACGGATCACGTCTACCGCTCGCAGGATTTGCCGACCGACCGCTATATGGCTGTCGAAGGTGCCAATGGTCTGATCGCCGCCATCGCCGACGCGCATTCGCTTGAGGCTGCTGGGGACAAAATCCTACGCCCGCTGATGCACGGACCGTTGGGCTACGAGAACACACCGTTCGAAGGCCCCATCGCATTGGATGGCAACCTGACGCTAACTTTGCTGGAAGAAATCGCCCAAAGCCCGGCCTTCGCAAAAGCCGATTTGCGCGTGGCCCCTGCCTCACCCGGTAAGGCCGAGCGCCTGTTGCCCTTCCTCAAACATGCCCGCGCGACGCTTTATGTGAACCTCGAAGAGGCTGGGCTCCTGTGTCAGCGCGAGTTCACCGATTCCGAATCCGCCGCCAAAGGTCTGCTGGATCGCGGCGCGCTGCGGGTGCTGGTCACGGATGGCGGCAACTCGGCCACCGTGGGCACCGCAGATGAGATTCTGACCCAAACACCCCCGTCCGTTCTGGTCACACGCGTGACTGGCGCGGGCGACACTTTCATGGCGGCGCATATCGCGTCCGAGGCCGCCGGGGCCGCCCCCGACGCTGCCCTGACCCGTGCCTTGCACGCCGCTGCTACTTACGTTTCCGGAGAAACCCCACTGTGATCGACATCCACTACTCGGCCGAGGTCCGCGCCGCCAAAGACGCAGGCCACCCCATCGTTGCGCTGGAAAGCACCATCATTACCCACGGGATGCCCTACCCTCAAAATATCGAGGTCGCGGCGCAGGTCGAACAGGACATCCGCGATGCAGGTGCCGTTCCAGCAACGATTGCGGTCATCGACGGCGTGCTGAACGTGGGGCTGGAAGAGGATCAGCTCAAAGCGCTTGGTCAGGCGCAAGGTGTCGCCAAAATCTCGCGCGCGGACATGGCGGCCTGTATCTCGACCGGCGGGACCGGAGCCACAACCGTCGCCGCCACAATGATCGCAGCGCACTACGCTGGAATTCCGGTCTTCGCCACCGGCGGGATAGGCGGCGTGCATCAAGGCGCCGAAACTTCGTTCGATATTTCAGCGGACCTGCATGAGTTGGCTCAAACCCCTGTGACTGTTGTGGCCGCCGGTGCAAAAGCCATCCTCGATCTGGCCAAAACGCTCGAGGTTCTTGAAACGCTGGGCGTCCCCGTCATAGCTCACGGGCAGGACGAATTCCCCGCCTTCTGGTCCGCCAAATCCCCTTATGCCGCGCCATTGCGTATGGACACCGCCGAAGCCATCGCCAAGGCCCACGCCACTCGCCGCGCCCTTGGGCTGCCCGGCGGGCAACTCGTGGCTAACCCGATCCCCGCCGAAGACCAAATCCCGGCGCAGGAACTGGCCCCGATCATCGCCTCCGCCCAAGCGGACGCCGACGCGCACCGGATCACCGGCAAAGGTGTCACCCCTTACCTGCTGCAGCGCATCTATGAACAGACCGAGGGGCGTTCACTGACCGCAAACATCGCATTGGTTAGAAATAACGCAAAATTGGCCGCCAGAATCGCCCGCGCCCTGTCCGAGTGAGCAAAGCTATTGTACCAAGGCCCCGGACTGCTTAACTAAATCGGCAAATCACTCAGGACCGCAATGAACACGCCCTTTGACGAAGAACCTCACCGCGGACCGGGCCTGTTTTCCCGGCTGCGCGCGTCATTTCTGACGGGCATCGTTGTTATTGCACCAGTCTGGCTAACGGTCTGGCTGATCTGGTCTGTGGTTGGCTGGATCGACAGCGCCGTCCTGCCGCTTGTGCCACAGCAATTTCACCCCGAACAGTATGTAGGAATCAATCTGCGCGGCGTCGGCGTGGTGATATTCCTGATCTTCACGGTGATCGTCGGCTGGATCGCCAAAGGCATTCTGGGCCGGTCGCTGATCCATTTCGGCGAAAGCGTCGTGAATCGGATGCCAGTGGTGCGGTCGGTTTATTCCGGGATCAAACAGATCTCGGAAACGGTTTTCGCGCAAACCGAACGGTCGTTTGAAAAAGCCTGTCTCATCCAATATCCCCGCCGTGGCATCTGGGCCATCGGCTTCGTCTCGACCACCGCGCGGGGCGAGGTCAGCGACCGTGCCGAAACCGGCGGTGCACTGCTCAGCGTCTTCGTGCCCACAACACCGAACCCGACCTCCGGTTTCTTGCTGTTTTTCCCTGAAGAGGACGTGATCCTTCTGGACATGTCCATTGAGGACGCCGCCAAACTGGTCATTTCAGCCGGCCTGGTCTACCCAAACGAAAAAGACCCGACCCAGCCGCCCGAGTAATCAGCCGAACATCTCCGGCAGGTTGACAGTGCTTTGCTGGCCCAAATCCGCCTTGTGATCGGTCAGAAACCGACTAGCAGCCCGACGCCCAGCCTCTTTCAGCTTATGTAGGATGACCGGGTTCGGCACCGTCTTGGTCGCCACGGAAAGATCATTCATCAGCTCATCATCCGCGATCATATGCACCAACACGCGGCTCATCTCACCCGCCTGCAACTTGCCCTCGGCCAACAGACGCTGTACGAAACTGATCGCCCGCAACTCCCGAAACAGGGACGAGTTGAAACTGATCTCATTCACCCGATTCTGGATTTGCTGCGGGGTCTTCGGCACCTCGTCCCGCTCCAGAGGATTGATATTCACGATCACAACATCATCGGGCAAACCTTTGTCAAACAAAGGGTAAAGCGCCGGATTGCCGGTATAACCACCGTCCCAATAAGCCTCAGTCCGCCCCGTTTTTGGATCGAAAATCTCCACCGCCTGAAACAAGGTCGGCAAACAGGCCGAAGCCAAAATCGCATCGGTCGAAATCTCGTCCCCCGTAAACACTCGGATCTTGCCACTGCGCACACAGGTCGCACACACAAACAGGGCTGGTCCCAGATCCGCACAGACCTCATCAAAGTTGAAGCGATCAATCACCGACTCCAATGGGTTCTTGTAGAACGGCCCGTATGCATAAGGCGACACCAACCGCGACCACGTATCCCCCACGGAAAACGGCAAGGAATACTCCATCGCCTGCGCGACCTGAGCAGGCTCAACGGCCTGCATCCAATTGGCCAACCGCATGTCGCCCACGGCCCCCATACGCGCCCAAAGCCCGTTCAGGTTGGCACGCGCCCCATCGCGCCCATCCCGAACCATACCTGACTTGTACGCGGCCCCATTCAAAGCCCCGGCCGAAGTCCCGGTGATCGCAGCGACCTCGATATCCTCTTCGTCCAAAATCCGGTCCAGCACACCCCAGGTAAACGCCCCATGTGCACCACCGCCCTGCAGGGCCAGATTGATCCTCTTCACAACGCTCACCCCTTCTTCTGTTCAAAAATACCTCGGGGGTGTGGGGGCCGAGCCCCCACGCAGTCTCACAACGCCGTCCAACCGCCATCCACGGAAATCGTCGTGCCGGTGATTTGCGCTGCAGCGTCCGAGCACAAAAACACCGTTGTGCCTCCCAACTGCTCAACCGTGGCAAATTCTTTCGACGGTTGCCGCTCCAGCATGACGTTCTTGATCACGTCATCGCGACTCATGTCATATTCCTTCATCGTATTGGGAATTTGCGCCTCGACCAGCGGGGTCAACACGTAGCCCGGACAAATGGCATTGCAGGTAATCGGCTCTTGTGCCGTCTCCAGCGCCACGGACTTGGTCATACCCACTAAACCGTGCTTGGCTGCGATATAGGCCGCCTTGTAGGGCGACGCCGTCAAACCATGGGCAGAGGCGATGTTGACCACACGCCCCCACCCGGCCTTGCGCATCATCGGCAAAGCGGCGGCCGTAGTGTGAAAAGCCGAGTTCATGTTGATCGCAATGATCGCATCCCATTTGTCGACTGGGAACTGATCAATCGGCGCCACATGCTGAATACCCGCATTGTTGACCAGAATATCGCATACGCCCACGGTCTCGATCAGCGCCCGGCATTCGTCGCCTTTAGACATATCGGCCTTGACATAGCGTGCGTTTGTTCCCGTCTGATCCGAGATCTCGGCAGCCAGCGCGTGATCCTCGTCGCGGTCGGTGAACGAGTTCAACACCACATCCGCTCCGGCCTTCGCCAACTCGCGTGCGATACCCAATCCAATACCTGAATTTGACCCTGTGATAATTGCCGTCTTGCCCGAAAGGCTCATGGTCGCTCTCCCTCGAAAACCGAATTTCAGCCACAGTGCCATGCTGCACCTGCAAAGAAAACGGCGAATGACAAAAGCACGAAACAGCGCCAAAAATCTGCACAAAAAAAACGCCCGCACGAAGCGGGCGTTAAGTTATTGAGGCAGGTTTCATACAGGCAAGAAACCTATCGAGCAGTGCACCCTTTATAAGCAATTCCACGCCTCCGTCCAAGCTAAAAGTTTGAAAATAAGAAAAATCATCGGTACGATGAATCCCAACAAAATAAGGCCAGAGCAGGATTGTTTCCAAAATGCGCCCCAATATTCTCCGCCCCATTCGCCCTGTGATCACGGGAATCACCCTGGTTTTGAGCAGTGCTATCGCTAACGCAGAATCGGCTCATGGCATAGCTATGTATGGCGCGCCCGCACTACCACCGGATTTTGTGTCATTGCCTTACGCGAATCCCGACGCGCCAAAAGGCGGCAAAGTCGTTTTTGGAAATACCGGCGGCTATAACAGTTTGAACCCGTTTGTGCAAAAAGGCACCCCACCCTGGCAATTGCGATTTTGGACCCATGAAAGCCTCATGGGGCGATCCTGGGATGAGCCATTCTCGTTATACGGGTTGTTGGCCGAATCGGTTGAAACAGCACCAGACCGTTCTTGGGTCGAATTCACCCTGCGCGAAAACGCCCAATTTTCAGACGGAACTCCGGTGACTGTCGAAGATGTGATCTGGTCGTACGAGATTTTGGGCACCGAAGGCCACCTGCGATATCGCGGATTGTGGGGCAAGATCGACAGTATCGAACAGACTGGCCCGCGCTCGGTTCGGATCACCTTTAACGACCCCGACCGAGAGCTGGCGCTCATCGCCGGTCTGCGCCCGATCCTTCAAAAGGCACAGTGGGAGGGCAAGGATTTCGCAGACGCCACCCTGCATGACATCCCCGTCGGCACCGGCCCCTATGTGATCGATGACTATGAGGCCGGCCGCTATGTCACCCTGCGCCGGAACCCGGACTATTGGGGCGCGGACATCCCGTTCCGACGCGGAACCATGAACTTGGATGAGATGCGGATCGAATTCTACGGAGACGGCACGGTCCTGTTCGAGGCCTTCAAGGCCGGTGCTCTGACCGCCGTGCGCGAATTCAACGCCGACAAGTGGGACACGCAATACACCTTCCCCTCGATCCAGCGTGGCGACGTGATCAAAACTGAAATCCCGCATGGCAAACCTTCGGGAATGACAGGCTTTGTCATGAATACCCGCAAGGCCCCGTTCGATGATTGGCGTGTGCGCGAGGCGTTGACCCTTGCCTTCAACTTCGAATTCATCAACGACACGATCACGGGTGGCGCACAGCCCCGGATTACCTCGTATTTCTCGGGCTCGGATCTTGCCATGCAACCAGGCGAAGCATCGGGCCGAGTCGCTGAATTGCTGCAACCCTTTGCAGACACGTTGCCGCCTGGCGTGCTTGAGGGTTACAGCCTACCCGAAAGTGACGGATCAGCGCGTAACCGGTCCAATATCCGCAAAGCGACCGCTCTGCTGGCCGAGGCTGGTTGGACCATTCAGGACGGCGTGCTGCGCAATGCAGCGGGCGATGCCTTTACCCTCACCGTCCTTCTGCAACAGGGTGACACCGAAAGCGAAACGGCGATCGAGATTTACAGTCGCGCGCTGGAGCGTCTGGGTATTCAGGTCACGACCGAGATGGTCGACAGCGCCCAATATACGGGTCGCACTTCCGAGCTGGACTTCGACATGACCTTCTTCCGCCGGGCACTATCACTGTCTCCGGGCAACGAACAGCGGCTCTATTGGGGCAGCGAGAACGCCGACACGCCGGGGACGCGTAACCTGATGGGCGTTGCCTCGCCTGCGGTAGATGGGATGATCGACGCCATGCTTGCCTCGGAAAGCCGCGAGGATTTCGTGGCCGCGACCCGCGCCTTGGACCGGGTTCTGACCGCCGGGCGCTATGTCATCCCGATCTGGAATTTCGACGTTGGCCGCATCGCCCACGCGAAAGAGCTAAAATTCCCCGACACTCTGCCGATTTACGGGGACGGGCCGGAATACATGCCACAGGTCTGGTGGTTCGAAGAATAGCCCAAATGGGGCGCTTTCGCGCCCCATTCCGCCCTCCGAGCCAAGGTCTGATCTCGCCCGTCGCAGCCTGTCGGCGAAAATTGGCACATTCGGTTTTCTGACGACATAGAGTAGTCACTGTTTTCCCTACCACAAAATCTGCGGGTCCGCGAATTTTCGTCCAAAATCGGCGCAGTCTCAAAAAGAGCTTTACCGAATACATCTTTGCCGCTAGCCTTCGGCCTATACTTCGCTCTGTGTGATAAGATTTTTGCTTTTATTCTTGAACTTTAGCCAATTTCGTACCCCGCAGCGCGTCTGAGAAACGGACCTGCCTCCACTCACTCCAACCTTAGGTCCGACAGCCCGTTGCGGTGCGGCTGCAACGGGCATTTCCATTCCGAAAATACGCAAGCGCAAGGTGCGACATTTTGTCATGCACGGGGTCGCGCAGGGGCTTCGTAACCTGAATATAGGCCGGGCAGCCTTGAAACCTGGAAACCGGAAAGCTTGCACATGCTGAACTGGACTGACCTGACGCAAGACTGGGATGCGATGTACGCACGCGCCAAACGGCGGTTTCCGAACCTGCGCGATCAGGATAAGCCAAAGCTGGGCAAGGATCGCAAAGGGTTCGAAGCCTATCTGGCCGAGCGGCACCAACTGACCGTAAACGAAGCCCATGAAGAGCTAGAGGATTTTCTGTTCACAGAAGGTCTGAACCGTGAATTCAGCAGCACTTTACGTAAGTGACGTTACCCACAGGATCGTTGCGTCCTCATCGCTGACAGACACGACGTTGTGGCCCATGCTGCCGTCGTAATAGGCGCTATCACCGCGACGCATCTCAACCGGTTCATAGAATTCCGTATACAGCCGCACGACGCCGGTCAGGACATACAGGAACTCTTCACCATCATGGCGTACCCAGCCCTCGAACTCGTCCATCGAGCGGGCCCGTACGCGCGCACGGTAGGGCAGCATCTGTTTCTTGGTCAGTGTTTCCGCCAGCAACTCATGTTCGTAAGTCGCGGTCGCATGTGCCGCACCCTGACCCATCCGGGTGACAGACATCCGCCCGATCACCTGCTCGCGTTGCGGGGGCGTGAACAACTGCGGCACCGAGATCTCAAGCCCAACCGCCAGCTTCTTCAGCGCGTCATAGGTGGGCGACATCTGACCGTTTTCGATCTTGCTGAGCGTCGAACGCGCCAGCCCTGCCTGCGTGGCCGCCTGTTCCAGCGTCCAGTTGCGTGCTTTGCGCAATTCGCGGACACGGGCGCCCAGATCCAACGGCTCAAGCTCGGTATGGTCTCCGGATTCCCGCGCGATGCGGATCAGCGATGTCTGCTCTTGGGTGCTCATGCGTTTTTCTATAGGGCCAGCCCGTCCTGCTTGCAACGCGTCAGACGTCACGTTAGCCAAGGTCCATGTTGTCTGTCTTCGATCAAGGCCCGCCACCAGCTTGCCCCGTACCATTCAATTTGGCTGCGCATGTGTTGCGTCACGCGGATGATTTTGCGGAAAAGACCGCTTTGTCAGTGCTGGGTGCGCAGGGCGCGCAACATTGGACTTATGCCGCGTTGAAACGCGCCATACTGGGCACAGGCGCCGGCTTGCTGCAGGCGGGTCTGTTCCCGGGTGATATCGCGTTGATGCGGTTGGGAAACACGGTTGATTTTCCGATTGCGTATCTGGGCGCAATTGCGGTGGGGATTGTCCCCGTTCCAACCTCGTCTCAACTGACCGAACCTGAAACGGCGAAAATCATTCAGGATCTGAAACCAGCGGCTGTGCTGCGTGATCCATCGGTGGCCTGTGCTCCTCATCCGGTTCAAGTTTCCTTGTCCGACCTGACCATGATGCGCGACCTCGCACCCGCCACAGTCCAGATGGGCGACCCCGAGCGTTTGGCTTATGTCGTCTACACCTCGGGCACTTCGGGCAAACCCCGAGCTGTCGCCCATGCGCATAGGGCCATCTGGGCACGGCAAATGATGGTCGATGGCTGGTACGGGTTGCGCGAAGATGACCGTTTGTGCCACGCGGGCGCCTTCAACTGGACCTATACGCTGGGCACCGGGTTGATGGATCCCTGGACAATCGGTGCTACGGCGCTGATCCCAGAACCGGGCACCGATCTGACCGCCCTGCCCGGCTTGCTGCGCGACCACCAAGCCACGATCTTTGCCGCCGCTCCGGGGGTGTTCCGCAAGATCGTATCGTCCCCTGATTACCTGCACCTGCCCGATCTACGCCATGGATTGTGCGCCGGGGAAAAGCTGTCGCCTACGCTGCACCATGCCTGGATGCGCGCCACGGGAACCGAGCTGTTCGAAGCTTACGGTATGTCCGAATGTTCGACCTTCATCTCCTCCAGCCCTAACCATCCGGCACGGGGAGAGTCATTGGGACAACCGCAACCCGGTCGTCGCGTTGCGATTCTGGGGCCCGACGGCCCTGCACCGCGGGGTCAGGCAGGCACCATCGCCATCCACCGTTCGGACCCCGGCCTGATGCTGACCTATCTGAACGCCCCGGACGAGGCGCAGGCGCGAATGCAGGGCGACTGGTTTTTAACCGGAGATCAAGGGGCGATGGCCGTTGACGGCCAGATCACTTATCTGGGGCGCGACGATGACATGATGAACGCGGGCGGCTATCGGGTCTCACCGATTGAGGTCGAAGCGGTGCTGTCGCAATACCCAGGCATCGCGCAGGTCGGAGCGGCAGCGGTTGAGGTCAAACAGGACACTTTTCTGATCGCCGCTTTCTATACCGGGCCGGAAGAACTGGACGAGGCGGACTTGCGCACCTATGTGGAAGCAAATCTGGCGCGCTACAAGCAACCGCGCGCCTTTATCTATCTGCCCGAACTGCCGACCGGTGGGAACGGCAAACTCCTGCGCCGGGCGCTTCCGGCCTACTTCAAGGCGAGCCAACAATGACCCAGACCGTCAAGCTTGATATCATGTCCGACCCGATTTGCCCGTGGTGCTATATCGGCAAGACCCATCTGGACAAAGCGCTGGCCGCGATCCCCGACCACCCCTTCGTCATCGAATGGCACCCGTTTCAGCTGAACCCCGACATGCCTGATAACGGCATGGATCGTCGTGAATATCTGGAGCGTAAATTCGGCGGCAAAGAAGGCGCCGTGCGGGCCTATGCGCCGGTGGTCGAACATGCCGAGAATGCCGGGCTGAAGATCGACTTCGAAGGCATGAAGCGCACCCCAAATACGCTGGACGCGCACCGCCTGATCCATTGGGCCGGGATCGAGGGCAAGCAAACCGAGGCCGTGGACGCCCTGTTCGACGCCTATTTCGTCCAGGCGCGCGATATCGGAGACCATGAGGTTCTTGGCGATATTGCAGACAGCATCGGCATGGACGCCGCCGTAGTGTTGAAACTGTTGAAGTCAGACGCAGACCGTTCGGATATCAGCAACCGCGACAGCCACTCGCGCCAAATGGGCGTGAACTCGGTCCCGACCTTCATCGTGGCCAACCAGCACGCCGTTCCCGGTGCGCAGCCGCCCGAGATGTGGGAGCGCGTGATCGCGGACATCATGTCTCAACTTGAGGCCTCCCCTGCAAATTAGCACAGGTCTGTGTGCATTGGCATGACTGGCGCCCCCTGACCGCGCGTGATAGCGTGAACGGGTCAGGAGGGCACCATGGCCAGTCGCATGTCTCGCGGAGAGTTCGTCGCACTTGTCGCAATGATGTTTGCAACAATTGCGTTTTCCATCGATTCGATATTGCCTGCGCTGCCCGATATCGGCGCACAGCTTAGCCCCGATGACAACAACAAGGCGCAACTGATCCTGACATCCTTTGTGCTGGGTATGGGTATAGGCACCTTTTTCACCGGCCCGTTGTCGGACGCTTTCGGGCGCAAACCTGTAATCTATGTAGGCTCGGCCCTTTATATCCTTGCCGCTGCCGCCGCATGGGCAAGTTCTTCGCTGGAAATGCTGCTGCTGGCCCGCGTTCTGCAAGGTGTCGGCAGCGCCGCGCCGCGTGTGGTCGCCGTGGCCATAATCCGCGATCTCTATTCTGGGCGCGAGATGGCGCGGATCGTCTCCATCGCCATGATGATTTTCACGTTGGTCCCGGCCATTGCGCCCATGATGGGCGCCGGCGTGATCGCCCTGGCCGGTTGGCGCGCGGTCTTTGTCTCCTTCATGCTGTTTTCGCTGATCACCATCGTATGGATGGGCCTGCGTCTGCCCGAGTCGCTGACGCCCGAAAACCGCCGTCCCTTGCGCTTGCCGCTAATGCTGGATGCCGCCCGCGAGATGTTCAGCCACCCCACGGTGCGCCTGTCAATCATGGTGCAGACCCTGTGCCTTGGCATGCTGTTTACCATGTTGACCATGGTCCAGCAGGTCTATGACGAGATCCACAACAGCGCCCACAGCTTTCCCTTCTGGTTCGGCTTTGTGGCACTGATGTCGGGCTCGGCCAGTTTGCTGAATGCGACCCTTGTTGTGCGTCTGGGCATGCGGCGGTTGGTGACTTGGGGGCTGGGCGGTCAGATTCTGTTCACCTCATCCGTACTGCTGCTGAATTCGTTCGACCTGTCGGCCAACCTGTCCTTTGCGCTATTCGTCAGTTGGCAGACGGCCGTATTCTTCATGGCCGGAATGACCATGGGCAACCTCAACGCCATCGCGATGGAACCGATGGGCCATATCGCGGGCATGGCGGCTTCGGTGATCGGTTCGGTTTCAACCGTTCTGGCCGCGCTGATCGCTGGCCCAATCGGTCTGCTCTTTGACGGTTCGATCCTGCCTCTGGGCGCGGGTATACTGACCATGAGCACATTGGGTTTCGGCCTGATGCTGCATATGGGCCGGATCGAAAACAGACTACTCGTCTGACCTGTGCAGCTTGATTGAAACGCGCTAACCTCCGCTCGACCCGAGGGGAGACTGAAATGAGCGACTATTACGATCTGGGCCCATATTCCTGCCCGATCACTACGACTTCACCCGACGCGCAGCTTTGGTTCGATCGGGGGCTGAACTGGACCTACGGTTATAACCATGACGAGGCCGTCGCCTGTTTCCAGCGCGCTGCCGAGGCCGACCCGGACTGCGCCATGGCCTTTTGGGGTATCGCTTATGCGGCGGGTCCTAACTATAACCTTCCCTGGGATTTGCGAGATGACCGCGGGAAGAAAAAGTCGCTAGAGCAAGCCTATGACGCAGCGCAGCAGGCACTGGCTCTGGCCTCAATCTGCAACCCGGTCGAACAAGCGCTGATCAGCGCCCTACCCGCCCGCTATCCACAGCGCGAACCAATTCCCGACATGCACAGCTGGGACCATGACTTTGCCGAAGCCATGCGTGACGCCTTTGCCGCCCAGCCCGGTAATCTGGACCTGCGCACCATTTATGTCGAAGCGCTATTGAACCTCACACCTTGGAAAATGTGGGACCTGAAGACAGGCCTACCCGCCGCAGGTGCAGCAACGTTTGAGGCGCAAACCGCGCTGGAAGACGCCATGGCCGACGATCCCGCAGCCATGTCTCATCCCGGCCTGCTGCACCTTTACGTGCACCTGATGGAAATGTCGCCAACCCCGGAAAAAGCGCTCAAGGCTGGCGACGTGCTGCGCAGACTGGTTCCCGAGGCAGGACACCTGGTACACATGCCCACCCATATCGACGTTCTGTGCGGCCACTACCACAATGTCGTTCAGTGGAACCAGCAGGCTTCGGTCGCGGACCTGAAGTATTTCGAGCGCGAAGGCGCCTTCACGATCTATACGGGCTACCGGCTGCACAATTACCACTTCACAATTTATGGCGCGCTCTTTCTGGGTCAGATGGCACCGGCTCTGGCCGCAAATCAGGCAATTTGGGACACTACGCCGGAAGAGATGCTGCGGATCGAAAGCCCTCCGATGGCCGATTTCTTCGAAGCCTATCTGTCCATGAAACCTCACATCCTGATCCGCTTTGGTCGCTGGGCCGAGGCCAAAGCGCTAGACCTGCCGGATGACCCCGACCTCTACCGAACGCTCACGGCCACAACCCACTATGCCCGCGCACTCGCCCATGCTGCGACCGGAGAGGTTGCCGAAGCCGAAGCGGAAGAAACCCAGTTCCACGCCGCCAAAGCCCGCGTGCCCGAGGCCCGCCGCCTGCACAACAACCGGGTCATCGACCTACTGGAAATCGCCAGTGAAATGCTGCGGGGTGAGATCGAATACCGCAAAGAAAACTATGAAGCGGCATACGCGCATCTGCGGCGTTCGGTCGAACTGGATGATACGCTGCCTTACGACGAGCCATGGGGCTGGATGCAGCCCACCCGCCACGCGCTTGGGGCGCTTTTGTTCGAACAAGGTCACGTGACCGAGGCTGAAGCCGTATATCGGGAAGATCTGGGTCTGGGCGGAACGCTCAGCCGCGCCTCGATCCACCCGGACAATGTCTGGAGCCTCAAGGGCCTGCATGATTGCCTCAAGGCGCGGAATGAAACGCTCGAAATCCAACAGATCAAACAACGGCTTGACCTCGCTCTAGCTCGGGCCGACCGGGCGGTCGCAGCTTCGTGTTTCTGCGCCCAAGCCGCGATGCAAAGCTAAATCGCGCTAAAGCGCGATGCCTCCGGCGGGGATATTTTTAGCCAGATGAAGCTGGGATCCCCCGTTCATCTGGCCTTAAATATCCCGGGGGAGTCGCGCGACACGCGCCGGGGGCAGCGCCCCCTTCCACCGGTTTCAACTGGTTTTGGACTTCTTTTTCTGGGCGATGACTTTCTCGGCCAGATCACGGGCAATCGCAAACGCCCCCTTGATCTTGTCACCGTCATTCTTCCAGTCCCGCCGCACCACAATCTTGTTGTCTTTGACCTTAGCCATGCCACGTTGGTTTTGGATGAATTCGACCAGCCCTTGCGGAGACGCGAATTTGTCGTTGTGGAACTGAATGGTAGCACCCTTTGGGCCCCCATCCAGCTTGGCGATACCTGCGCGTTTGCACATGGCTTTGATGCGAACGACCAGCATCAAGGTGTTTACCTCTTTCGGCAATTTGCCGAACCGGTCGATCAGTTCGGCGGCGAAGCCTTCCAACTCGACCTTAGTCGACAGCGAGGACAAACGGCGATAAAGGCCCAGACGCACGTCTAGATCGGGTACGTAGTCGTCGGGGATCAGAACTGGCACACCCAGATTGATCTGTGGCGCCCATTGGTCGTCGGCATCCGACAGCCCTTCCATCTCGCCCGCTTTGATCTTGGCAATCGCCTCTTCCAGCATCGACTGATAAAGTTCGTAACCAACATCGCGCATCTGGCCGGACTGTTCCTCGCCCAGCAGATTGCCCGCGCCGCGAATGTCCAGGTCCTGAGAGGCCAAGGTGAACCCGGCGCCCAGCGTGTCTAGCGAGCCCAGAACCCGCAGACGTTTCTCGGCTGTAGCTGTCAGGCGGGCACGAGGCTTGGTGGTCAGGTAGGCGTAGGCGCGGGTTTTTGAACGTCCCACCCGGCCTCGGATTTGGTAGAGCTGCGCCAGGCCGAACATATCGGCGCGGTGTACGACCATCGTGTTCGCGGTAGGAATATCAAGCCCGCTTTCCACAATCGTCGTAGCCAGCAACACATCGTATTTGCCATCGTAAAAAGCGTTCATCCGATCATCAAGCTCACCTGCCGCCATCTGACCGTGGGCGACCACATAGGTCAGTTCCGGCAGTTGTTCCTTTAGGAACTCTTCGATCTCAGGCAAGTCCGAGATACGCGGTACCACGTAGAAACTCTGCCCACCGCGATAGTGTTCTCTCAGCAAGGCCTCGCGGATGGTGACCGCGTCGAACTCACTGACATAGGTGCGGATGGCCAGGCGGTCGATGGGCGGCGTGCCAATGATCGACAGGTCGCGCACGCCTGTGAGGGAAAGTTGCAATGTCCGTGGGATCGGCGTGGCGGTCAGGGTCAGGACGTGGATGTCGCTGCGCAGCTGTTTCAAGCGCTCTTTGTGGCCGACGCCGAAATGTTGCTCTTCGTCAATGATCAGCAGGCCCAGATTGTTGAACCGAATACCTTTGGCCAGCAATGCGTGAGTACCGATCACGATATCCACGGTGCCGCGTGCCAGCCCGTCGCGGGTTTGCTGCGCTTCTTTCGCTGAAACGAAACGAGAGAGTTGCCGCACTTCAAGCGGGAAACCCCGAAAGCGCTCTTTAAACGAGGCCGCGTGCTGTCGGGCCAGCAGCGTTGTCGGCGCGATCACCGCGACCTGAACGCCTGACATGGCGGCGACAAAGGCGGCGCGCATTGCGACCTCGGTCTTGCCGAAACCCACATCGCCACAGATCAGGCGATCCATCGGCGCGCCGGAATGCATGTCTTCCATCACCTCGGAAATCGCGCGCAGTTGGTCGTCTGTCTCTTGATAGGGAAAACGAGCGCTGAACTCTTCCCATGCGTGAGGCGGCGGATCCATCACAGGAGCCTTTCGCAATGCGCGTTCGGCTGCGATACGGATTAGCTTGTCCGCCATCTCGCGGATGCGCTCTTTCAGCTTGGCCTTTTTGGCCTGCCATGCGCCGCCGCCCAGACGATCCAGCAGACCTTCGTCATGGCCGTATTTCGACAGTAGTTCGATGTTTTCGACCGGCAGGTACAGCTTGGACTGTTCGGCGTATTCCAGCAGCAAGCACTCATGGGCAGCACCAGCGGCGGTGACGACCTCCATCCCCTGATAGCGGCCGATGCCGTGATCCACATGCACCACGAGATCACCGGGGGTCAGGGATTGAGTCTCAGTCAGGAAATTTTCGGCCTTGCGGCGCTTCTTTGGCTGGCGGATCAGGCGGTCGCCCAGCACGTCCTGTTCAGCGATAACGGTCAAGTCGGGGGTTTCAAACCCATGCTCCAGCGCCCAGACGGCCAGATGCAGGCCCCGTTTGCCGACGCGGGTGCCGTCGGTAACGGGGATCGCCTCGGCCAAACCTTCGTCTTCGATCAACCCGGTCAGACGTTCGCGCGCGCCTTCGGAATAGGAGGCGATCAGCACCGGGCCTTGGGCCATCTTGTCGGTGATGTGCGCGGCCAGAGCGCCAAACAGGCTGATGCTTTCCTGCTGCCGCTCAGGCGCAAAGTTACGCCCGATCCGCCCCCCCGCGTCGATCACACCCGGCCCACTGGCCTGTGGCAGCGGGCTGAATTGCAGCACCCGACGATCACCGACCGCTTGCTCCCATGCGGCATCATCCAGATAGAGCAATCCAGGCGGGGTCGGCTTATAAACCGTATCCATTCGGGACCGGTTTTCCAGCGCCAAACGTCGGGTCTCATACTGATCAGCAATCGTATCCCACCGCGCCAGACGCGCGGGTGTGACCTGATCATCTACGGTGATCGTTGCGTCGGGAAGGTAATCGAACAGCGTTTCCAGCTTTTCGTGAAAGAAGGGCAGCCAGTGTTCAATGCCCTGATGTTTGCGCCCTGCGCTGACCGCCTCGTACAGAGGGTCATCAGTGCCCGCCGCGCCGAACTCGATACGATAGTTCTGGCGGAAGCGCGTGATGGCGGCATCGTCCAGAATGACCTCGGACACCGGAGCCAATTCTACTACGTCCAGCTTTTCGGTGGTGCGCTGCGAGACGGGATCAAACCGGCGTGCGCCGTCCAGAACGTCTCCGAACAGGTCCAGACGCACGGGGCCGGATTCGCCCGGAGGGAAGATGTCGATGATGCCGCCGCGAATGGCATAGTCGCCGGGTTCCATCACCGTGGGGCTTTGGGTGAAGCCCATGCGCACAAGGAAATTGCGCAGCGCGGCCTCATCCACGCGGTGGTCCACACGAGCGGTAAAGGCCGCCTCGCGTAGAACTTCGCGGGCGGGCACCCGCTGGGTGGCCGCGTTCAACGAGGTCAGCAGCACGAACTGATCTGGCATCTGGTGCACTAACGCCGCCAGCGTCGCCACGCGCGCGGCGGCGATATCTGCGTTGGGCGAGACCCGGTCATAGGGCAGACAATCCCAGCCGGGAAACACAAAGACCGGCATATCCGGCGCAAAAAAGGCAAGGGCTGCTCGCATCGCCTCAAGCCGTTTGTCGTCGCGCGCCACATGACACACCGGCCCGCCGGACCGGGCGATCTCGTTCAGGACAAGCTGTGCGTCAAACCCTTCGGGGGCGCCGCCAACCGTGACATGGTTCGGAGCCTTCATCGCCTAACCTTTCCGAATTCTCTATCCCAGAACGCCGATGGAAAAGTTCTGATACATACCCCAAAGCGAGGTAATCAAGATCGAAATCATCCCCACGATCTGCGTGTAGATCCTGCACCGCGTGAGGGTTTTCGCCACAAAGGCCAATTCAGGTTCAACCCGGCTCAACTTGCGCGCGGCCGAGATATTGATGAGCGTTACCAACACCAGTGGAAACATCAGTAAAAACACCGCCTGCGCAAATTCCACGCCATAGACAAAGCCCAGCATGGCCAGCCCGGTGAAGAAAAAACAACTTAGCCCCAGCAGCGCAAGTCCCGACACCTCGACAATATAAAGCAGCCGATTGCGGTTGATCCGGACGATGTCAAGCAGATCCTGCTCGCTTTGCCCTCCGATCCGGCGGGCGCGCTGAACCAGATCAAACGGCACACCCATCGACCAATGGCTGGCGGTCGACCACAAAACGGCCAGCCCGATCCAATACCACAGGTTCGAAAAGCTGCGCATATCGATGATTTCGAAAATCGAAGAAAATAAGTCCACGCGTCAGCCCTTTAATTCACTGTCCTGAGGGACCCGCGTCGATCGTTACCCTTGAGACTACGCCGAATTCATGCCACCCAATGCACGAATATTCAAGGAGAGCGCGACATGAAACCGACCATCGCCCCTTATCCCCTGACGCGCTTTCGCCGGGCCCGCCAGTCTGAAGCCATCCGCGGGCTGGTGCGCGAGAACAGCCTGTCGACCGATGATCTGATCTGGCCGGTGTTTGTGCGCGATGGGGAAGGCGTGGAAGAACCCGTGCCTTCGATGCCCGGTGTCGTTCGCCGCTCGGTCGATATAATCGCAAAAGCCGCTGTTGAGGCTCAAGCATTGGGGATTCCGGCGATTTGCATCTTTCCCTATACCGACCCAAGCTTGAAAACCGAAGATTGCGCCGAGGCGTGGAACCCCGACAATCTGTCGAACCGGGCGATCCGGGCCATCAAGTCCGCCGCCCCCGATATCGCGGTTATGACGGACGTCGCGCTGGACCCTTACAACATCAACGGTCACGACGGATACGTCGTGGATGGCGAGATTGTGAACGATCAGACCGTCGAGGCACTGGTCAAAATGACGCTGGCGCAGGCCGAGGCCGGGGCTGATATCATCGGACCATCGGACATGATGGACGGACGCATCGGGGAAGTGCGCCGTGCTTTGGAAAACGCCGGGCATCACAACGTGATGATCCTCAGCTATGCCGCGAAATATGCCAGCGCTTTTTACGGGCCGTTCCGCGATGCGGTGGGCGCATCGGGTGCGCTGACCGGAGACAAGAAAACCTATCAAATGGATCCCGCCAACTCGAACGAGGCTTTGAGATTGATCGAGCGCGATCTGACCGAGGGCGCAGACATGGTGATGATCAAGCCCGGTTTGCCCTATCTGGATATCTGTCGCCGTGTGAAGGACGCCTTTGGCGCGCCAACCTATGCCTATCAGGTGTCAGGCGAATACGCGATGGTCCAGGCGGCGGCGCAAAACGGTTGGATCGACGGAGAAAAGGTGATGCTGGAAAGCCTGCTGGCCTTCAAGCGCGCGGGCTGTGACGGCATCCTGACCTATTTCGCGCCCACGGTCGCACGCCTCTTGCAAGGATAAAATTCCTGTGTGACGCGGTTTTTCGCCGATTGTGATGAGTGCGGCGGCAGCTTTCCCGTGACAGGACGCCGCAATCGGCGTAGTCTTGCACATAAGATCGGGATCACCCGGCAAATCAGGCAGTTATACAGAGAAAACATATGAGCAGTTCCAACCTTCCCCGACTGAACCGTCGTGGCTTTGCGCTTGGCATGGCCGGTCTGACCGTGACCGCCGCCTGTGGCAATGGCGTCGGCAATTCCAATGCGGCAACGATCGACGCTCGCGTCGATGCGACGTTGACCGAAATGTATGCGAGCTATCCCAACACTGTTGAGATCGCCAACAAGGCCAATGGTATGCTAGTCATGCCACTGATCACCGAAGCAGGTTTTGTCTTCGGCGGCGGTTTTGGGCGTGGCGCGCTGCGCATCAACGGGGCAACAGTAGACTACTACTCAGCCGTCAAAGGCACCGCCGGCTTACAGATCGGCGCCCAGCAGTATGCGCATGTTCTGTTCTTCATGACACAAGATGCGCTGAACGACTTCCGCCGCGCCAGCGGTTGGACCGCCGGAGCCGACATCGGCTACGTGGTCAGCGATCAGGGCGACAGCCTTTCGACAGACACGACGACACTGCGCTCGCCTGTTCTGGCGGCTGTGTTTGGTCAGGCAGGTCTGCAAATCGGGGCGACCGTCGAAGGCACAAAATACACGCGGATCATTCCGTGAAGCTGAAATGCCCCTCTTCGCTACGTGCCCCGTCATGGCCCAACGGTCGTGGCGGGGTTTTGCGTTTCTAAAGCAGAGTTAAACCTGCATATTTCGTGGCGTTCCTCTTTCGGTTGGTACAGCCTTCCTTTACTCTGCGGGCAAGGTTTGACGGAACGGATCATGGACCGCAGATGGGTATAGTTTTTCGCTGGTTGGTGCGTATCACCTCGGCCCTTGTCATGTTGACGCTGGGGGCTGTGCTTCTGGTTTATTTTTTGGCTAGCCAATCCCTGCCCGAGTATAACCAGACCGTCGCCGTGCGGGGCGTGACCGCCCCCGTCGAAATCGTGCGAGACACCGCAAATGTACCCCATGTTCTGGGTCAATCCGACCCGGATGTGTTCTTTGGGCTGGGCTACGCCCACGCGCAGGATCGTTTGTGGCAGATGACCGTCATGCGCCGCACCGCCCAGGGTCGCCTGTCCGAGGTCTTCGGCGCACGCACGGTCAATATCGACAAGTTGCTGCGCCGGTTGGACCTCTACGGTCTGGCGCATCGCTCGTTTCAGGTACAGGACGACTATACCAAAGCCGCCCTGCGGGCCTATGCGGCGGGCGTGAATGCGCGTTTGGACGAGATCAACGAAATGGCCCTTGGCCGCGGCGCGCCCGAGATGTTTCTGTTCAACGCCCCCGTTTCGCCCTGGCAGCCCGGAGACAGCCTTGCCGTCATCAAGCTGATGGCGCTGCAACTGTCCGGCCACCTTGAGGATGAGGTGCTGCGCGCGCGCACTTCGCTTATGCTGAACGACTCGGCTCGGTTGGCCGATATCCTGCCCGATGTACCCGGTGCCGGGATCGCGGCTCTACCGGAATATGCCACGCTCTTTCCCGGACTTCCGCGCTATGCCCATGGCACGCCGATGTCCGATAGTCCGCTGTCGCCCTTCCCCAAGCACGGCCTTGCAGGCGCGTCCAACGCGTGGACCGCTGCCCCCTCACGCTCGGCTATTGGCGGCACCCTGTTGGCCAATGATCCGCATCTGGGCTTCACCGCACCCGGCGTCTGGTATCTGGCACGGTTAGAGCTGGCCAAAGGCGGCATGATCGGCGCGACAATCCCTGGTGTGCCTGCGGTCATGGCCGGGCGCAGTGATCGGCTGGGATGGGGACTGACCTCGTCCTATCTGGACGATCAGGATGTGCATATCGAACGGCTCAACCCCGACAACCCCGAGGAATACGAAACACCGGACGGGTTCAAAGCCTTCCGCGCGCGCCCCTCGATCATCGAGATCAAGGACGAAGCCCCGATCACCCTGACCCTGCGCTGGACCGAGAACGGGCCTGTGCTGCCCGGCAGCCACTATGATCTGGAAACGATCACTCCACCCGGTCACGTGACTTCATTGTCGTGGACCGCGCTGAGTGCGCAGGACACCTCCATGTCCGCCGCATTGGCCCTGATGAATGCCGACAGCGTGCGTCAAGGGATCGAAGCAGCCGAGGGCTATATCGCTCCGTCACAGAACCTGTCGCTGGTCGATCGGACCACCATCGGGATGAAACTGATCGGGGCCATGCCACGCCGCGCCCTGCGCAACCAAAGCCGGGGCCGTATCCCGACACCCGGCTGGCTGAACGAGAACCGCTGGCAAGGTCGCCTGCCCTATGCCGACAACCCCGAATTTGTGGCCCCGGCGGGCGGCATTTTGGGCAATACCAACAACAAGATCATCGACCGTCCCTTTCCCGAACATGTTTCATACGAATGGGGCGACACACAGCGCATTCACCGCTGGCAGCGTTTGATGCAATCGCGCGAAGTGCACACCCGCGACAGCTTTATCGAGGCGCAGCTAGACACGGTCAGTTTCACAGCCCGCTCGCTTCTGCCGCTGATCGGTGCGGACCTGTGGTTCACCGGTGCCTCTGCACCCGAAGGCACGCCCGAACGCCAGCGCCAGATCGCGCTTGGTCTGCTGGCCGAATGGAACGGCGAGATGAACGAGCACCTGCCCGAACCGCTGATTTATGCCGCCTGGTTGCGGGCGCTACAAATCCGCCTGATCTCGGACGAGCTGGGCCCGCTAGCCGCAGAATACAAACATGTCGAGCCGCTGTTCATCGAGCGCGTCTACCGCGACATCGACGGCGCGTCAGTTTGGTGTGACGTCCGTCAAAGCGCACCGGTCGAAACCTGCACTGACATGGCGCGACTGGCGCTGGACGATGCGCTGATCTGGATTTCCGAGAAATACGGTGGAGCGCTGGAATCTCTGCGTTGGGGCGATGCACATCAGGCCACCCATGATCACCCGGTTCTGGGCTCGGTTCCGGTTCTGCGGTTCTTCGTAAATATCCGTCAATCCACCAGCGGCGGCGACAATACTTTGCTGCGGGGGCGCACCTCGGGCGAAGGGCCAGACCCATTCCAGAACGTACATGGCGCGGGGTATCGGGGCGTCTATGATTTCGCCGACCCTGACAGCTCGGTCTTTATCACGGCCACAGGTCAGTCGGGCCATTTCCTGTCGCGCTACTATGACGATCAGGCGCAGCTGTGGCGGCGCGGGGAATACATCCCAATGTCGCTGGACCTTGATCTGGCGCGTGCGGCGGCGGTCGGCGTGACCCACCTGACCCCGCGCTGACACCGGGTTTTAGGCAAGACATTGCCCTGAAAACAAGGTTTCGTGGACGCAGACCCGTGTTCTGGCTTACGATCTCAAGGTGAAACGATTTGAGACCGGGGGAATTGATGGCCAGTATTAGAGATACGATGAACAATCTTGCGCGCGACTATGCAATCGCGTGGAGTTCAGGCGACCCGGACGCCGTTGCAAGTTTCTATGCACCCGACGGGCAAATCATCATCAATCGGGGCGAGCCCATTGTCGGTCGCGCTGCGGTGGCCGAGATGGCACGCGGGTTCTATGCCGACTTCCCGGATCTTGAAGTGCGCTGCGACATGCTGCGTTGGGCGGGGAGCCACGCCATCTTTGTTTGGACCCTTGAAGGGCACCATGCACAGACCGGCAACCACGTCGTTGCCCGAGGCTGGGAAGAATGGGAACTGACCGCGGATAACAAGGTCAAATCCTCGCTAGGCTGGTTCGATGCTGACGATTACCAGCGGCAGATCGACGGGGCATAACACCTAGAGGGCGGCGAACTGCGCCGCCTGCTTATCCGTCCACAAGACGGTTATCTGAAAGCCATCCTCAGTCTGCTCCTCGGACCGCACGACGTCCTGACGGAACAGCCACGCGCGTTTGTCGCCCTCGGCAAAGCTGAGCGTCAGGGTGATCTCGTGACGGACGCCTTGCAGCTTGGTGGCGATCTCGGTCAGCAGCGCGTCAACCCCGTCGCCAGTCACCGCCGAGATGGCAAAAACCGCAGGATCACGCTCGGCGCGGGCTATGGCGGCTTCGCGATTGTCGGCGGTCAACAGGTCGATCTTGTTCCAGACCTCAAGCCGGGGGCGCGCGTCATCCACACCCAGCGAGGTCAGGATCGTTTCGACATCGCGGGCCTGTTCGTCAGTCTCTTCATGGCTGATGTCGCGCACATGCACGACGATATCCGCGCCCAACACTTCCTCGAGCGTGGCGCGGAAAGCCGCCACCAGCTCGGTCGGCAGGTTCGAGATGAAGCCCACCGTGTCCGACAGGATCACCTCGGGGCCGTCGGGCAGTTCTACCCGGCGCATGGTCGGGTCAAGCGTGGCGAACAACATGTCCTTGGCCATCACCTCGGCCCCGGTCAGACGGTTGAACAGAGTGGACTTGCCCGCGTTGGTATAACCCACCAACGCCACAATCGGATACGGCACCTTGGCACGGGCCGCACGGTGCAAGGTGCGGGTCTTGACCACCTTCTGCAACTGCCGCCGCAAGCGAACAAGTTGTTCGTCAATGGCGCGCCGGTCGGCTTCGATCTGCGTCTCGCCGGGGCCGCCGACAAAACCCAATCCGCCGCGCTGTCGTTCAAGGTGGGTCCAAGCGCGCACAAGACGGGTGCGCTGGTAGCTGAGCGCGGCCATCTCGACCTGAAGCACACCCTCGCGGGTACGGGCGCGGTCGCTGAAAATCTCAAGGATCAGCCCGGTCCGGTCGAGGATTTTAACCTTCCACGCTTTTTCGAGGTTTCGTTGCTGAACGGGTGTCACCGGGCCGTCGATCAGCACCAACTCAATTTCATTGTCATGTAGCCGCTCGGCCAGTTCTTCGATCTTACCACTGCCGAACAACAACCCGGCCTGCGCCCGCGGCAGGCGCACGATTTCAGAGCCGACCACGTCGAGGTCGGGCAACGCAGCGGCCAGTGCAACCGCCTCTGCCAGCGCCGGTTCGGGGACACGACGCTGTTCATCTGACTTGATTTCCGGATGCAGCACCCAGGCACGGGTGCGCGTCCTGTCATGTTCCATCAAGAGGCGTCTTCGCCCTCATACAGGTTGATCGGCTGTGATGGCATGATGGTCGAGATCGCGTGCTTATAAACCAGCTGCGACTGTCCGTCGCGGCGCAACAACACGCAAAAGTTATCAAACCACGTGATCACACCTTGCAATTTCACACCGTTGATCAGGAAAATTGTGACCGGGACCTTTGCCTTACGTACATTGTTCAGGAACGCGTCCTGCAGATTCTGTCTGTCCGAAGCCATATTTTTATAAACTCGCCATTGTTCTTGCTACGCGCTGCGGACCAACGCGCTCCCTCTGGCGGAGTATGGAGTGTCGTTAACCGAGTTTCCAGATGAAAAATCAATCATTAACACGAGTGTTGATTCTCAGTCCCGCCAGAGCGTGGGCGTAATCAAGGCAATAATGGCCAGAGTCTCCAATCTGCCAATCACCATCGCCGCGCACATGGTCAGCTTCGCGTTTGACGAAAGGTCAATCAGGCGCAGAGGTACATCGGTTGCCAGTTCGATCAGCGGACCCGTGGTGCTGAGCGCCGCGACCGTCAGCACCATCGCCTGTTCGAACCCCGCCCCCATCGCGGCCAGCAACATATTGAACAGCGCGGCGGTCAAAGCGAACATCATCAAGAAGATCCACGCAATGAATGCACCATCGCTTTGAATACGTCGGTTACCGCCGCCCACCCCACTGACCGAGGATGGATAGATCAGCCGGTCAATCTCGCGCGCACCATTCAGATAGAGCGCAAACACGCGCAGCAGTTTGACCCCACCGGCGGTTGTCGCGACCCCGCCGCCGATCAGAGCAATGCCCATCAGGATCAGACCCGGCGTGCCAAGGCCAGACAGTTGCTGCGCATCGTTCCAGTTCGCGCTTTCAAACCCTGCCGTGGTCAAAAAGGACAAGCCTGTAAAGAGCATACCCCAAATCACATTGACCGCCTGCATCGGTTCTAACCGGTTGCCGATCTCATTGACCCCCAGCCAAACCCGGACGAACAAAAGCGCAGCGACGGCGCCAACGATCATCAGTCCGATGCGAAATTCCGGGTCTTTGTCCAGGCGCGAATAGCCGGTTGTTGCGGTGTCGGTCGAAAAGGTTAGGCGCGACAAGGCGAAGAACAGAAACAAGAACAGGATCGCCTCGCCCGTGATTCCGGCCTGCGCGCCCTCCATTCCGCCGACGGGGGAAATCCCCGAGGTCGCCATCGTAGACATGGCGTGGCAGATCGCCGTCAGACCCTGCTCGCCCGCAATCAACAGCAGCAGGCAGATCACAAGCGTCAGACCGGCATAGATCGGTGTAAGCGTCCGCGCGACCCGGATTAGCCGCCCGCGCGGGTCAACCTTTTCGCTTTGCGCCACACCCGAGACCGGACGACCCGGTTGGCCACGCGCAGTAACCTCGAACCCGCCTAGCGACAAAGGGGCCAGGATCGCGGCAGCTGAAATCCACATCAGCAGGCCACCCATCCACCCCACTTGCGCGCGCCAGAAATGCAGAGGCGCGTTCAGACGATCGGGGTCGGGAAACAGGTCGGCGCCGGTTGTGGTCAAGGCGCTGACCATATCGAAATAGGCGTTCAGAAAAGTGGTATTCCCCAAAGCGTCATGCAGCGGGATTGCCAAATAGAGGGGCAAAACGGTGAAACAGGCCAAAAGCACCGCCAACTGCCCCAATGTCCCCCTGCGCGGCACACGGTTCGATGAGGCCAAAGCAATGATGGCCACAATAAATAGCCCAAGAAACCCAGAATAGAAGAACGAGCGCGAGGTGTCGTGATCATCCAGAACCAGCGCATAAATCGCGGGTATCCACATGGACAGCGCGGCAATGGCCCAGATCAGCAGAAACAGCGGCAAGCGCCGCACCAATCCGATCCGCTGTGTCCGCGCGCGCTCCATCAGAAGAAATCAATCGAAACCTGCATCAAGCGCTCGACCTCGGGCACGTCCTTGGCCATGGCAAAGATCGCCAGCACGTCTTTCTCTTCGATCCGCAGGCTGCCCGTGGGGCGCAGCAACTCATCACCTTTGCGAACAGCCCCGACCAGAACGCCCTCGGGAAAGTCGATGTCACGCAGCTTTTGCCCCGCCATGGGAGAGGTCGATAGAACCTCGGCCTCGATCACCTCGGCCTCGGCATCGCCGATGGAATAAACCTGCCGCACGCGCCCATGGCGGATGTGGCGCAGGATCGAGCTCACAGTGGTGGCGCGCGGGTTGATATAGGCGTCAATGCCCAAAGGTCCCATCAAGGCCACCATGCTGGGATCATTGATCAGTGCAATCGCCAGCGCACAACCCTCGGCCTTGGCCCGCACGGCGGCCAGCAAGTTGGCACGGTCGTCGTCAGTGACGGCCAGCATAGCGTCGGCACGCTCGATCCCGGCCTCGCGCAACAGCGCGGAGTCCAAGCCATCGCCGTTCAGAACAATCGTGCGCTCCAACGCTTCGGCGGCCAGTTCGGCACAGCTGCGGTCGCGTTCGATGATCTTGGCGCGCACCCGGCTTTCGCGTTCCTCAAGCGTCCTCGCAACCTCGAGCCCGACATTGCCGCCGCCCACGATGACCACGCGGTCCTGTTTCTTTTGCGCCTTGCCGAAAACCTCCATCGTGCGGTCGACGTCTTTTACGTTGGCAAAGACATAGCATTCGTCACCAACGAACAGCTGGTCCTCGGACTCCGGGGCAAACAGAGTCCCCTCGCGCCGCACCCCAACCACGATCGAGCTGAGGGTCGAGAACAGATCGGTCAACTGACGTAGGGGCGTGTTTACGATCGGGCAATCCTCGTCAATGCGGATGCCCAAAAGCTGCGCCTGCCCGTCCATGAACATCTCGGTATCAAAGGCCGAAGGGGCCGAAAGGCGGCGCATGGCGGCGGCGGCCACCTCGCGTTCAGGGCTGATGACCACGTCGATGGGCAAGTGATCGCGGCGATACAGGTCGGAATGGATGGCCTGTAAATAGGATTTAGACCGCAATCGGGCAATCTTGCGCTGGATCGAAAAGACAGAATGCGCCATCTGACAGGTGACCATGTTCACCTCATCGGAATGGGTGGCGGCGATGATCATATCCGCATCACGGGCGCCCGCGCGCTGAAGTACGTCAGGATAGCTGGCAAAGCCGGCAATACCCTGAACGTCCAGTGTTTCCGTGGCGCGACGCACCAGGTCCGGGTTGTTGTCAACCACTGTAACGTCATTCAGTTCGCCCGACAGATGCCGCGCAATCTGCCAGCCAACCTGACCGGCCCCGCAAATGATGACCTTCATATACCTGGCCCTTCTGCCTGAAAGGATTGAATGACAGATGGCCCCAAAACGGTCAATCGAATTGTCATTTCCGCCTGCCGAGGGCAAGATAAGCCTATGAAAACAGTTGCCCGTTTCCTGATACCTGTCTTTGCGTTGACCTCATGCGGTCCGCTTTCGATGTATTACCAAGAAGGCGCAAGCGTTTCGCGTGTGCAGACCGAGACTACACAATGTCAGGTTCAGGCACTGGATGACGCTCCGGTGGCGACCCAGGTGCGTCAAGGCCCCCCCACCTATTGGCCGGGCCGTACCCGCTGCGACGGGCGCGGCAATTGTTATCGCACAGCGGGATGGTGGCAGCCTGGGCAGATCTACACCGTGGACGTCAATAAAGGCCTACGCGACCGTGTTGAAGCACAGTGCATGGCGGCCAAAGGGTATCGCCCGATCAGCCTGCCACCATGCAAGCAACGGATAAAAGCCAGTGTACCACCCGCACGCACGACCCAATTTCCGCCGATCGGAACCGAGTCCTGCTTTGTTAAATTCGACGACGGATCGTTTCAGATCATCACACCCGGCCAGACGGGGTGAAGGACCGGCGGATTATTCCGCCGGCTCCGGTTCGTCCAGTTGCGCCACCCTTGCGCCCGATTTGTTCGACGTCACCACGCCCAGTGATTTCAGCTTGCGGTGCAGCGCGCTGCGCTCCATCCCGACAAAGCTGGCGGTGCGGCTGATATTGCCGCCAAAGCGGTTGATCTGGGTCAGCAGGTATTCCCGCTCGAACGCCTCGCGGGCTTCGCGCAGCGGCAAGGTCGCCAGTGCGCCAGACAGAACAACGCGGCCGGAATCGTCGGCCTTTTCATCCTCGGTCGGCAGCTCTTTAGCCTCGATCGGCCCCGTGCCGTCGCCCAGGATCAGCACCCGTTCGATCAGGTTTTTCAACTGACGCACATTACCCGGCCATGTCATGGTCTGCAGCAAGGCCACCGCTTCTTCGGAAATCTCGCGAACCGGCAGGCCCTGCGTTTCGTTGCACATCTCGATGAAATGCTGGGCCAAAACCGGAATATCTTCGCGCCGATCCTCAAGCGAGGGCACGTCGATCGGCACCACATTCAGCCGGTGATACAGTTCCTCGCGGAAGCGATCAGCGGCAATCTCGGCATCCAGATCCTTGTTGGTGGATGAGATCACGCGCAAATCCACCCGAACCTTGTCCGACCCACCGACACGTTGGAATTGCTGGTCGACCAGCACGCGCAGGATTTTGGACTGCGTGCCCAGTGGCATATCGGCAACCTCGTCGAAATAGACCACACCGCCGTGGGCCTCCTCCAGCAGGCCCGGTTCGACCCCTCGGTCCGAGGATTCGCGGCCAAACAGAACTTCTTCCACGCGTTCGGGTTCGATCCCGGCGCAATTCACGGTCACGAAGGGCCCATTGGCGCGGTTGGAATGCGCGTGGATATAGCGCGCGGCAATCTCTTTGCCCGACCCTGCCGGGCCGCTCAGCATGACGCGGCCGTTCGATTTTGTGACCTTGTCCAACTGCCCCTGCATCGCTCGGAACGAGGCGGATTTGCCGATCATATCGGAATTTGTCACCTCTTTGCGCTTGAGCGAGGCATTCTCGCGGCGCAGACGCGATGTTTCCATTGCACGACGGATGACCACCATCAACTGGTCAATATTGAAGGGCTTTTCGATAAAGTCATAAGCCCCCTGCTTGATCGCCGCGACCGCAATTTCGATGTTGCCGTGGCCGGAAATAATCACCACCGGCACATCCGGGTTGTCACGTTTGACGGTTTTCAAAATGTCGATCCCGTCCATCCGGCTATCCTTCAGCCAGATATCCAGAATCAACAGCCCCGGCGGTTCCGAGTTGATCTGGGCCATGCACTCATCCGAGTTCCCTGCCAAGCGGGTCGTATAGCCCTCGTCCTCCAGAATGTCGGACACCAGTTCGCGAATATCGCGTTCGTCATCTACGATCAGAATGTCGCTCATCTTTGGCCTGCTTTCAGTTTGTTTGTTTGAATTGCCTGCTTTTGGGGCGCGTCAGACGGGGAAAAATTACCCGCTGGTAAACGGATCACGGCCATCGCGCCAAAATGGTCCTGTCCGTCGAAGACCGGCGCATCTTCTAAAGTCAGCGCGCCGCCATGCTCTTCGATAATCTTTTTGACGATGGGCAGGCCCAAACCTGTCCCGGCGTCCCGCGTTGTCACATACGGCTCGAACAGGCGCGCCCGATCTTCGGGCAAGCCAATGCCGTTGTCTGCAATGGTGATGACGGTACCCGCGTCATCGCGTTCTACGTCCACTTTGATTTGTGGCTTCAGGTTCTCGGGGGGGCCTTTTTGCTTAAGGGTTTCTATGGCTTCCCCGGCATTCTTGATCAGGTTCGTCAGAGCCTGGTTCAACATCGTCGCATCTAGATCAGCTGGAATCGGATCATCTGGCAATTGCGCTGTGATCTCGACATCGGGCTGCCCTGATTGCTGCAACAAAACCGCCTCGCGCACCAGATCGACAACGTTTTCTTCACGCCGATCGGGCTCGGGCATCCGTGCGAATTTCGAGAATTCGTCCACGATCCGCCGCAGATCATTGGTCTGCCGTACGATCACATCGGTCATGGATACAAGGCTATCGCAATCCTCTTCATCCAGCTTCCGCGAGAATTTGCGTTTGATCCGCTCGGCGCTCAGTTGGATCGGGGTCAGCGGGTTCTTGATCTCATGCGCAATGCGTCGCGCCACATCGCCCCACGCGGCCATCCGCTGCGCGCTAACCAGATCGGTCACGTCATCAAAGGCGACAACATAGCCTTCTAGCCCGCCATCCTCACCCCGTCTGGTTGCCATCCGCACCAGCAGGTTTTCAAGACGGCCCTTGCGCGTCACCTTGACCTCACCCTGAACGGCTTCCTGCCCGCTTTCCTTAAGGCTTTCGAACAAGGGCAGAAACTCGGGCACCGCTATGCCAATCGCCAGCGTTTCGTCCCCGCGCGACCAGTCCAACAATCGTTCCGCCGAACGGTTCACCAGTGTAACGCACCCATCGGGATCGACACCAACAACGCCCGACGTGACCGAACTGAGCACCGAATCGAACAACCGACGACGACGTTCGATCTGGCGGGTATTTTCTAGCAGAGTGTCGCGCTGTGCATTAAGTTGCCGCGTCATCTGGTTGAAATAACGTCCCAATATGGCAATCTCGTCGTCGCTGGCCTCTTCGATGACTTGAACGCTCAGATCACCGGCCCCCACACGTTGCGCCGCTGTAGTAAGCCGTCCGACGGGACGCGACAGGCGCTCGGCAAACCACATACCCAGCGACATCGCCGCCAAGATCAAAATGACCGCAAATCCCAGATAGAGCAGACCAAATTCGAACAGTACCCTGCCCCGTTCGCTTTCAAGCTGTTGATAGAACTGTACCGTTTCCTTGGTGTCATCCAGCAGCGTCAACAACTGACCATCCACCTCGCGGCTGACATAGAGATACCGGTCCAGATAGGCGCGTAGCGGCACGAGCGCCCGGAATTCACTGTTTTGCCAATCGTCGATGATCAGAAGGCCCGTGTCCGAGGCCTCTACGATCTGCTCGGGCGTCGGTGCCTCATAGTTGAACAGGTAAGACCGGTCGCCGCGCGACTTTATTTCCCCTGCTCCGTCAATGACATAAGCCTCACGCAGCCCACGCTGAATTTGCGATTGCCCTTGCGCAAGAACCGCGCGCAATTCCGCGTCCGAGATATAGAAATCCACCGCGCGCGCATTGTTGAGGTACAGCGCCAGAACCGTCGCGTCCTGCCGCAAACCTTCGCGGTGCTCCTGCTCATAGGCTTCGGCTGCGGTCAGGGATGAGCCAACAACCTGCCTCACCCGGTCCGAGAACCAGCCCTCGAGACCGATATTCACCGTCAGGCCAGCGAAAATCGCCACCGTCACTGTCGGCACCAGTGCGAGCAGGGTAAAGGCACCAATCAGACGCAGGTGCAGACGCGATCCGGCCGATTTCGCCCGGCGCGCGGCGATCAAACTGCCCAATTGGCTGAGAACCAGCGCAGCAACCACCAGCACATAGACCAGATCTGCCAGCAGAATCAGGCGCAGCGACGGCGCGGTTGTGCCCAAGTCAAAGGGACCGATGACCAGATAGGTCACCAACGCCAGAACCGGGCCCAGAAGAACTAGACCCAAGGTGCTAATATTGCGCAGCTTTCGGGATTTCCGCCACCGATTAATCGATAGGATCAGCCCGCTCTGTGCTCGGGATGCCACCGTCTGCCCTCATCCTGATGCGCCGTTTTCACGGCAAACCGCCATATTTCGTGGTCCTTGTCGGGGTTGAACCCGAATGCCACGCTTTGTGTGGCGATATTACATCAGTTTGCGGCGGCGTGTCACCTGAATATCGAGGTCTGTGATCTTTTTCCGCAGCGTATTCCGGTTAATCCCCAGAAGATCAGCACATTTTGCCTGATTTCCGCCGGTTGCATCCAGGGCCAATTCGATCAGAGGGGCCTCTACTTCGCGCAGGATGCGTTGATACAGACCCGGTGGGGGCAGAATATTGCCGTGCAGGTCGAAATACCGCCGCAAGTGACGCGCGACCGAAGTCGACAGTTTCTCGCGCTCACCATCGCCCAGAACAGGTTCGGCTTCGGGCTGGCTGCCCAGAACCGCCTCGACCTCGGATTTCGAGATTTCATCGGCACGGCTGGTCAGGCTGAGGCGACGGATCGCGTTTTCCAACTGTCGCACATTGCCCGGCCACGAATAGCGCCGCACCAGCTCTACCGCATCCGGGCTGAGCCAGCGTTTGGTGCCGTGTTCGCGCTCTTCCCGCGCCAGAAAGTGGTCGGCCAAAAGGGTGATGTCATCCACACGTTCGCGCAGCGCAGGCACGTGGATTGTCGCGCCGCACAGACGGTAATACAGGTCCTGACGCACGCGCCCGCTCTCCATCGCGTCGGTCAGGTCCGACTGGCTGGTGGCCATAAAGCGCGGGACGTGGTCGCCGGGCGTGTCCATCATGCGAACGATACGCGCCTGCAGTTCGTCCTCGATATCGGCAATCTCGTCGATCAGCAACGTCCCACCTCGAACCCGCGCCATCACCCGTGCAGGACCTTCCAGATCGCGCAAATCAGCGGCTGTTGCCGTGACAAAGGGCAGTGTGCGACGGTCCGAGAAATCATGAATAGCCCGTGCAATCAATGATTTACCTGTTCCACTTTCACCGGATATCATCACCGAAAGATCAGTGTTCATCACCCGTGCGACCAACCGGTACAGCGCCTGCATCACCGGGGTCCGCCCGACTAGGGGCAGTTCTTCTGGGCGGTCCTGCGCCGGTTCGCTGGCGTCGATTTGCACGCGCTGTTTCTGCTCCAGCGCTCGCGCGGTCCGTTTCATCAGATCAGGCAGGTCAAACGGCTTGGGCAGATAATCATAGGCATCGGCCTCGGCCGCCTGAATCGCCGTCATGATCGTGTTCTGGGCCGAGATCACGATGACAGGCAGGCCGGGTCGGTCCTGCGCGATCTTGGGCAGCATCTCCAGGCCATTGCCATCCGGCATAACGACATCTGAGATCACCACATCGCCTTTCCCTTCGCCAACCCAGCGCATCAGCGTGGTCAACGAAGAGGTCGCGTGCACCTTGCACCCCGCCCGCGTCAGGGCCTGTGTCAAAACGGTGCGGATCGTGCGGTCGTCATCTGCGACCAGTACTGTTCCATCCATTGGGTGCTCTCCTTAAGCTCTTGTCGGCTTTGTCCTACGTTGCATCCTTCGGTGCCCGCCTCAGCGAGATACGAAACACCGTGCGGCCCGGCACCGAGTCGGCGGAAATCCAGCCGTCATGGTCCGAGATGATCTTGCTCACCAGCGCCAGCCCGAGGCCGGTGCCGTTTTCCTTGCCCGACACGAAAGGGTCGAAAATATCGCTACGGATTTTCTCGGGCAGGCCCGGACCATCGTCGATGATCTCAACCTGCAGGGGCAACGAATGGCCCGAGCCATCGCTGCGCCGCAGGCGGAAGGAATGTTCGAAATACGTCCGCAGACGAATGGTTCCGCCTTTGGAATCAGCTGCTTCCGAAGCATTCTTCAATAGGTTCAGAATAACTTGAAGGAATTGATCGGGGTCGCCATAGGCCAAGGGCAACGAGGGGTCGTAGTCCTCGATAATCTTCATATGCGCGCCGAACCCCAGCAACGCAGAGCGTCGCGCGCGGTCCAGAACGTCGTGGATATTGACAGGTTTGAAGTCGGGCTCCGACAGGTTTCCGAATTGCTCGACCTGTTCCAGCAGCTTTACAATTCGACGGCTCTCGGCAACGATAAGATCTGTTAACTCAAGGTCTTGCTGAGAGATATTCATGCTCAGCAATTGCGCAGCGCCGGTGATGCCGGCCAGCGGGTTCTTGATCTCATGCGCCAACATCTCGGCCATACCAATCGCCGACTGCGCCGCCGATTTAACCGTATTGCCCCGCGTCATCCGTCCCGCCAACTCGCGCGGTGAGATGATCATGATCATCGACCCCGGATGCCCAACCAAAGGGGCAATCTGTAGCGCGCATTGCAGCGGCGCACGATTACCCGATCCCGCATCTACATCATTCACGAACAGGGGTGTTCCCTGTGCCCGCGCCCGCTCGAACGCTTCCTCGAGAGGGGCATCAACCGCGATCTGATCCCACACCGGGTGCCCGATCACCGATTTACGCGAGGCGTTCAGGAAGCCCTCTCCGGCTGAATTGACGTCGGATATCCGATCGTCGCCATCAATGATGAAGGCTGGTACCGGAAGCGAAGTCCAAATACTCTGGTCCGAATTCATGCAACCGCCTCCACTTGCGTCCCAAGCGCGTCACCCAGCAGGCGGATCACCTCATCCGTATCGCGAGAAGTCAGAACAGCGCGGCGCAAGGCTGCGGGCGTTCTAGCCTGATCCATGTACCAACCCAGATGCTTACGCGCGACGCGCAGACCCAGATCGGTACCGTAAAAGCCCAGCATCGCCTGATAATGCGTTCGCACCATCTCGATCAGGTCATCGCCCTGCGGCACCACCGGTGCCGGCGCGCCATAAAGATCGTGGCATACCTGCGCCAGGACCCAGGGCTGACCCTGAGCGCCACGCCCGATCATGACGCCATCCGCGCCTGACTGGTTCAGAGCTATTCCCGCTGTTTCTGTATCCACGATATCCCCGTTTGCAATAACGGGGATATCGACCGCCTCTTTCACCGCACGGATGGCCTGCCAGTCCGCCTGCCCCTTGTAGAACTGACAGCGCGTGCGCCCGTGGATAGTCACCATTTGCACGCCTACCTCCTGCGCGCGCCGCGCGACGTCCGGCGCGTTCAGTAACTTGTCGTCCCACCCCAACCGCGTTTTCAGCGTGACCGGAACATCGACCGCCGCGATCACCGCCTCGATCAATGTCAGCGCATGATCCGGCGTTTTCAGCAGCGCCGAACCGGAATAGCCATTCGTTACCTTTTTGGCGGGACACCCCATGTTGATGTCGATCACCCGTGCGCCCCGATCAGCGACCTGCCGGGCGGCCTCGGCCATCCAATGCGCCTCGCGCCCGGCCAGTTGAACGGCGGTGTTTTCCACGTCGGCCGACAGCTCGGCCCGTTCGCGCACGCCGGGTTTGGCCTGCACCATTTCCTGACTGGCGACCATCTCACTAACCACCATGCCCGCGCCAAAGCGCATCACCAGATCGCGGAACGGGCGGTCGGTGATTCCGGCCATCGGGGCCAGCAGAACCGGAGGGGTCAGGTCTTTTTCAGCGAGTTGCAGTGTCAACGTGCTTAATCCTTGGGCAGATGCGACTTAGATATCGAATTGAGCGTATATGAACAACAAATCGGCAACTGAAAAGCCCGCAAAATCATCACATGCTTAATTTTTAGGCGGGTTAACGCGGGTGATTGCCTCTGCATTCACCGCACCCTAAACATTGCCCTGAATTTGCCGGAGACACTCCTTATGACCACCGCCGCCATTATCGTTGCCGCAGGACGCGGCCTGCGGGCCGGAGGGGGTATCCCGAAACAATGGCGGCCTCTAGCCGGACGCCGCGTCGCGGACTGGACGATCGAGCGGTTTCATGAGCACGTCGATCATATTGCGCTAGTTCTATCACCTGATGACCAAGAAGCGTGGGCAGAGCTCGCCGAGTCGGGCCTGATTCTGACCGCAGGCGGCGAGGATCGCGCGGGATCGGTGCGCAAGGGGCTGGCCGCCCTGAGCGGTTTGGATGTGACCCGCGTTCTGATCCACGACGTCGCCCGCCCCTGTGTCAGCACGCAGATTATTCGCAACGTGTTGCAAGCGTTGGAAACTCGCCCTGCAGCAGCCCCCGGATTGGCGATGACAGACGCGCTCTGGACCGGAGATGGCGCAACCGTCACCGGCACACAAGACCGCAGCGGCCTGTTCGCCGCGCAGACGCCGCAGGGCTTTCACTATGACGCTATAGTCGCGGCCCATGCTGCGTATTCCGGCAGTGCCGCAGATGATGTCGAGGTTGCTCGGGCCGCAGGTTTGGACGTGGCCATCGTGCCTGGCGATGCGGACAATATCAAAATCACACGGCCCGAGGATTTTGCCCGGGCGGAACGCATATTGGGAACGAAAATGGATGTAAGGCTGGGCAACGGGTATGACGTGCATCGCTTTGGCGACGGGGATCATGTAATCCTCTGCGGCGTGCAGGTGCCGCATGATCGTGGGCTGCAGGGGCATTCGGACGCTGATGTGGGAATGCACGCCGTAACCGATGCGATCTATGGCGCGCTGGCGCAGGGCGATATCGGCCAACACTTCCCGCCCTCGGACCCAAAATGGAAAGGGGCCGCCAGCGAGATTTTCCTGCGCCATGCGGTCGAACTGGCCGCGACGATGGGATACGCGATCTCGAATATCGATTGCACACTGGTCTGCGAATACCCCAAGATCGGCCCCCATGCCCAGGCGATGCGGATCGGGATGGCTCGGATTATGGGGCTGCGGACCGATCAGATCTCAGTCAAGGCGACCACATCAGAGCGGCTGGGCTTCACTGGCCGCAGCGAAGGTATTGCTTCTCTGGCTACAGCCTGTCTGGTGAAATCATGAACGCGGCACAATTGATCGGAACCGTCTGTGGCTTGGGTTATCTACGCCCCGCACCGGGCACGTGGGGGTCACTGGCCGCCCTGCCCTTGGCGTGGGTCTTTCATACACTGGGTGGTTTTCCCCTGCTGGTGATCGCCACGTTTGCGGTGTTCTTTGGCGGGCTCTGGGCGACCCGCGTGATGACCGCAGGGCAAGAGGATCACGACCCGTCCGAGATCGTCGTAGATGAGGTCGCAGGCCAGTTCATCGCGCTTTGGGCGATCTCTTACCCCTCCTGGGCGCATGGGATCGAGATCACGGCCCTCTGGCCCGGCTGGGTTGCAGGGTTCGTGCTGTTCCGGCTGTTCGACATCACCAAACCCGGCCCGGTGGGTTGGGCGGATCGCAAGGGAGATGCGATGGGCGTGATGCTGGACGATGTGATCGCCGGGGTGTTTGCCGCCATCGGCGTGCTGATCCTGGCCGGGATCGCGCACGGGGTGTTGGGACTTTGATCGTCGCCACGTTACTGGACCGCGCCAAGGCGCAAGGTGTGATGATTGCCGCTGCTGAAAGCTGCACTGGCGGCATGGTAGCGGCTGCCCTGACTGATATCCCCGGCAGTTCGGCCGTAGTGGATCGCGGCTTTGTCACCTACACCAACGCCGCCAAACAACAGATGCTGGGCGTGAAGGCTGCGACGCTGGATGCTTACGGCGCAGTCTCGGAAGAGGTCGCACGCGAAATGGCCGAAGGCGCGCTGCATCATTCACAGGCACAACTTGCCGTGTCGATCACAGGCATTGCAGGCCCCGGCGGGTCTGAGTTCAAACCCGAGGGCCGTGTCTGCTTCGGCCTTGCCGCCGATGGTTTGCACACACGGTCTGAGACAGTTGAATTTGGTCCGTTGGGTCGGGAAAACGTCCGGCGCGCGGCTCGAGATCACGCGCTGGGCCTGCTTTCTCAGGCGCTTTCTAGTATTGCTCAAAAATAGGGCATGTTGCTCTGATCGCCGCCTATTTAATCACCTTTTCACAAAAAGCCCCAAAAACAGGCTGCTTTTTGTGATGTTGCCTCTTTTTTCCTCGTCCCTGATCCGCTTCAAGCCGCGCCACGCAAGTTGAAGAGGAGACCGGCCGATGAATGGAGCCGATACAGCCTGGATCATTGTGGCAACCGCCTTGGTCCTGTTCATGACATTGCCGGGCCTCGCCCTGTTCTATGGCGGCCTCGTGCGCGCCCGCAACGTGCTGAGCGTGTTCATGCACTGTTTCTCGATCGCTTGTTTGATGAGCATCCTGTGGCTGGTCGCAGGCTATTCCATCGCGTTCGGCGATGGCGGATCAGGCTTGTGGGGCGGTCTGGGCAAGGCGTTTCTGAACGGTGTCGATGCAGACAGCCTATCGGGCACGCTGCCCGAGGTTCTCTTCTTCGCATTCCAGATGACCTTTGCCATCATCACCCCTGCCCTGATCGTCGGCGCTTATGTCGAGCGCGTGGGCTTTGGCTTTGTGCTGACCTTCTCGGGCCTGTGGATGTTGCTGTGCTATGCGCCGGTGGTGCATTGGATCTGGGGTGGTGGCATTCTGACAGATGGCGGCATTTTGGGCGAGGTCGGCGTGCGTGACTTTGCAGGCGGAATCGTGGTGCATGAAACCGCCGGTCTGGCCGCGCTGATTATCGCCGTGGTTCTGGGCCCGCGCCGCAACCGCACGACGCCGCCGCACAATCCGGGCTTTGTCATGATCGGTGCCGCGATGCTGTGGGTTGGCTGGTTCGGCTTCAATGGCGGTTCGCAACTGGCCGCTGACGGCGGTGCTGCGATGGCGATGACCGTGACGCATATCTCGGCCGCGACTGCCTCTCTGACTTGGGCGCTGTATGAGCGGATCAAGTACGGCAAGGCCTCGATGGTCGGTCTAGTGACAGGTACGATCGCCGGCTTGGCCTCGATCACACCCGCCTCGGGCTATGTGGATCCGGTTCAGGCGCTGATCATCGGTGCCGTGGCCGGTGTGTTGTGTCAGGAAGCCGTCAATGTCATCCGCAACGTTCTGAAAATCGACGATACGCTGGATGTATTCGCCGTGCATGGCGTCGGCGGCATCTTTGGCACGCTTATGATCGCCGTCTTTGGCCTGGGCGCCTGGACTGCACAGTTGGGTGGCCTGGTCATCGTAGGAGTGTTCACAGTCGTTGTTACCTTTGTACTGATCAAACTGGTCGCGCTGATCACTCCGCTGCGGGTGGATGCAGAGACCGAGACCAATGGCCTCGATCTGTCGGTGCATGGTGAGCGCGCTTACGACATGACAAGCTGATCGCGCGTCATACTGAATGTGCAAAGCGGGCCCCTTGCGGGTCCGCATTTCTTTTGCCCGCCCCCTCGACTCTGTGCCCTGCGGCGGGCTATCAGCCCGCAACGTGTTATCAGCCCAGAGGTTTGCATCATGATCCCCAGCTCGTACCCCGACAGCACCGAAATCGCCCGCCTGACCGCGCGCATGCTGCTGGAGATCAAAGCCGTCCACTTCAACGCGCGCGAGCCGTTCACACTGGCCTCTGGCCTGCCCAGCCCGACCTATATCGACTGCCGCAAGCTGATCTCATACCCCCGCATCCGCTCGACCCTGATGGACTTCCTGACCGTCACCGTGATGCGCGAAGCCGGGTTCGAGGCGTTCGACAACATCGCAGGTGGTGAAACCGCAGGCATCCCCTTTGCCGCCATGGTCGCCGAGCGGATGGCCCTGCCCATGACCTATGTGCGCAAAAAGCCCAAGGGCTACGGCCGCAATGCCCGGATCGAGGGTGCAATGTCCGAGGGTGAGCGCGTTCTGCTGGTCGAAGATCTGACCACCGACGGCGGATCAAAGCTGTCCTTCGTGGATGCGATCCGCGACACCGGGGCGACCTGCGGCCACACGGCGGTGATCTTTTACTACGGCATCTTCCCCGAGACCGAGAAAACCCTGGGCGATCACGGTGTGAAACTGCATCACCTGTGCACTTGGTGGGATGTTTTGGCCGAAGCAAAAGCGCAGAAAGCCTTTGATGCAGAGACACTTGACGGTGTCGAAGCCTTCCTGAACGACCCGCGTGGATGGCAGGAAGCCAACAAACCCTCCTAAAGTGCCTGTGCATAAACTGGGGGTAACTTGGCAAAGAATCGCCCCCTCAGCGCTCGCATCTAGTGCTGCCGCGATGAAGCTGCACTAAATGTTGCGCCGCGCGGTGTTCTTTGGCAAAGTTGTCCAAACTTATCCCAAGCTGAAGTCGAGTTATTCGCGACTTATCTTCAGAGATTTACAGATGGCCCAACGGGTGCCGGATTGATTAGAACTGTCGCACGGGCAGCGGGGACAAAATGAACGAGATAAGCAGTATCGAGCAGGCGGCGGCGCAGATTCAGAACGCCGAAACCATGCCGCATTCCATCGAGGCCGAGCAGCAGCTTTTGGGCGCGATTCTGACCAATAACGATCTCTATGATCGCGTCGCCTCGATCATTGGGGCCGAGCATTTCTATGACCCGGTCCATGCCCGCATCTACGAGGTGGCGGCCAATCGCATCGCCAAGAATGCTTTGGCCTCGCCCGTGACGCTGAAATCCTTCATGGCCGAGGATGAGGGCCTCAAGGAACTGGGTGGCCCCGCCTATCTGGTCAAACTGGCGGGTGCGTCGATCAGTGCCTTTGCGGTGCATGACTATGCCCAGATGATCTATGACCTCGCCATCCGGCGCGAGTTGATCCGGCTGGGCCGCGATATCTCGGACAAGGCGGCGCGGGTGGATGTCAGCAGCGAGCCCAAGGAACAGATCGTCGAGGCCGAGCAACAGCTTTATCAGCTATCCGAGCAGGGCCAGACCGAACAGGGATTTCAATCCTTCCTCAAGGCGGTCACAGAAGCCGTCAACGTCACCAACGAAGCGTATCAGCGCGGTGGTGGCATGGCAGGGATTTCCACCGGTCTGGCCGACTTGGACAAACAGCTTGGGGGCCTGCACCCGTCCGACCTGATTATTCTGGCTGGTCGTCCGTCGATGGGGAAAACCTCATTGGCGACCAACGTCGCGTTCAACGTGGCCAAAGCCTACAAACGCGGCACCAAGCCAGATGGGTCTGAGGGTGCGATTGACGGCGGAGTGGTCGGTTTCTTCTCGCTGGAGATGAGCGCCGAGCAGTTGGCAGGCCGGGTTCTGGCTGAAGCCTCGGAAATCTCCTCGCACAAGATCCGTCAGGGCGACATGACCGAAGCCGAGTTCCGCCGCTTTGTAGACGCGGCGAAAGAGTTGGAAGCCTGCCCACTGTTCATCGACGACACCCCGGCTTTGCCGATCTCGCAACTTGCTGCCCGCGCGCGGCGGTTGAAGCGGACGCACGGTTTGGACCTGCTGGTCATCGACTATTTGCAGCTGTGTCGCGGCATGGCCGACAATCGCGTCAACGAGATTGCCGAGATTTCGATGGGCATGAAGGCCATCGCCAAAGAACTGAACATCCCGGTCATCGCCCTCTCCCAGCTGTCGCGCCAGGTGGAAAACCGCGACGACAAGCGTCCGCAACTGTCAGACCTGCGGGAATCGGGCTCGATCGAACAGGATGCCGACGTGGTGATGTTCGTGTTCCGCGAGGAATACTACAAAGAGCGCGAAAAGCCCGGCGATCATGAGCTGGAAAAGATGGAAGAGTGGAAACAGGCCATGGACCGCCTGCATGGCAAGGCCGAGGTCATCGTCGGCAAGCAGCGCCACGGCCCCATCGGCACGGTTGAACTCTCGTTCGAGGCGCAGTTCACCCGCTTTGGCAATCTGGTCAAACCCTGGCAGCAGGACGGCCAGATCGAGGGCTACTGACCTACCACATCTCTGGCACATCGAAGGCAGACACGCAGCGTGACGAGCCTGCCAGCGGCGTCAGGTCCGATTTGGTGAGCGATTGCCCCTGCCATCCATGTGGCATGCTCAGCGCGTGGGGTGGGCTGGCGAACTCTATCGTCATTGGCTGGAATCCTGCTTTGCTATAGTAAGCGGGATCGCCATAGGTAACGACAACATCCAAACCCGCTTGACGCATCTGGTCCAGACCATAAGCAATCAGTTTTCTCCCAATCCCCTGCCCCTGATAGTCAGTACGAACCGCGACCGGAGACATCAGAACCACGTCGCGCGGATCATCTTCGTAAAAAAGCCGAGAAAAAAAGATACAACCCTTCAGATCACCAACCTCGCCAGCAGTGACGCAGAACAGGGCTTCGGGGGGCGTGGTGTCCATTAGGGCTTGCGTTAGCGCAAAAAGCGCATCGCCTTCCGCTTCGCCCTCGGACGCTGCGAACACATCGCGGTAGAATTCAGGAATTGCGGCCTCTTGCCCGGTAAGCCCCGAAGATAGCATCATAATTTCACCCTTGCCCGCTGCATAACACCGTTTAGCATGATTCCTCGCCTAACCCTGCGACTGCTGTTCGGCAATTTCAATGGGATTGAGATTTTTTGCGATTTCCTGCGCGCTTTTCCCTGATCCGTGGCCAATCCCTGCCCACGTTCCTGTCAAACCGGGCAATAAACGGTGCGTACCCCCTTGACCTGCCGCGATCCAATGTCATGAACAGTGCCATGAGTACCGCACGTTTGACTATCAACCTTCTTGCGCTGGCCAATAACTGGCGCGCCTTGGATGCCAAGACGAATGCCGAGACCGCTGCGGTGGTCAAGGCCGATGCCTATGGACTTGGGGCTGGCCCCGTTTCCGATGCGCTGGCCGAAGAAGGCGTGCGCACCTTTTTTGTTGCCGCTGCCGAAGAAGGTGCCGAGGTCCGTGCCGCCGTAGGCCCCGGTCCGATGATCGGCGTGTTCTCAGGCCATATGGAGGGCGATGCAGATCTGTTGCAGGCCCATGACCTGACGCCGATGCTGAACTCACCAGAACAGGTCCAGCGCCACGAACAAAGTCTGCCCGGCCACGCCTTCGGCATTCAGCTCGACACGGGCATGAACCGTCTGGGTCTGGAACGCTCAGATTGGGCTGAACTGCGCGAACGGATCGAGGCACAAAACCCTGCGCTGATCATGTCGCATCTGGCCTGCGCCGATGAGCCCGACCACCCAATGAACACCTATCAACTGCGCAATTTCCGCGAGATGACCGAGGGTGTCACTGCACGACGCTCCTTGGCAGCAACCGGTGGGATATTGTTGGGACCCGAATATCACTTTGACCTCTGCCGCGCTGGCGTCGGCCTTTACGGCGGCATGCCCTTTGCTGCGGCGAAACCCGTGGTGACAGCGGACCTGCCCGTCATTCAGGTCCGTGAACTGGCCGAAGGTGAGACGGTCGGCTACGGCAACAGCTGGACCGCGCGTCGTCCGTCCCGCATCGCCACCGTCGCGGCCGGATATGCCGACGGGCTGCATCGCGCGATTGGGGGCGGCATCGACGCCTTTGCAGGCGGTCAGCCCTGCCCGGTTGTTGGGCGCATTTCGATGGACCTGATCACCGTGGATGTCACCGACCTGCCCGAAGACCCCGAACGCCTGCGCATCCTGAACGGCCACCAGACCGTGGATGATTTGGCCGAGGCCGCAGGCACCATCGGCTATGAAATCCTCACATCGCTGGGCGCGCGCTATTCCCGAGGCTACGTGGAATGAACCCTTTGTATATGCTGGGCGGGCTGGGTCGCGTCGTCCTGTCCCTGTTTGCGAACTTCGGCAAGGTATCGCTTTTCACGGTCGATGCGATCTCGCACATTTTCCGCCCGCCTTACTACCCGCGCGAATTTGTCGTAGCACTGATGAATATCGGCTGGCTGTCGCTGCCGGTTGTCGGTCTGACTGCGATCTTCACCGGTGGCGCGCTGGCGCTGCAAATCTACGCCGGTGGCGCCCGTTTCAACGCCGAGGCCGTGGTGCCGCAAATCGTTGCCATCGGCATGGTACGCGAACTGGGCCCGGTGCTGGGCGGGTTGATGATCGCAGCGCGCGTCACCTCGTCTATCGCGGCGGAAATCGCGACGATGAAAGTGACCGAGCAAATCGACGCGCTGGTCACGCTGTCCACCCATCCGATGAAGTACCTGACCGCTCCGCGCGTATTGGCCGCAATCCTCACCGTGCCTGTTCTGGTGGCCGTGGGCGACGTGATCGGCATCGCCGGCGGCTATGTGGTCGCAACGCAAAGCCTTGGCTTCAACGCCGCCGTCTACCTGCAAAACACAGTCAACTTTCTTGAGCTACACGACGTGATCTCGTCCCTAACCAAAGGGGCCGCCTTCGGCCTGATCACCGCCGTGATGGGCTGCTACTACGGCATGAACTCGGGCCGGGGCGCACAGGGCGTCGGGCGTGCCACCAAGTCTTCGGTCGAGGCTGCAGCCATTATGATCCTGGCCGCCAACTTCATTCTGACAGGGGTGTTCTTTTCGGTATGATACGGCTTGAGAATGTACACAAGGCCTTTGGCGACAACCGCGTGCTGCAGGGCATGAACCTTGAGATCCCCCAGGGCACCTCAATGGTGATCATCGGCGGCTCGGGCACCGGTAAGTCCGTGGCGCTGAAGTGTATTCTGGGTCTGATCAAACCCGACAGTGGCATGATCTACGTGGACGGCAAAGACGCCACCAAAGGCGACCGGGACGCGTTTCTAGCGCGGTTCGGGATGCTGTTTCAGGGTGCGGCGCTGTTTGACTCGCTGCCCGTCTGGCAAAACGTCGCCTTCCGCCTGTTGCGCGGCCCGTTGAAACGTCCCCCGGAATATGCCCGCGAGATCGCCATCGAGAAACTGCGCCGCGTGGGTCTGAAATCGGACGTGGCCGACAGGTTTCCGTCTGAGTTGTCGGGTGGCATGCAAAAACGCGTGGGCCTTGCCCGCGCCATCGCTGCCGAACCCGAGATCATTTTCTTTGACGAACCTACCACGGGCTTGGACCCAATCATGTCGGGCGTCATCAACGACCTGATCCGCGAAATCGTGACCGAGATGGGCGCCACCGCCATGACCATCACCCACGACATGAGTTCCGTCCGCGCCATTGCCGACAATGTGGCGATGCTGCACGGAGGGGTCATCCAGTGGACTGGGCCTGTTGGTCAAATGGATGCCTCGGGTGATCCCTATGTGGAGCAGTTCATCAGTGGCAGTGCAGAAGGGCCGATTGAGGCGGTGCGTTAATCTTCGTTCTTTGCCATCCAATATGTCGAACGCTCGACAATTTCCTGCGGAATGACTTCGGCGCGCCTCGTCTGCAAATTGAGCAAAACGCATTTGAAAACGGTCGTAAATGCAGGTTCTCCATCAGCAACGCGAACTAGTTTGTGGCTGAAAGTCATAGATTTCGTTCCAACCTCTAGAATCTCGCTTTCCATCTGGATGGCTTCGCCAGCACTCAATTCCGCAAGAAAATTGCTGTCTGCATGGACCACCGCAAAGGACAGCTTTCGTCCCGACCGCATGTCGTCGGCCGTAAGCCCCAACTCAGCCTGCAGCGCAAAAACGGAATCCGAACAGGCTGCAAAATACTTGGACACATTCATGTGCCCAAGAAAATCACAGTCCGATGGGTCGACAATTGACTTGTAGGCCACAAAACCCGACATCGTTCCTCCCTTCAAAAAATAACTCTGTGGTGAGTGCTGATTTAGGTTAAGCATAGCAGAACATCGCAGCGAATTTTTAATCTCGCCAAGACGCCCTGTCATGACCCTCCGCCTCGCCACCCTCGCCCTCCTGATCCTCTACCCCATCGCGTGGTTCGCCCCGCTGATGCGCGCAGGTCTCCTGCCGATCTTCGGCCTCAGCGAAATCAGCGTCATCACCGGGCTCCAGTCCCTCTGGCAATCCGACATTTTCCTCGCATTGGTCGTCACCGTCTTCGCCCTGTTTGCGCCCTATATAAAAACCATCGGCACCGCCCTGATCCAATGGAGCCTGCTGGACCCGCGCGTTCAACCCGCGCTGAACATCCTTGGTAAGTTGGCCATGGCCGATATTTTCCTGATCGCACTCTACATCACGCTGGCCAAGGGCATCTCTTACGCCACCATCGAAACCGCCTGGGGTCTTTACCTGTTTACAGGCTGTATTCTGGCCTCGCTGGCATTGGGACATATTACAGAGATGACATCCACCTCACGAAAAGCTTAAAGCCAATTGATTGAAAACACTTACCCAAGTATCATCTTAATATTTCGAGCAGCAAATTGTAGTTTTCGGGTCCGTAGCGGATCACTCTGTATGCGTTAAGTCTACTCCGCTTCGGCTCCGGTGTGTTCCGGTTCTAGAAGGAGATGGACAACCATGGCCGCCCTCCACAACATAACATTGCAATTTCAGAATGCCTTTTTAAGACTGACTTTTTTCCTCATCTGCATGGCTGCGCTTGCGGCCGTGGCAACCACCGCATTATCCGCACTCGGGGTCCTACCCTGGCTGTCAATGCAAGCTGGTTTCGGCACCGCGCCGACCGCAGATGCGGGCATGTTCATACAGATCGGATTGACCGCACTGATTCTCATGCTGGCCTTCTACCTGCCCGCAAATAGCCGGATGATGGCGCTTGAAAATGCGCATCGCAAGTTTGCGATGAACATGCAGGACATCACTTATGCCTACCAACTAGCTCATGCCGCGGATCGGGGTGACACATTCATGATGTCGTCCGAGTTCGATGCCGTCAAAGAACGTATCGCCTTTTTGCGCCAACATCCCGACCTGCAAGCTCTGGAGCCTGAAATTCTGGAACTCGCCGCTCAGATGAGCCAGATCAGCCATGAATTGGCCGTCACCTACAGTGATGAACGCGTGACCCGGGCGCGCACCTTCCTGCAACAGCGTCAGGAAGAGATCGAACAATTCCAGCAGCGCATCGGTGACGCTCAAACCATCCAGCAAGAACTGCGGCAATGGACCCGCGATGTCGAAATCGAAGAATCCATCGCCAAATCGCAACTGGCACGCCTGCGGGACGAGTTGTTCGACCTGCTGCCCGAACTTTCGACCCAGCTTCAGGCCCCGGTCGAGGATCGCAAAACGGCGACATCCAGCGTCATCGCCATGTCGCCTTCGCGCGCCGCAGAGTAGGCGCCCTTGGGCGCCCGCCGCGGACGATGGCCCGCAGGGCTTGAGGACGTGGCGCGCCACCGGCGGCAATGAAAGCCCGCAAGGGCTTGAAGAACCGCCCCACCTCGGGCACCAAGGGCCGCATGGCAAAGACGACTTTTTCATGCTCGGCCTGTGGCGCCACGCATTCCCGCTGGTCCGGCCGCTGTGACGGCTGCGGCGAGTGGAACACGATTGTACAAGAAGCCCCCCTTTCGGCTGGCCCAGCCAAGAAATCCCTCGGCGGCAAGCGGGGCCAGACCATCGCACTCACGGACTTGTCGACCGAGGAAACCCCTCCGCCTCGCACATTGTGTGGGGTCGAGGAACTGGATCGCGTACTGGGCGGTGGCCTTGTCCCCGCCTCGGCCCTACTGGTGGGCGGAGATCCAGGCATCGGAAAATCCACCCTCTTGCTGCAAGCCGCCGCACGGTTTGCTCGTGCTGGCGTCAAAACCATCTATGTCTCGGGCGAGGAAGCCAGCGCCCAGGTACGGATGCGCGCCCGCCGTCTGGGGCTGGAGGACGCGCCGGTGCAACTGGCGGCAGAAACAAACCTGCGCAACATCCTTACCACGCTTGAGGCGGAAAAGCCCGGCCTTGCTATAATCGACTCGATTCAGACCATGTGGGCCGACAATGTCGACAGCGCGCCCGGCTCCGTGTCACAAGTAAGGGCCGCAGCCCATGAATTGACCACGTTTGCGAAACGATACGGCATTTCGATCATCATGGTCGGCCATGTCACCAAAGAGGGCCAGATCGCGGGCCCCCGCGTCGTGGAGCACATGGTCGACACGGTGCTGTATTTTGAGGGCGAACGCGGACATCAATTCCGTATTCTACGCGCAGTTAAGAACCGCTTTGGCCCCGCCGACGAGATTGGCGTATTCGAGATGACGGGTAAGGGATTGGCACAGGTCACCAATCCTTCGGCCCTGTTCCTGTCCGAACGCGGCACGCCCAGTCCCGGCTCGGCCGTGTTTGCCGGGATCGAAGGCACCCGCCCGGTTCTTGTTGAGTTACAAGCACTTGTCGCTCCCTCTCCCCACTCACAACCGCGCCGCACCGTTGTAGGATGGGATAGCGGGCGACTGGCCATGATCCTGGCGGTGCTCGAAGCGCGCTGTGGCGTGCCGTTCACCGGTTTGGACGTCTACCTGAACGTCGCCGGAGGCCTGAAGGTCAGCGAGCCCGCAGCCGACCTTGCGGTGGCAGCAGCCCTGCTCAGTGCGCGCGAAGATACCGCCCTGCCTGCAGATACTGTCGTATTCGGAGAAATCTCACTTTCCGGGGCTCTGAGACCCGCAGCCCAAACCGAAAACAGGTTGAAAGAAGCCCAGAAACTTGGTTTCACATCAGCTATAGCTCCGGCAGGTGGCAAAACCGGCACTGTGGCAGGTCTGACACTCACCCGACCCTCTGATTTAGTGGGGTTTGTTGGCGAAACCTTCGGAGCAGGTTAAGGTAAAGCCTTGAGAGGCTGAAAAAAACTACAGGCGAGGGCCATGGAAGGTTTTACAATTATTGACGGGGTGGTTGCCCTGATCATCGTGGTGTCGGGTCTTCTGGCCTATTCCCGCGGTTTATTGCGCGAGATTTTGGCAATTGCAGGTTGGGTCGCGGCCGCTGTTTTGGCTTTTATTTTCGCCCCCCAAGCGGTTCCGCTTATCAAAGAAGTTCCGGTTGTCGGAGATTTCCTGCGCGACAGTTGCGAATTGTCAGTAATCACTGGTTTTGCGGCGGTCTTTGCGGTAGCCTTGATCGTGGTCAGCATCTTTACCCCGCTGTTTTCGTCGTTGGTGCAACGCTCAGCCCTGGGCGGTTTGGATCAGGCACTTGGCTTCTTCTTCGGGATTGCGCGTGGCATCCTGCTGGTCGCCATTGCCTTCTTTGTCTACGACACCGTCATGACCGGTCAGTCCTATACGATCGTCGATGAAAGCCGCTCGGCCAAAGTGTTCGAACAGTTCAGCGACCAGATCGAAGAACAAAACCCGGAAGAGGCGCTTGGCTGGATCACACAGCAATATGAAGAGCTTGTCGCCAGCTGCTCGACCGAGCCCGCCGCGACCGAAGAGCTGACCGAACCAGCGGCAACTGAATAACCCTGAAAGCCCGGCTTTAGCCGGGCTTTTCTTTTACCGGTCAAGTAAAGCCCTCGCCTGCGCAGACGGTGCAGCGGATATTCTTCAAGCCGAAGCAGCCATCACAGCGGCTGGTTATAGGTTTTCCAAACACATCGCGGCTTTTGACCACTTCGCCTGCGCCATTGCAGATCTGACAGGGCGCGCGCCCCATGCCACGGCATCGGTGACACCGGCGTTTTGGGGGTGTTTCTTTCTTTTGACCCTGTTTGTGTTGCCACATGGCTCAATTCATCCCGGCGAAAAAAATGATAGTCTCTATCCGGTCATGACAGCACACCCTGCCCTGCCTGTCACTTGAACAGGCGTCGTTGCAGCAAATTTCGCCTGCATCAGATGTGAATTGTGATCCTTTGATGACACAGGCATCGTTACGCAGTATGTGAGGGCCGAACTGAGATGGAATCGGAGCCACCGATCTTGCTGTACCCGTTTTCTTTCGCACCAGCCCGTTGCGGCAAGGGTGCGACTGTATCCACAGGCAAGCCAGCGGCTTTGAACAGGGCAAGCGCCCCGATGTTTCTCAACCTGCCGTCAATCGCTACGTCATAGAAAGTTGGAGCCCGTACATGTGTGGGATTTTGGGGATCGCAAGCCGAACGCATGATGTGTTTGCGGAAATCTATGACGGGCTGCTAATGTTGCAGCACCGGGGTCAGGATGCCTCGGGGATCGTCACCTATAACGGCGAATTCTTCCGCGAGAAGAAAGCCAATGGTCTGGTCAAGGACGTGTTCAACGCCAAGGATGCGGAAACCTTGCTGGGCAAGGTGGGCATCGGCCATGTGCGTTATCCGACCGCCGGATCGCTGAGCGCCGCCGAGGCGCAGCCGTTTTTCGTGAACGCCCCATATGGCATCTATCTGGTCCATAACGGCAACATCACCAACACGGCCGAACAGCGAGAGAAAGTGACCGGCAAATACAGCCGCCACCTGCGTACTACCTCGGACTCCGAGATTCTGCTGAATGTGCTGGCAGACAAGGTGGCTGATGCGATCAAGGTCAACGGCAATGCCGATCCGATCCGCAACATCTTTGCCGGTGTGAAGATGACGATGGAGCGTATTCAGGGCGCCTATTCGGTGATCTGTCTGATTGCCGGTGTCGGCATGCTGGCGTTCCGCGACCCGCACGGGATTCGCCCCTTGTCCGTCGCGGTCCGAGAATCGGATGTGGATGGTGACGATTTTGCCTTTGCGTCCGAGGATGTGGCCTTTGGCATCAACGGTTTTGACAAACTGCGCGACCTGCGCCCCGGCGAGGCAATCCTGATCGATCTCGACGGCAACAAGCATGAGTTTCAGGCCGTCGAAGGCAAGCTGACGCCTTGTATCTTTGAATATGTCTACCTCGCCCGTCCGGATTCGCTGTTGGATGGGGTCTCCGTCTACAAAACCCAGATGCGCATGGGGCAGACTCTGGCCAAGCAGATCCAGGACTCAGGGCTTGAGATCGACCGGATCATTCCCGTCCCCGACAGCGCCCGCCCTGTGGCGCTTGAGGCCGCAAAGATCACCGGTATTCCCTACCGTGAAGGGTTGGTGAAGAACCGATATGTCGGCCGAACCTTCATCATGCCCGGTCAGGAAGAACGCCAGAAATCGGTGCGCCGCAAGCTGAATGCGGTCCCGTTGGAGTTCAAAGGTCACAACGTGCTACTGATCGACGATTCCATCGTTCGCGGCAACACGATCAAGAAGATCGTGCAAATGTGCCGCGAGGCTGGCGCGAAAAAAGTCTATATCGCCAGCGCCTCGCCGCCTGTGAAATATCCCAATGTCTATGGCATCGACATGCCCACCAAGCATGAACTGGTCGCCAACGGCAAAGAGATCGAAGAGATCCGGCAGGAACTGGGCGCAGATGCGCTGTTCTATCAAAAGTTGGACGACCTGATCTGGGCCGCCAAGGAAGGCAACCCCGAGATCGAGGCGTTTGATTGCTCGTGCTTTGACGGTAATTACATCACCGGCAGCGTCAGCGACGATTATCTGGACAGCCTGGAAAACAGCACCCGCGTCAGCAAAAAGCGCGAGGACATGCAGGTGCCGGGCGGGTCTTGGAACGCCACGAAATTGGCGTCGGGTTCGTAAATCCAGCGAATCAGAAGCGCGGAAAAGCTCGGATCTTAGTGTCGGTCCGGGCGTTTTTGTCAGATGCAGCGCCGGGGGCAAAATTTTCTGACACACAACTCTCTGGCGAAGGAAACGCAATCGCAATGGGTTCGCAGACCCACGCGAAATTGTGAGAAAACCAGCGAGCACCGCCGCCTTTCGTTTCACCTGCTCATTTGCTAGGCCGCTGCCACCACTCACTCAGACATAAGGGGTTGGGGCCCTTCGCCCCTGCCGCAAACCATGCCAAATTCCACCGTCGAAAGCGCGGCTACGCAGAAGGACGCGCTAAAGAAAAGTTCGGTCGCCCTGTTGGGCGTGTTCGGGCCCAAAACCGAGCTACGTGCGCTGATGCGCCTGTCCTCGGGTCGGGTCAAAGAGGTCAAACCGGGTAGCCGCGTTGCCTCGGGCACCGTCGTAGCCATTGATGCCGAAGGGATCATGCTGCGACAAAGCGGCCAGACCCAGCGGATCGCCATCCCCGGTCGCTAATCCTGTCTTGACGGCTTGCGCGCAGGGGTTCAAACCCCACCCATGACCGATCAGACTAAAATTGCCCTCATCACCGGGGCGTCTCGGGGCCTGGGTGCTGCCCTGGCCGAGGCGCTGGCCCCCGAATACCACATCGTTGCTGTTGCCCGCACCACCGGTGGGCTGGAAGAGTTGGACGACCGCATTCAGGCCAAGGGCGGCGCGGCCACGCTGGCGCCAATGGACATCGCCGACCCGAACGCCATGGCAACCCTGTGCCGAGGTATTCACGATCGCTGGGGCAAGGTGGATCTATGGCTGCATACCGCCATCCACACCTCGGCCCTGACGCCTACGCACTTCATCGATCCCAAGGAATGGGCGAAGGCTTTGAATACCAACGCGACGGCGACTTCAGTTCTGATCCCATATGTTGCGCCTTTGTTGGGCGAGAGCGGTCACGCTGTGTTTTTCGACGACCCCAAGGCGGGTGAGAAATTCTATGGCATCTACGGCGCGACCAAAGGCGCACAGATGGCGTTGGCGCGGAGTTGGCAGCTTGAGACCGAGCGTACTGGCCCGCGCGTGTCTATTGTCGAGCCCGCCCCCATGCCCACCGCCGTACGCGCCCGGTTCCATCCCGGCGAGGACCGTGGTGCTTTGACGAGCCCTACGGATGAGGCGGCCCGGATTTTGGCGTCGCTATAGGGGAATGGCCCTTGCGGGCCATGCCTCTGGCAGGGATATTTTTAGCCAGATGAAGCGGGCGGATCAGCCGATATGGGTCCCGGTGCGCCCGGCCAGATCGACGAAGAATTGCCACGCTACGCGGCCAGAACGTGCGCCGCGTGTGGCCTGCCATTCGATGGCTTCGGCGCGTAGGGTGTCGGGGGCGACGTTGACGCCATAGGCGGCGCAGTAGCGGTTGATCATGGCGAGGTATTCGTCCTGATCGCAGGGGTGGAAGCCCAGCCAAAGGCCGAAGCGGTCGGAGAGTGAGACTTTTTCCTCGACCGCCTCGGACGGGTTGATGGCGCTGGACCGTTCGTTTTCAATCATGTCGCGCGGCATCAGGTGACGGCGGTTCGAGGTGGCGTAGAAGACAACATTCTCCGGGCGGCCTTCGATACCACCGTCCAGCACCGCCTTGAGCGATTTGTAGTGTTGGTCATCATGGCTGAACGAAAGATCATCGCAGAACAGGATGAACCGATGCGGCGCGGCCCGCAGATGGTTTAGCAGACGCGCGACCGAGCCCATGTCCTCGCGCTGAAGTTCGACCAGTTTCAGATCGGGGTATTCATCTTGCAAGCTCCCATGGACCGCTTTGACAAGGCTGGACTTGCCCATACCCCGCGCACCCCAGAGCAACGCATTGTTTGCCTTATACCCAGCCGCAAAGCGCCGCGTGTTGTCCAACAGTGTGTCGCGCGAGCGGTTAATGCCTATCAGCAGGTCCAGATCGACCCGGTTGACCTTTGTCACCGGTTCCAGCCGGTCCGGGTCCACATGCCAGACGAAAGCCGGTGCCGCGCCGAAATCCGGGGCTGCCAAGGGGGCTGGAGCCATGCGCTCCAAGGCATCAGCAATGCGGTTCAGGGCTTGGTCATCCATCAGGGCCTCCGACTGTTTTGGGGTTCAAACCATGATCAGATGCAAGCGGCAAGGCCCATGCATGAAAAAGGCGCGCCACCAGTGAGCGCGCCTGTTCAGGATTAAGCCGGCTTACTTGCTTTCTTCGTTCACGATATCGGCGTCCGCTTCTTCTTCGTCGTCATAGTAGCCGTCAGCGCGCAGCTGTTCTTCGCGCTTTTTCTCGACACGCGCTACGAGGAAGATCGAGATTTCGTACAGTCCATAGACCACCACGAACAGGATCACCTGAGTAATCACGTCGGGCGGTGTCACCAGCGCGGCAAGCACCAGAATGGCGACCACGGCGTATTTGCGAACCGATCCCAGACCTTCGGCCGTCACAAGCCCCGCCTTGCCCATCAGCGTCAGCAGAACCGGCAGTTGGAAGCACAGACCAAAGGCTACGATGAATTTGATCGTCAGGTTTAGATATTCCTGCGCCGAGCCCTGGAAGACCACGCTCAGTGGTGCTGCGGTTGCGCCATCGGTCACGGCCTCGCCTTCGGCACCGAATTGCTGGAAGCCAAGGAAGAAGTCATAGGCCAGCGGTGTGACCACGTAGAAGGCAAAGCTGGCCCCCAACAGGAACATGAAGGGCGAGGCCAGCATGAACGGTAAAAACGCGTTCTTTTCGGATTTGTACAACCCAGGCGCCACGAACCGCCACATCTGCATCCCGATATAGGGAAAGGCCAGAATGAACCCGCCCAGCAGTGAGACTTTGATGGCCACAAAGAACCCTTCCTGCGGCGAGATGAAGATCAGCCCGCAATCCTGCCCGCGTTCAGCCAGAACGTCACACAAGGGGCGCGTCAGAAAGTTGAAAAGCGGCGTCGCCACAGTGAAACAGATGATCATCCCGATCAGAAACGCCACAACGCAATGAATAAGCCGCGTGCGCAGTTCTGCCAGATGCTCGATCAATGGGGCCGAGCTGTCCTCGATCTCGTCGGTCTTGGTCATGTCTTGCTTTCGGATTTCAGCGCGGCCTCGGCCTCTTCGGCCTTGGCCAGAGCGTCAGCCGCCTCTTTCGCCTTGCGCTCGGCGGCGGCGCGCGCAGTCGAAGCCTGGATCTTCTTGGCTTGCTCTGCCCTTTCGGCCGCCAGCTTGCCGGTCTCGCTGTCGGGGTCGAACTTGGTCGGGTCGATGCTCTTGGCCAGATCCTGCGCGGCCTCTTTCACGCCATCCATGGCGCTGCCGACAGGGTTGGTGGCCGCGTTCAGACCCTTCTTGATCTCATTGACACCCGCCTGGTCAGCAGCCTCGTTCATGGCGCTGGAAAACTCGCGCGCCATGCCGCGGGCCTTGCCGACAAACCGCCCCACATTGCGGAACAGCACCGGCAGGTCCTTTGGCCCTACAACGATCAGGGCAACAACGCCGATGACCAGAAGCTCGGTCCAGCCCAGATCAAACATCTGCGCTTAGGCCTTGTCTTTGTCGGTCTCGGGGGTGACGTCCTTGGCCATCTCGGAGGCGTCCTGTTCCAGCTCATCCGCGCCTTCTTTGACGCCCTTCTTGAACGAGGTGATGCCTTTGCCCACTTCGCCCATCAGCGAGCTGATTTTGCCGCGGCCAAACAGAACCAGAACCACAACGGCGATCAGCAGCAGACCGGGAAGGCCGATATTGTTAAGCATGTCTTGTCTCCTTCTACATCGACGCCGAGCGCCGGGAATGTTGTTTGGCCATGTGTCTACGCTTGACGAGCCGCGGACAACAGTGCGCCAGATCAAATCCGCGTTCGAATTCGCCCCGTTCACGCGTTTTTTGGGCGCTGGATTTTCTCAACTGACAGGTTTATGTCAGTTGTACGTGACTAGGAAGAGATCATCGAAACCAGGTCAACGGAGATTGAAATGACCCATGTTGCCGAAATCGTCACCTTTTCCCTCGCTGACAGCACCACACCCGAGGCGTTCGTGAAGCTAAGCCAAACCACCGAAGCCTTCGTACGCGCGGCCCCCGGCTTTGCGCATCGACAGCTGAGCCAAGGCGAGGATGGCCGCTGGACCGACTACGTTGTCTGGACCGATATGAAAGCCGCACAGGACGCCGCCGCGCAGTTCCCGCAACAAGACTTCGCTGCCGCCTTGATGACGGCAATCAAGCCCGACAGCATCCAGATGCGTCACGAGAAAGTGCTATGGAACATGACCGCTTAAACGCGGTTCGGACGGCGTGACATGCGCCGCACGGATCGCCTGTTTGACATCATTCAAATCCTGCGCGACGGCAAATTGCACCGCGCGCAGGACATAGCGGACCGGCTCGAGGTGTCGGTCCGCACGATCTATCGCGATATGGATACGCTGGTCGCCTCGGGCGTCCCGGTCGAGGGTGAGCGCGGCGTGGGCTATATGGTGCGCGAACAGATCACTCTGCCGCCGCTGAACCTGACCCCAGCCGAGCTTGAGGCGCTGAACCTTGGCATGGCGATCGTTGCCCAGGCCGCCGACCCCGATCTGAAAACCGCAGCCGAGACGCTCGCAGACAAAATCGACGCAGTTCTTCCCACGCAGGTGATCGCCGAGGCCGACGCCTGGAAATTCGCCGTCTACCCCTTTGCCGATGCCGCGCGTGGACTGGCCCATATGGCCCCGATCCGCGCCGCCATAAAATCGCGCCAGAAACTGCACCTCAGCTACCGCCGGATCGACGGCACACTGATCGACCGCACAATCCGCCCCCTACACATGGAATATTGGGGGCGCGTTTGGACCCTCACCGCCTGGTGCGAGCTACGTCAGGGCTTCCGCGTCTTCCGCATCGACCTGATCGAAGCTGTCCATCCCCTGCCCGAACTCTTCACAGATGAACCCGGCAAACGCCTGAGCGACTTCGACCCCAAAGCGTGATCCGCCCTTCATCTGGCCAAAAATATCCCCGCCGGAGGCATAGCCCGGAACGGGCCATTTCCTATTTCAAAAAAGGCTCAGGATCGACCGCTTCGAACCCTTTGCGAACCTCGAAATGCACATAGGCATTGTCACCGTCCCGCAGGGCGGCAATCTTCTCACCGCGACGCACCCGATCTCCCTTTTTAACGGTGATACCGTCCACATTGGCATAAACAGTCAGCAGATCATTGTTGTGCTTGATCACAATGATCGGAACCTGATCTGCATCCGCAGTGATCGCCGCGACAGTGCCGCTATCGGCCGCTTTTACCGCGGTGCCCGGAGCTGCCGCGATGTCGATCCCCTCGTTCTTGCCTTTTTCATAGGTCCGAATGATCGAACCCGTCACCGGCAAACCCAGCGCCGAGTTGCTCTGAGACGTCGGCGCTTCCGCCGTCACATCCGGCGCGGACGGCGCTGCTACGACCTCTTCGTCAGGCAAAGGCTGGGTGGCACTTGGAGGCGTCGGCGTGGGTGAGCCTTCACCCGGCTGAGTCACATTTGTCGCCGGTTCCTCTGTCTGGCGTGGCGGCGTCTGGGTTTTAACCGGGATCAGCAAATACTGGCCTTCGCGAACGGTGAAATCGGAATCCAATCCGTTCCAATCGGCCAGTGCATCCACCGGCACGTCATAAAGGCGCGAAATCGTAAACGCGGTTTCCCCCCGCTTGACCTGATGCCGGATGGGCTCCGGCCCCGAGGCCACCGGTGCAGGCGCTGCCGCCGGCTGCGCAGGCGCAAGGGTCGAGGTACGCACAGACCCATCGGTCGGTGCTTCATCAATCGCAGTCCCGGCAATCGTGGCAATATCGACATTGCCCGACGACGCACTGACCGCACGCGGCAACGCGATCACCTCGCCATCCCGCAACGTATCGGTCGGCTTCAAACCGTTGAATACGGCCAGTTCCCCTTCGGGCAATCCGACCCGCGCCGCCACGTCGCTGACCTTGTCGCCGCGCCGAGCGATGGCGACTTGGTAGGTGGGATAAGTAATGACCCCGCGTGCATCGGGCGCAGGGCGCCTTGTGGTGGCCGATTGCGCCGCGTCAGCGGTCGAAAACCCGCCTACCTGACCGCGCAGATCATAGTCCAGCGGGCCTTCACACCCGGCCAGAACCACCATTGCCACCATGCCGCTTGCGCAGCGGAGCGTCGCTGATTTGGAAACTGCTCTCATTTTACCGTCCTCATCACCTGCCCCTGTTGACCGGGGTTCGGGTGGGTTCCTCAGAATAAACTTCTACGCCTCGTCTTTTCCCAGCCCTTCCAGCAAGGGCACGAAACGAACAGGCAACAATTCGTCATAGTCCAGGCCGGTTTCGGTCCGTCGCACACGGATCAGAGTTTGAACCGCATCCGACTGCCCCACCGGCAATACCATGATACCGCCGATTTTGAGCTGCGCCAAGAGCGGGCCCGGAGGGTCCTCAGCCGCCGCGGTCACAATGATACGATCAAACGGCGCCTGTTCAGGCAAACCAAATGAGCCGTCCGTCAACATCGCGGTCACATTGGTCAGACCCAGCTCGCGGAACAACGCGCCGGTTTCCCGCACCAATCGCTTGTGACGCTCAACTGTGTAGACCCGGCGGGCCAACTTGGACAGGATAGCCGCCTGATAGCCCGACCCGGTCCCTATCTCGAGCACAGTATCGCGCGGCCCCACATCCAGCGCCTGCGTCATCAGCCCCACGACCGAAGGTTGGCTGATCGTCTGCCCGCAAGCAATCGGCAACGGCGTGTCCTCATAGGCGCGCTCGGCAAACAGGCCCCTGACGAACTGGCCCCGGTCGATCTGTTCCATCGCCGCCAACACACGCTTGTCTGTCACGCCACGTGACCGAAGCGCAAACAGGAACTGCATCTTGGTTTCTGCACTCAAGCCCGTCATTCGATCGACTTCAAGGTCTCAAGCGTGTCATGCGCTGTCAGGTCCGCACGCATCGGCGTGACCGAGATATAGCCCGCCAGATTGACCGCCGCATCCGTCCCGGGCGCGGTCGGATTGTGCTGATAGCCGCCCTTGATCCACAAGAACCGCCGCCCTGAGGGCGAGCTGTGTGGTTCGACCGAGAAATGCGTGTCACGGCGAAAGCCCTGCGGCGCCACGCGGGTGCCCAGCACCTCATCTGCGGGAACGGGCGGGAAATTCACGTTATAAAACAGGCGGTAATCGCCCTGCTCGGCCGGGGTCGCGTCCAAGATCTTGCGCACAAGATCCGCCCCAAACCGGGCGGCGGCCTCGAACGGGTCGTCCAGCCCCAGATTGCGCGGGCCAAAGTATTGCGACAAGGCTATCGCTGGGACACCCTGCAAAGCGGCTTCCATCGCGCCACCGATCGTTCCGGAATAGAGCGTATTTTCGGCCGAGTTATTGCCCCGGTTCACCCCGGACAACACCAGATCGGGCAGTGCATCCTTCATCACATCATGCAGACCGGCCAGCACGCAATCGGCGGGCGAGCCCTCGGCGGCATAGCGACGTTCACCCAGCTTGGCGACCATCATCGGATGGGTATAGCTGATGCAATGGCCCACGCCGGATTGCTCGAATGCTGGCGCAACGACCCAGACTTCTCCGTCGGGCCCGGCAAGCTGGGCGGCGATTGCCTCAAGCGTGATCAGGCCCGGTGCATTGATGCCATCATCATTGGTCAGAAGAATACGCATATGCCCCATCCATCCCTGCGTTTCTCCCTTGATAGACCCGGCCCCGCGCCTCGGCAAGCGAAGCGCACGCGCAATCTGCGGCATTCGCGCACCAGTTGGGTCTAAAATGCCACGTCAGGCATTATTCGGGGAAAACAAAGCACCGGTCCCGGCGAATGGTCAGCCACATAACGCGCCCCGGCTGCGGTACAAAGACATTCGGCACCGTGGCCTTCAGGATCGAACCGTCATAGTCCATGCGGAACTCAACCAGGCTTTCATTGCCCAGAAAGCGCGCCCGCTGGACCACGCCACGCGCGGCCACCCCATCAGTCGGTGTGGGCAGCGGTCCTTTGCCGTTTCGGTCGAAATCCAGTTTGACGTGCTGCGGGCGGAAGACGATCTCAACGTCCGTGCCGTCAGGTACACCCGGCGCAAGAAACTGGCCGAATGGCGTTTCCGCCAGAGCTCCGTTAACTTGCGCCTTCAACACATTGACATCACTAAAGAACGCAACCGCCGCTTTATCCGCTGGCCGGGTATAGACATTATAGGGCGCGCCTTGCTGCACGATCTTACCACGCCGCATCAGGGCAATCTCATCGGCCATGCGCATCGCCTCTTCCGGCTCATGCGTCACCAAAACCACAGCGGCGTCTTCTTCTTTGAGGATTGCCAGCGTTTCATCCCGGATACCGTCGCGCAGACGATTGTCCAGCCCCGAGAACGGCTCGTCCATCAACATGATCCGGGGACGCGGCGCCAAAGCCCGCGCCAGTGCGACCCGCTGTTGTTCGCCGCCTGACAGATGATGCGGATAGCTGTCGATGAAACGCATCAGATCGACCTTGGTCAGCAGTTCTTCGACCCGCGCGCGTTTTTCGTCCTTGTGGCCCTTCAGACCAAAAGCCACGTTGTCGGCCACGCTTAGATGGGGAAACAGCGCAAAGTCCTGAAACATTAGCCCAATCTCGCGCCGCTCGGGCGGGACACGAAACACCGTGTCACAAATCAGCTTGCCATCCACATAGATCTGGCCGGACTCCTGCATCTCAACCCCGGCGATCATCCGCAAGGTGGTCGACTTGCCGCAGCCCGACGGGCCTAGCAAACACGTCACCTGCCCCGCCTGAACACTCAGCGAGACGTCATCCACCACAACGCGCCCTTCATACCGGGCGACCAGATTGCGGATTTCCAGACGTGGAGGAGTTGAATTCACTGTCACCGAAGGACCCCGTTGCCTTTCCCGATCAATTTCATCGGGCTTAGGCGGGGATAGCAACCCCGCCCGTCAGGCGCAAGCGGTCAGCAGCACCCGCCCGAGGCGGCCTCACCGGTGCTGACACCAGTGGCTTCAAATGGGCTTTCCCCTCCACAACCTTCGAAGATGCCATAATGGGTCGAGAAATCGCCGATAAACTCGAAATGGCGCGCAAATCGCGTGTCTTTCAGCATCATCCAGGTGTTGCCGCAGACCGGAAAGACCTTGCCTGCTTCGATCGCATGGTGGTCATCCAGTTCGAACAGATGCGGCGCGTGGGGGATCGTGCCCTTGTAGATCACCGCTTGGCCGTAATCCTCGCAGGCCGGTTCCAGTTCGGTCAGTTTGAACAGACGATACGTGGCCGACAAGAAGCTCAAGGGCGCAACGCGCTCTTCCAGCACCGGGTTTTCGATGGTCAGCGGGCGATGCGTCACCCGGCGCGGGTCGGCAAACCCGGCCTTGCGCGAGATCGACAAGAAGTCATTCCAATAAAGCGCGCCCGACAGGCACTCCCCATACAGAACCTCATCCTCGGCCATGGCGGCGGGGATGCGGCGGTCGGCATAGACGTCCGAGAAATACATCTCGCCGCCCTCTTTCAGCAGACGCTGCGCGCCGCGCAGAACGGCCTCTTTATCGGTGGCCAGGTTGATTACGCAGTTCGAGACGATGATGTCGAAGGATCCGGGCTCAAGGTCCAACTCGTCCAGCTTTTCGATATAGCCGTGGTGGAATTCCACATTCGACGCGCCATGACCGAAGGCTTGCGCGTGATAATCCTGATGGGCGCGGGCTACATCAAGCTGCTCCGGCGTCATATCCACGCCGACCACACGGCCATTTTCGCCGACCATCGCGGACAGAGCATAGACGTCGCGCCCGGCACCGCAGCCCAGATCAAGGATGCTCATCCCTTCCAGATCCAGCGGTGCGATCAGACCGCAGCCATAATAGCGCGTCAGCACATCATCATGAATTTTTGAGAGAATTTTCTTTACATGATCCGGCATGTCATCGGGTGTACAACAGGCATTGGTCTGCAAATCCGCGCTGCTTTGAAGGACATCGCCGTAATAATTCTGCACCGATTCATGCTTCATCGAACCTATCCCCTGTGTTTGGTTAAGGATCAGCTAATGCAGCAAGCGCCCTCGCGCAATCCGCACATGTGCGATTTTACAAAAGCGTTACTCTAGCAGTTGGAAGTCCACGCCCGCACGCACATGTCCGTTCACCTGAACCTCAAGCCGGTGCGGACCCGGCACCAGTTTGAACGTGGTGGCATTGCCCTTCAGCTTGTGGGTCTTGCTAAGCGTCAGAGCGCCATCGCGCAGCGCGGTCTGTTTCAACTTATGCACCTTGGCCGAGGTTTTACCGCCAGGGCGTTGAAAGTGAATGATATAATCAATCAATACAGGCTGATCTCCGGTCCCGCCAAGGGATACATCGAAGGTCAACGCTCCTCCGATTCTGGCCTCATCGTTGACCTGAATGTCGGCCGAGATCGCCGCATCAGGATCAAACCCAAGCATCTTCATCGCATCGGGATGGCCAGATTTCACTAGTCCGCGTAGGGTGTGGCTAGTCATCCAGCGCAACTCATCCGCATCCTGACCCCCCTCGCGCCATTGCAGTAAACGGTCCAGCACCAGATCGGGGTCTTTCTTGGTGATATCGTTCAGATGGTTCGCCACCGACCGCGTCACGTATCGCGTCGGATCGCTGTGCAGGCGATCCAGCAAAGGCAACGGGTCGGTCAGTTCCAGGCCCACCGCCTGCCCCCATGGCAAACGCGGGCGAGTGCCTTCGCTGACCAAGCGCCGAACATGATAGCTGTCATGCGCGCACCACGCCTGCATCCTGTCCAGCACCTTGTCCTGATGGGCGTTCAGGAACGGGCGAATGGCCCATTCCATCGAGAATCTCTGCGTCAGTTCATCAAGCACGTCCAGCGCCAGATCCGGATGGTCGAGGCCAACGGCCACAACCCAATCACCCAAAGGCGCAAAGATGAAATCACCGAAATCATCATCTGTCTTTGACGGGTCCAGCGGCGGTGGCAGCGCACTTAACAGCCTAGGCGCAATGTCCGGCAGCGCGCCGGGGATGGCCTGTTGCAGGCATTCGGCGATCCACGCCATGCGCTCTTTCAATTCCAGATCCAGCAGGCGGGACATGACCTGCGCCTCGAACGTCTCTGCATCGAAGTCAGCATCCGCCGCTGTAAAAAGCCCCGCCAAATAGCGGGTCTTTTCTTCGTTAAACAGGTGGTCTTTTAATGAAAAATTCTGCGCCATCGTTTACATCGTCAGGTTGGTTCCACCGCCGTCCAAGAGGATGTTCTGGCCCACAATAAAGCCCGCGTGCTGCGAACACAGAAAGGCGCAGGCGGCCCCAAATTCCTGCCGTGTGCCATAGCGGCGCGCAGGGATCGTGGCGGCGCGCTCTGCACGGGCGTCTTCCATCGAGATGTTCTTTTGCAGCGAAACCGCACTATCTAGGGACTCCGCGCGGTCAGTGGCGTGGATACCCGGCAGCAGATTGTTGATTGTCACCCCTTGCGGGGCAACCTGCCGCGCGGTTCCCGCGACGTAGCCGGTCAACCCAGTCCGCGCCGCGTTCGACAGGCCCAGAACGGCGATGGGCGCGCGCACCGATTGCGAGGTGATATTCACCACACGCCCCCAGCCCTTGTCCATCATCCCCGGCAACAGCGCCTTCATGAAAGCAATCGGTGTCAGCATGTTGGCATCCAGCGCCTTGATGAAGTCTTCACGCTCCCAATCCGACCACATACCCGGAGGCGGACCGCCCGCATTTGTCACAAGGATATCAACACCCTGTGCGGCTTCGATCACCTGCGTCTGCCCCTCGGTCGAGGTCACATCACAGGCCACCATCTGAACATCAATGCCATAGGTGTCCCGCAAGCGCGCGGCTTCGGCCTCAAGCGCCTCGGCTCCGCGGGCGTTCATCACCAGATTGACACCGGCCTCGGCCAAAGCTTCGGCACAGCCCAGACCCAAACCCTTGCTGCTGGCACAGACCAGCGCGCGTTTTCCTTTGATACCTAGATCCATCTGATCCTCCCCATCTGTTATTGTTGCCATGTCTAGCACCGGCCAGACTGAGAAGACCAGATTTCAAGCAATATCAGTAAAAGAACTCTTCCCGAACGATCTTGCCATTTGCGACGTGATAGACACCAACTTCTTTCATATCAAAGGCTTCACCGGTCTCTTTTACCTTACCCTTGACCTCGAAGATCACGGCAAAACGGTCTTCACCATGGGGCATCGGGTCGCTGACCGAGGCACCGGAAACCTCATGCGCGCCTTCCCACCATTCATGTTTGCCCCGGATCGCGTCGCGACCGTGGGTTTCGCGGCCCATATCCATGAAATCCTGCGCTTCGACCGAGACGGCATCCTCAGCATAGAGCTTCTCAAGATTTTCCTTGGCGCGGTCCTCGCGGCAACCTGCGACCAGCTCGTCGGCAATCTCTTTCAAATTCATTGTCTCTCTCCACTATTTGTTCACTATATGTTCCTATTGCCATAGGTGTATGATTCGAACCACCCCCTTTGTCTTGCCTCGGCAAGATTCCCCGCCTATACGCGCGATTATGCTTGATACCTCGAACCAACCCACCCTGCCGCCCGAGATCGCCCGTCGCCGGACCTTCGCGATCATCTCGCACCCTGATGCGGGCAAAACGACGCTGACGGAAAAGTTCCTGCTTTATGGCGGCGCGATCCAGATGGCCGGTCAGGTGCGCGCTAAGGGTGAGGCGCGGCGCACGCGCTCGGATTTCATGCAGATGGAGAAGGATCGTGGTATCTCGGTTTCCGCCTCGGCCATGTCGTTTGATTATGGGAACTTCCGGTTCAATCTGGTGGACACGCCCGGCCACAGCGATTTCTCGGAAGATACCTATCGCACTCTGACTGCCGTGGACGCCGCCGTCATGGTAATCGACGGCGCGAAAGGTGTGGAAAGCCAGACGCAGAAACTGTTCGAGGTTTGCCGCCTGCGCGATCTGCCGATCCTGACCTTCTGTAACAAGATGGACCGTGAAAGCCGCGATACGTTCGAGATCATTGACGAGATTCAGGAAATGCTGGCCATCGACGTCACGCCCGCCGCGTGGCCGATTGGCGTGGGTCGCGATTTCATCGGCTGCTATGACATGCTGCGCGACCGGCTGGAACTGATGGACCGCGCCGACCGCAACAAGGTAGCCGAGAGCATTCAGATCGACGGTCTGGATGACCCGAAACTAGCCGAACATGTTCCCGAGCACTTGCTTGAGAAACTGCTGGAAGAGGTCGAGATGGCGCGTGAATTGCTGCCCGCGCTGGACCCGCAGGCGGTTCTTGAGGGGCATATGACCCCCATCTGGTTCGGTTCGGCGATCAACTCGTTCGGTGTCAAAGAACTGATGGAGGGCATCGGCGCTTACGGCCCGCAGCCGCAAGTGCAATCGGCCGAACCACGTCAGATCGCGCCGGATGAAAAGAAGGTCGCAGGCTTTGTCTTCAAGGTTCAGGCCAATATGGACCCCAAGCACCGCGACCGGGTGGCCTTTGTACGGATGGCGTCGGGCCATTTCAAACGCGGCATGAAGCTGACCCATGTGCGGTCCAAGAAGCCCATGGCAATCTCAAACCCAGTGCTGTTTCTGGCATCCGACAGGGAACTGGCCGAAGAAGCCTGGGCCGGTGACATCATCGGCATCCCCAACCATGGCCAGCTGCGCATCGGCGACACGCTGACCGAAGGTGAGGCGCTGCGCGTGACCGGCATCCCGTCCTTCGCGCCGGAATTGCTGCAAGGCGTGCGTGCGGGCGACCCGATGAAGGCCAAGCACCTGGAAAAGGCACTCATGCAATTTGCCGAGGAAGGCGCAGCCAAGGTGTTCAAACCCTCGATTGGGTCGGGCTTTATCGTGGGTGTCGTCGGCGCGCTGCAATTCGAAGTGCTCGCCAGCCGGATCGAGATGGAATACGGCCTGCCCGTGCGGTTTGAGGCGTCTCAGTTCACATCCGCCCGCTGGGTCAGTGGTGACAAGGTGGCGGTGGACAAGTTCGTCAACGCCAACAAGCAGCACATCGCGCATGATCATGACGGCGACATCGTCTACCTGACACGTCTGCAATGGGATATCGACCGGGTGGTGCGGGACTATCCTGACCTGACCCTGACTGCGACCAAGGAAATGATGACGTGACCGGCCAAAGGGCCGCGCATGGGCGCTAAACCGACCTGGGGAACTGTCTCGACGGTACGGGGGACGGCCCCGGACATCCTGCGTTTCGTGGCCTATCACCTCGACCTTGGGGTGGATCGGATGCATGTCTATCTGGACGAACCCTGCCCCAAGGCCTTCAACGCCCTGAACCGGCATCCAAAGGTTGAGGTCCGCAATTGCGACGACGGGTTCTGGGCCAATCGTAAGCGGGAGCGCCCCGACAAGCATCAGGTGCGCCAGACAGCCAACGCCTCATTCACTTACCGAAAGGCCAGCGAAGACTGGTTGCTGCATATTGATCTGGACGAGTTTCTGTGGCCCGACCGCCCGGTAGCCGATCTGCTGGCCGAGGTCGCGCAGGATACCCCTTTTATCCGCGTACGCCCGGAAGAGGCAGTGGCCGACGCCAAGGACCTGTACAAAGCCTATATCCCGTCCGGGCCTGATCGTGCCGCAACGGTGCAGGCGCTCTATCCCAACTATGGGGCTTTCGTGAAGGGTGGGTTTCTCAGTCACCTGCAAGGCAAGGTGTTTGCTCGCACCGGTTTGCCAGGCATCAACTTCCGCATTCACGGGTTGTTCCAGCATGGGGAACGCCTGATCTGCAAAGCGGAACTTGCCGAGGCTGCGCTCTGCCACCGGCACGCCCCGGATTGGGATCACTGGTTGGCGCATTACCGGTTCCGACTTGAGCGTGGGTCATACAAACCCCGAATGACGCCAAATGTCCCGCGGGATGAGGGCGGGATGAACATGAACGAACTGCTCAGCTGGATCGAAAGCGAGGACGGTGTCGACGGCTTGAGCGCGTTTTTCGATGAGATCAGCGGCGCGCACCCCGAGGTGCGGGCACGGCTTGAACAACACGGGTTGATCCGGCATCGGCCACTGGATCTGGACCGGAAGCTTGCGAAACATTTCCCCGGAAGCATCTGAATTGTTGCATTAAATCTGCACAGTATCGGAGCACAGGGGTCTGAAACCCTCTTCATTTGACCCTGCCCAACGTTTTTGTTATGTCCCGCCTCAGCCGAAATGCGCGGGATGCGCATGGCCATCCGGGCCCGGCACACCTTCATACGCGCGGGCCAGGTCGAGTGTCCGCAAAAACCGGACATACATGACAAAGTTTAACGAACTGAACCTGAACCCAAAGGTCCTCAAAGCCATTGAGGAAGCCGGATACGAAACCCCCACCCCGATTCAAGCCGGAGCGATTCCACCTGCGCTTGAAGGCAAGGATGTGCTGGGCATCGCCCAGACCGGCACCGGCAAAACCGCCAGCTTCACACTGCCGATGATCACCCTGCTGGCCCGTGGCCGCGCACGCGCGCGGATGCCGCGCTCGCTGGTGCTGTGCCCGACGCGGGAACTGGCCGCGCAGGTGGCTGAGAACTTCGACACCTACACCAAGCACCTGAAACTGACCAAAGCGCTGTTGATCGGCGGCGTCAGCTTCAAGGAACAAGAAGCTCTGATCGACCGAGGCGTCGACGTGCTGATCGCCACGCCGGGTCGTCTGCTGGATCATTTCGAACGTGGAAAGCTGCTGCTGACCGGTGTTCAGATCATGGTGGTGGATGAGGCCGACCGGATGCTGGATATGGGGTTCATCCCCGATATCGAGCGCATCTTCTCGCTGACGCCGTTCACCCGCCAGACGTTGTTCTTCTCAGCCACCATGGCGTCCGAGATTGAGCGGATTACCGACACATTCCTGTCTGCCCCTGCCCGGATCGAGGTTGCCCGTCAGGCCACCGCGTCCGAGACGATCGAACAGGGCGTGGTCATGTTCAAAGGTGGCCGTCGCGACCGCGAGGCCAGCGCCAAGCGCAAGGTTCTGCGCGCGCTGATCGACGCCGAGGGTGAAGGCTGCACCAACGCGATCATTTTCTGTAACCGCAAGACGGATGTGGATATCTGCGCGAAATCGCTGAAGAAATACGGCTATAACGCCGCCGCCATTCACGGCGATCTGGATCAGTCGCAGCGCATGAAAACCCTGGACGGATTCCGCGAGGGCTCACTGCGCCTGCTGGTGGCCTCGGACGTGGCCGCACGGGGGTTGGATATCCCCTCGGTCAGCCATGTGTTCAACTTTGACGTCCCCGGCCATGCCGAGGATTACGTTCACCGCATCGGTCGCACCGGTCGAGCGGGGCGCGAGGGAAAGGCGATCACGATCTGCTCGGGCCGTGATGAAAAGGCTCTGGACGCAATTGAGAAGCTGATCCAGAAGGACATTCCCCGGCTCGACAATCCGGTCAAGGAAGAGCCTAAGGACGAAAAGCCCAAGCGCGAGAAAAAGATTAAGCCGGTCGACGAGGCAAAGGTCGACAAAAAGCCCGAGCGCAAGAAGGACTCGGACCGCCGAAAGGACAAGGAACCGCGTGGCCGTGGTCGCCGAAACGATTCAGGTCCGGCGGTTGTTGGCATGGGTGATCACCTGCCCAGCTTCATCGCGCTGAGCTTTGACGAACGTCGCGCAGGCGTAACGGCGCTGGCCGAGGCGGACGCCTCCTAAATCGTCAACACAAGCGCCAGGATAGAGGCCCCCAGCAACGCCATCCCGGCGATCTCGCGCCGGGTGATGGTTTCGCGGAAGAACAGGATCGAAGCAAACAGGCTGAGGATCAGTTCGACCTGCCCCAGCGCCTTCACATAAGCCGCATTCTGCAATGTGAAGGCGAAAAACCAGCAAAACGACCCGCTCAGGCTGGTGAGGCCTACGAAGACACCGGTGCGCCGCGTCTCCCACACCGCGCGCAGTTCGGCGCGGTCTCGCCACAGCAGCCACAGCCCCATGCTGACGAATTGGAATGTCACAACAACGGCCAGCGTCACCAGCGCGCGGAACCATGCGTCGATCTCGCCAAGCTGTAGTGATGCGCCCCGGTAGCTGACTGAGGAAAAGGCGAACAGAATCCCCGACCCCAGCCCCAGCCGTGACGCGCGATTGGTCAGGTGTTTCCACCACGCACCGTCCCCTCCGGGGTTTTTCGACAGCAACAGAACTGCGGTCAGGCCCATCAGAATGGCGACCAACGCTCCAGCCGAAACCTGGTCGCCCAGAACGAGGAAACCGACGATAGCGGTCTGGATCACCTCGGTTTTCTTGAACGTGATTCCGACCGCGAAGTTGCGCTGCTTGAACAAGGCGACCACACAGATGGTTGCCAAGATCTGCGTTGTGCCACCAATGATCGCGAACAGCCAGAACAGCGGTGGCATCGAAGGCAAAGACAATTCGCTGAGCTTCAACGCAACACCCAACGCCAGAACGGCCAACGGCATCGAATAGGCAAATCTGGCAAAGGTCGCACCTGCGGCGGACAATTTCACGCTGCTCAGTGATTTTTGCAGCATGAACCGCACGGTCTGAAACGAGGCGGCGGCGATGGTGACAGGTATCCAGAGGCTCATACCGCCCCTTGTGGCCGCAATTTACCCCTTTGGCCAGAGCGGATGCGGCACCGGATCCTTGGCCTTTAGGAAATGGGCCCGAAACACCTGCGCGTAGGAGCGATAAACATAGGCCTCGTTCCGTGCCAAGTACGTGTCTTGCCCTGCGCGATACAAGGCGGGCAACCGGTACCACGGCGCCGCTGGATTCATGTGATGAACCACGTGCAGGTTGTTGTGAAGAAAGAGAAATGCCAAGGGCCCCCGATCTTCGATGATCACCGTACGAGCCGAAGCCCGATCATGAGCGCGGTGTTCAAGAAAGGTTCGGATCTTCACCAAGCCTAGCCCCAGATATGCAGCCAGAACATAGGCCCAGATTGGCATGGGCGACAGCGACACAATCCACAGCACCACCAAAACACCGCATAGATGGAATACCCAGGCACGCAGGATTTCAGACTCAAAAACGCAGCGTAACTCACTTCGCATGAACACAAATTGACCAATGGCCGGACCCAACACGATGCGCCCTAGCAACGTATTGTTCACTGCCAGCAAGCGTTTCTGCCAACCGCGCAGAGCTGCCCAGACCTGTGGATCCAGATAGTTAGATTCGGGGTCGTCATAGGGGTCGGTCAGCGTCGCATCCCGATGATGTGCCAGATGCTGGTCGCGGAACCGGCGGTACGGAATGAACAGCGTCAACGGCAACGCCATCAACGCCTCATTCAACGCCTTTTGCCGAAAGGGGTGGCCGTGGATCGCTTCATGCGTCAGCGAAGAATGCAGTGCCGCCACGACGCCCACCAATGGCACAGCGGCCCAAACCGGCAAATAAAACAGCATCGCTAACCACGCCCCATAGCACCCAAGGATCAGGGCAAGGGTGCCCCATTCAGGCCCTGCACGCTCAGACATTGCGGCCCCATGAGATACCTGCCCATATACGTTCGTAAATCACGTAGAGCGTCAGGCCGATGGCCGTGTTGACCAAAGCCAAACCGCCCCCGATCGCGGCTGAGCCGGTTGCGGCCAACCCCACAACGGTCATCACCACAAGGCCCACCGCATTCCACAATACGGCCTTCACGACTGATCTGCGTCGTGTCTCCATTCCGTCACCCATATTTTTGTTATGGCTTAAGAATTACGGATCACGCAGATGGTGAACATTCTGAATGTGATTAACAAAATTCATCATCTGTGATAAAACCAAACACATGTCCGAAAATATCGACAAACGAGACCGTGCCGCACAGTTCCGCCTCCGCCTTGCCCGCGCGATGGAGGAGCGGCACGTGAGCCAAAGTGCTCTGGCGCGAAACATCGGCGTAGATCGCTCGACCGTGTCGCAACTTCTGACCGGCGATGGCGCTCGTTTGCCGAATGCGCATGTCGTTGGCGGCTGCGCGTCAGCGCTGGGAGTTTCGGCGGATTGGCTCCTGTCGCTCTCGGACCGACCCGAAAGCGCGGCTGAACTTTTGGCGGGTGCGCTAACTGTGACTGAGGCCGCCCGCGCGTTGGTGGATGAGCGGATATTCGAATGGCATCAAGAGGCCGCCGGATACAAAATCCGTTACGTTCCAGCGACTTTGCCGGACATGTTAAAGACCCGCGCCGTGCTGGAATGGGAGTATGCACCGCATCTGGGGCGGACGGCAGATCAGGCCATCGGCGCATCTGAGGACCGGTTGACCTGGATGCGCCGAGCGCAGTCGGACTACGAAATTGCCATGCCTTTGTTTGAAATCGAAAGCTTCGCAAGCGCATCCGGGTACTACCGAGGGCTGGATCTGCAAACACGTCAGGATCAGATCGACCATCTACTTGCTCTGTGCGACCAACTCTACCCGCGCCTGCGCATCTATCTGTTTGATGCAAAAAGGCTTTATTCGGCACCAGTCACGATCTTTGGCCCCTTGCTCTGCGTGTTCTATGCGGGCAGCCACTATATGGCGTTCCGCGACCGTGATCGGATCGAAACGTTCACCCGCCATTTTGACACTCTGGTCCGCGAGGCCGACGTCACCGCGCGGGATTTTCCCGGCCATCTGCGCGCGCTACGCGACAGTATGCGTTGAACTCAATCCTGTGCTAACGTCACTGGGCGCGAACCCTTTCGCATTCCGATTATGAACGGAGGAGCACAGGAATGGACGCAATGCAAACCGCCCAATACGCACGGGCCTTATATTCCGCCCACGGAGACAGAGCCGAGGCTGAAGCCGCGCAGAAGATGCGTGAATGCGAGGCCGCCGGGAATATGAAACAGGCACAGGATTGGCAGGCGGTCCGCCAGACCATCCGCCAGATTCGTGGTCCCAATCAGGGCTAAATCTTGGGGTCGGGGTTGACGGTATGCCCGTCCACCGCGATCACTTGCCCAGAAACCAGCCGCGCCGCGTCTGACGCCAGAAACACGGCCATATCGGCAATGTCGCGCCCCTCGACAAACCGCCCCATCGAGGTGCCTGCGGCATAGCCGTTATACACCTGATCGCGGGTCATGCCTTTGGCATTGGCCTCGCGGGCCAGAACGCCCTCCATCCGGGGGCCTTCGACCGCGCCGGGGCAGATCGTATTGCAACGCACGCCGTGAGGGCCAAGTTCCATCGCCAGCGTTTTGGCCAGTCCGATGACACCCCATTTCGCCGCTGCATAGGGCGCGCGATTGGGATATCCGTATTGCCCGGCCGTAGACGAAGTGATGATGATCGCCCCACTGCCCTGACGCTTGAGGATCGGTGCCGCGTATTTCGCGCATAAAAACGCCCCCTCTAGGTTGACCGCCAGACAGGCACGCCATTCGTCAAGCGCCACATCCTCGACCAACGCCGTCGGTCCGGCGATCCCGGCATTGGCGCAGAGCGTATCCAGCCCACCCCATTGCGCCGCAATCTCGGCGAACAGGGCGGCAACCGAGGGCTCATCCGCCACATCCACCTGCGACCGTTTCCAATGCTCTGGGCACGCGCTTAACGCCTCCGCATCCAGATCGGCGACCCAGACCTGCGCCCCAACGGCGTCGAACGCCTCGGCCATGGCCCGGCCGACGCCCGAGGCCCCGGCCGTGATCAGAACCCGCCCGCTCATGCAGGTTTACGGATCGCCGCCCCCGCGCCTTCGGGATAAGGCAACCCGGCCTGCGCCTCGGCAATGCGGGCCATGGCCGCCTCGATCTGTGGCGACGGAGCACTTGGACGGCGGGTGTCCAGACTGACATGCAGCAGAAAGCTTTCACCCGTGGCCAGCAGTTTGTCGCCCTCATACATACTGTGGAAAACGTGCAGTTTTTTGCCCTGCCCCAACAGCATCTGCGTGCGCACCTGTATCTTTGCGCCTGCATGAACCTCATCCACATAGCGGATGTGGTTTTCAGCGGTGAAGTAGCTGCCGCCCGAGGCGATATAGTCCGCGTCGCAGCCAATAACCTCCATGAACCGGTCGGTAGCAGCGGCAAAGGCCTCTAGATAACGCGCCTCGTTCATGTGGCCGTTATAGTCCGTCCAATCCAGCGGCACAGCGCGCGACAAGGTCAGGATCGGTTGGCTGAGATCAGCCTGATCGATCGTAGGCAACGCACCGGGTTTCAGCATCGCATCATGCTGGTTCAGCACCGCCCCCGCGCCATAGTTTTGCGCCTTGAGCGCGCGCATCATGCCCACGAGGTTATTGTCGCGGATGCGCTCCAGTTCGCGGATCGTATGCATCCCCGATTGCGCATCCGACTGATCGGCGATCATATCGACCAGTTCATCGGTGAACTCGGGCACATCCATCAGCTTGGTCCAGGGCCATTTCAGCGCTGGCCCAAACTGAGCCATAAAGTGCCGCATCCCGGCCTCGCCCCCCGCCACGCGATAGGTCTCGAACAGACCCATCTGCGCCCAGCGGATGCCGAACCCCATACGGATCGCCTCGTCCACCTCTTCGGTGGTGGCGATGCCGTCCTTGACCAGCCACAGCGCCTCGCGCCAGACCGCCTCAAGGAAACGGTCAGCAATATGCGCGTCGATTTCTTTCTTGATGTGCAGAGGGAAGAACCCCACGGCTTTCAGCAGGCCCTGCGCGCGTTCGACCATTTCGGACGGGTTCTTGTCCGTCGGTACAAGTTCGATCAGTGGCAGCAAGTACACCGGGTTGAACGGATGCGTCACAACGATCTGTTCGGGCCGTAACGCACCCTCCTGCAATTCCGAAGGTTTGAACCCGCTGGTCGACGAGCCAATGATCGCGCCCGGATCACACGCCTCCTGCAACCCCTTGTAAACCTTCAACTTAAGATCCAACCGCTCGGGCACACTTTCCTGAATCCACTCCGCGCCCTGCACGGCCTCAACCATATCTTCATGAAAACTCAGAGAACCCTCGGGTGGCAACGGAACATCACTCAGCCCCGGCAGCGAACGCCGCGCATTGTCCAGAACCTCCCCAATCTTGCGCTCAGCTTCAGGATCAGGGTCAAAAACCCGAACATCCCACCCGTTCAGCAAAAACCGCGCGGCCCAACCGCCGCCGATCACACCACCACCAATGATTGCCGCTGTTTTCACGTCGATCCGCCTCTTCATCTGGCTAAAAATATCCCGGGGGTTTGGGGGCAGGCCCCCAATCCGCGCTTATTTCGCCGCCGGCGCACGCTTGGTCAAACCCAGCTTCTCGCGCACCTCAGCAGGCCCAATGACCTTCGCGCCCATATTCTCGATAATGGTCCCCGCACGCTCGACCAACTGCCAGTTCTCGGCCAGAACACCCTTGTCCAGCCACAGATTGTCCTCCAACCCAACCCGCACGTTGCCGCCTGCCAGCACCGAGGCCGCCACATAAGCCATCTGGTTCCGCCCCAACGAAAACGCACTGAACGTCCAGTCGTCGGGCACATTGTTCACCATGGCCATGAACGTATTCAGATCATCCGGCGCGCCCCACGGCACGCCCATACACAGCTGAACCAGAGCGTTCGGCTCCAGAATTCCCTCTTTCACCAACTGTTTGGCGAACCACAGATGACCGGTGTCAAAAGCCTCAATCTCGGGCTTCACACCCATATCCGTCATCATCTGCCCCATCGCCCGCAGCGCGCCTGGGGTGTTGGTCATGACGTAATCCGCCTCGGCAAAGTTCATGGTGCCGCAGTCCAGCGTGCAAATCTCAGGCAGACATTCCGCGATATGTGCGACGCGCTCGGAGGCGCCGATCATGTCGGTGCCCTCAGCCACCGGAAACGGGCTCTCGACGCCGCCGAACACGATATCCCCACCCATCCCGGCCGTCAGGTTCAGCACCACATCGACATCCGCGTCGCGAATCCGGTCTGTCACCTCGCGATACAGGTCCAGCCGTCGGCTGGGTGCGCCGGTCTCGGGGTCGCGCACATGGCAATGCACCACCGCCGCCCCTGCTTTGGCCGCCGCAATCGCGCTGTCGGCAATCTGCTGCGGCGAGCGCGGTACATGCGGGCTGCGATCCTGCGTTCCGCCCGAGCCGGTCACGGCACAGGTGACAAATACTTCGCGGTTCATTTCCAAAGGCATGGCGTTCTCCCCAGCTTATACCCGGTTTTGCCCTGAGTTTTCCCCAGACTTCTCCCCGGCAATCGATTTGCGTTGCCTGCGACTCTGACGCAGCCTTGTGGAAACACTTGCCAGAATGCGAATCGAACTTGATGAAATCCGCAAAAAACATCCTCCAACCCGAACATCGCGCCCTGAAAACGGCTGTGCTGGTGCTGGACGACTGCAACACGCTTAGTTTTGCATCCGCTGTAGACCCCATGCGCGCAGCCAACCGTCTGGCCGATCGCCCCGCCTTTGACTGGGATTATGTCACTGCCACGCCTGAGCCCGCGATGCTGACCAGCGCACTGACCGTACCGGGTATCCCGCTGGCGCGCCTGCAAAGCTGCGACCTGATGATCGTGGTCGCAGGCTTCCAACTGGCGCGCCACGCAACCCCCAGTCTGTTGGCTGGACTACGCCGGATCGCAAACACCGGCGCCACAATGGCAGGCATCGACGGAGGCCCCTGGCTACTGGCCGAAGCAGGCCTGCTGGACGGCCACGCCGCAACAACCCATTGGGAAGATCTGGATAATTTCGCAGCCCGTTTCCCCGAAGTCGACGTCCGCCCCGACCGGTTCGCTGTCTCACAAAACCGCCTCACCTCAGGCGGCGCAATCCCAGCGGTCGAAATGATGCTGCATATCATCGCCGCCCGCCACGGCGCAGGCTTCGCCGCACGCGTCTCGGGCCTATTCCTCTATGACGGCGCGCCCGACCCCAGCAAACCGCAAAGCCGCACCGGCGCCCCACACCGCCACACAGCGCTGACGGCCAAAGCCAACAGCCTGATGCAATCCGCGCTGGATGACCCCCTGCCGCTTACCAACATAGCCGAGACACTGGGTACCAGCCCCCGCACCCTGCAACAGCAATTCCGCCTGCGCCTGAACACCACGCCGCAAGACCACTACCTGCAACTGCGCCTGGCCGAGGCCCGCCGTCTGGTCACAGATACTGACATGCCGCTGATGGACGTAGCACTGGCCACAGGCTTTGCCTCGCAATCAAGCTTCGCCCGCGCCTTCCGCACGGCCCACGGCCTGTCGGCCCGTGACCTAAGACAAGAACGCGCGCACCCCACCCATCACTGACCGGATCCGCTTTCATCTGGCCAAAAATATCCCGGGGGAGACCCCCGTAAAGGGCGGCGGGGGCAGAGCCCCCGACCCACCGCGAAACCTAGTACGGCATCGGAAAGGCGCGATGGGCCGCGGTGATCTCGCTCAAAACTTCCGAGGACAACTCAAGATCCTTACCCGCAAGGATACGTTCCAGTTGCTTGACCGTCGTGGCCCCGAATATTGCCGACAACATGAACTTCCGTGTCTGGCACCATGCTAGCGACATCTGGACCGGGTCCAGCCCATGCCGATCTGCAATATCAAGATAGGCCGCAACCGCGTCAAACACACGATCTGACTTGCGCCCACCCATCTCGGCATTGATCGACATGCGCGATCCGTCGGGCACCGCACCGCCCTGATACTTACCAGTCAGGAACCCCGCAGCCAAAGGTGAGAACGCCATCAATCCCACATCCTCATGCACGCTCAACTCGGCCATATCGGTATCGAAATGCCGACAAAGCAGTGAATACTCATTCTGAACCGAAGCCACCCGTGGCCCCGCCCCTGCCTCAGCCAAGCGCAACCATTGCGCGGTGCCCCAAGCGCTTTCGTTGGACAGGCCAAAGGCGCGGATATTGCCCTTGTTCACCTGCACCTGCAGCGCCTCCAGACACTCCTGCATGTTGGCCAGCACTTCGTCGGTGTTGTCACCTGCCGGCGCAAAGGTCCAATTCTGGCGGAACATGTAGCTGCCCCGGTTTGGCCAGTGAAATTGGTAAAGGTCGATGCAGTCCGTCTTCAACCGCCGCAGGGATCCCTCGACCGCCTCTGGAATGGTTTGGGCAGAGATTGGAGCCCCGTTCCGCGCATGCGTAAACCCTGCTCCTGAATGTTTGGTCGCCAGCACATAGTCACTGCGGCGCGACGGGTTTGCCGCGTTCCAGTTCCCCAAGATCTCTTCGGTGCGCCCCACCGTTTCGGCCGAGATCGGGTTAACCGGATACATCTCGGCTGCGTCGACGAAATTGATCCCGGCCTCCAACGCCATATCCATCTGAATGTGGGCGTCCGCCTCGGATGTCTGGGTTCCGAATGTCATGGTCCCAAGACATAGATCGGTCACCATGATGCCGGTGCGGCCCAAAGGCTTCATTTCCATTTATCACTCTCCTGAAATCTGTACGGCAGGGCCTAAGCCTCGGCCTTCTTCTCCCATCGACCCGAAGCCTCGGACCAGTATTGCGCCGAACAACCTGCGTCAGTCAGTGCTTTCCACTGCCCCCGCGCGTGCTGCACCGCCTGTTCATCATTGCCGTCGAACAGGATGCATACCCGCTCCAACTCGTTCACTTCGTCCGGGGCAACAGAAGCACCGTCAACGGCCATCACACAAGCTGGATCGTTGCCAGCCTGCGGGCCGATGGTTAGCAAGATGGGCTGATCCGCGTCATGCGGACCTCCCGCAAGACCATGCGGCAGGAACCCATCCTCGGGCCCCAGCCACAGTTTTTCATCCAGCCAGTCCATCCGTGCGGGATCAGTGCCCCGCACGGCAATCCGCCACCCGGCCTGACGCGCCTTGTCCAGCAACGCCGGCAAAGTGTGCTCCAGCGGGCGTTGGGTCAGGTGGTAGAAATAGACAGCCCCCATCCGATTACTCGAAATTGTCCTGCACAAACCGGCTGAGCGCCCGCACGCCCCATCCTGTTGCCCCTTTGGGCGCATAGGACGTCTCGGACGCGACCGAGGCCACACCGGCGATATCCAAGTGAATCCACGGCGTTTCTTCTTTCACGAAACGCTGCAGGAACTGCGCCGCCGTGATCGAACCCGCAGGCCGTCCGCCCACGTTCTTCATATCCGCGATGCGCGACTTCAGCATCTCGTCATATTTCGGGCCAAGCGGCATCCGCCACGCGCCCTCATCCTCGGCCTTGGCGGATTTCAGGAAGGCATCGCAGAACGTGTCATTGTTCGAGAAGACCCCCGCATTCTCATGCCCCAGACCGATGATGATCGCACCGGTCAAGGTCGCCAGATCGACCATGCCCACGGGGCTAAACCGCTCTTGCGCGTACCACATCACGTCGCACAGAACCAAACGGCCCTCGGCATCGGTGTTGATGATCTCGACCGTGTCGCCCTTCATGGACTTGACCACATCGCCGGGACGTGTGGCATTGCCCGAGGGCATGTTCTCGACCAGCCCGACAAGGCCGACCACATTGGCCTTGGCCTTGCGCTTGGCCAGCGCCCGCATGGTGCCCGCGACAACTCCTGCGCCGCCCATATCCATGGTCATGTCTTCCATGCCACCCGCAGGTTTCAACGAAATCCCGCCGGTATCGAACACAACGCCTTTGCCCACCAGCGCCAGCGGGGCATCGCCTTTGTCGCCACCGTTCCACTGCATCACCACAACCTTCGACGGGCTGACCGAACCCTGGCCGACGCTCAGCAATGTGCGCATCCCCAGCTCTTCGAGCTTGTCCTCTTCCAGAACCTCGACCTCAAGGCCCAGTTCCTGCATTTCGACCAAGCGATCGGCGAATTCGGTGGTTGTCAGAACGTTTGCAGGCTCATTGGTCAAGTCGCGCGTCATCCGCACGCCGTCGGCAATGGCGTAGAGCGGCGCAAATGCCACCTCGACCTCATCGGGTTTTTGATGCGCGATCGTGACCGGAGCGGCCGCGTCGGCATCTTTTGTCTTGTGCGCATCGAAATCATAGCTGCGAAGGGCGATACCAAGGGCCAGTTCCTCGGTCCTAATCTGGTTCGCCGCCATGACCAATAGCGCTTTGCCGCCCGCCAGTTTGGCCAGCGCAACACCGCCCTTGCGGGCCTCGGCCGGATCAGGGCGGCGGGGCAGAATCAGGATGTCCAGTGCCTCGGCCACCATTCCTCCGGGCCAAGCCAGCGTGATCACGTCACCGCTTTTCACCTTGCCGAAGCGTTCGCTTTCCACCAGTCGTGCGACCGCGCCACGGGTCAGACGATTGGCGCGTCGTGCCGCCGGGCCCATCTTTCCATCGTCCGTGATGATGATCGCCACGCGCCCTTCGGCCTGCGCCATTGCGTCGATGTCGAAAGACTGAAACTGGATCGGGATAAGACTGCTCATAGCGAACTCCTGAAAATCTGTTTCCCAAGACCTAGCCCGGGCTGCCCGGCTTGACCAGATAGCAGTTTTCCCCGACAGGCATTTGCAGTACAGTCGCGAAAAAATTCCGGCAGGTTGGTGGGAGAGTGCAGTGGTAAGACGGGGCAGGCATATGCCGTCGCATATAAGCGCGGCCCGCGGTGAGTCCGACCCGTTGCCTCCCACAAATATTGGTCCGGCAGGATGGGTGCTATGATCCTCGACCGCTACTTCGCCCGCCGCTTCATGCAGAGTTTTTTAGTCATCGGCGCGATTTTCCTAACCCTGCTGATTCTGATCGACCTGATCGAACAGGTGCGCCGCTTTGACGACGAAGACCTGTCCTTCGGGCGTTTGCTGCATCTGACCCTTCTGAATACCCCCGCTGCTATCAGCGAGATGCTGCCCCTTTTGATGATCCTGTCGACCATCGCGTTGTTTGTCGGTCTGGCCCGCAGTTCGGAACTGGTGGTAACCCGTGCCACGGGCCGATCAGGCATTCGGGCGCTACTGGCCCCGGCGACGCTGGCACTGATCATCGGCGCCGGAGCGGTCGCCCTTTTGAACCCCATCGCAGCTGCCACGTCTGAGGAGTATCAACGCCTGTCCGATAGCTATCGCAATAACGGAAGTTCGGCCTTTTCGATCAGCAGCGAGGGCTTGTGGCTGCGTCAGGGCTCGCGCAATGGACAGTCTGTGATCCACGCGCGGGGCACCGCGAATGGGAACACTTTGGTCCTGAACGAGGTGACGATCATCACCTTTTCACCTGACGGGACACCGAACCAGCAGATCCAGGCAGACGCGGCTGAGCTTAAGGACGGGAATTGGATCCTCAGCAACGCAAAGGTTTGGCCGTTGATCCAAGGCGTCAATCCTGAAACCAACGCGACAGAGCATGAAAGGCTGGAGATTCCGACCTCGCTCACCCGTCAGCGTATTCTGGATACATTGGGCGATCAGGGATCCGTGTCGGTCTATGACCTGCCAGAACTGATCCGCGATTTGGGTGAAGCGGGGTTTTCGACCAAACAATATGAGGTCTGGCTGCAAGTTCAGCTTGCCCGGCCCTTCTTTCTAGTGGCAATGGTCCTGATCGGGGCCGCCTTCACAATGCGCCATGTAAGGTTCGGAGGCACCGGGATCGCCGTACTGTCGGCGGTTTTGCTGGGGTTCGCCATCTACTTCGTAAGAAACTTTGCCCAAATTCTGGGAGAAAACGGACAATTGCCTATCTTCGTCGCGGCCTGGGCTCCGCCATTTGCAGCCATTCTTTTGTCGCTCGGCCTCCTTTTACACGCGGAGGACGGCTGATGCGTCTTTTCGCGCGTTTATTGTTGTCTGGTGCCGTCGCGCTCACACTGCCCGTAGCTGCGACAGCGCAAGCACAGCCCACAGCCGCCCCAGTGCAGGATCAGGACCAACAGGATGAACCGGCGTTGCTGGTGGCCGACAAGATCTTTATCACCCCCGACCGCGTTCTGGTGGCTGAGGGCAATGTCGAGGCGTTTCAGGGCGACGCCAAAGTCACCGCCAACCGGATCACGTATAACCGCGACACCGGCGAGCTGAATCTGGAAGGCCCCGTGCGCATTGATCAGGCCGGGACAACCACGATTCTGGCGGATTCGGCCACGTTGGACAGCGGCATCCAAAACGGCCTGCTGATAGGTGCGCGGATGGTGTTCGAACAGCAGGTGCAGATTGCATCCGTTCAGGCCAAACGCGCGGGCGGACGGTATACGCAGTTCGACAAGGTCTCGGCCACATCCTGTCATATCTGTTCGGACGGCAGGCCGCCTCTTTGGCAGATCCGGGCGCGGAAAGTCACGCATGACCAGTTGGAGCGGCAACTATATTTCGAAGGCGCACAGTTCAGGATTCTGGACCTGCCTGTCTTCTACTTTCCTTATCTGCGCCTTCCCGATCCGACGCTGGACCGCGCCACGGGGTTTCTGGTGCCGTCGATCCGCACGACGTCGCAGCTTGGGACCGGGGTTCAGGTTCCCTATTTCTTCAAGCTGGGTGATCACCGGGATCTGACGCTAACGCCTTATATCTCGCCCGAAACCAAAACGCTGGGCTATCGTTATCGGCAGGCGTTCAAGCGGGGGCGGATCGAAATAGATGGCGCGTATACACGTGACGATCTGGAACCCGGTGAGGATCGCGGGTTCTTATTTGCAAACGGATATTTTGGGCTTAACGACGGATATCTGCTCAGTTTCAACCTGCAAACCACGTCGGACGACGCGTATCTGGCCGATTATGGCCTGCCCGAATTCGACCGCCTGCGCAGTGAAATTGCATTGGAACGGTACGAGCGCGATACCGCATTCCGCACCAGCTTTATCCACTTCAAAACCCTGCGCGACAGTGAAGATCAGGATGAAATCCCATCGCGCATCTTCGATCTGTTCTACGAGAAACGCCTGTTTCCCAAATCGGTCGGAGGCGAAGTACGGCTAGGCGTCGAGACCCACGCGCATGAGCGCACCAGCGACGAAGACGTGCTGGGCCGCGACGTCGCACGGGCGACATTCGATGCGGAATGGCTTCGCAGCTGGACTTTTGCATCCGGGCTGCGTGCCGACGCGCAACTGGGTGCGTCTGTGGACACATTCAACATTCGCCATGACAGCAATTTTCCCGATCAGGTGACGCGCACCACGCCGCGCGCCGCGCTGACCCTGCGCTATCCGATGGCACGCCGCGAACAAAGCGGGGCAACACAGGTGCTGGAGCCGATTGCGCAGGTCGGTTGGACCCAGGTTTCGACCAATGATGTGCCGCTGGATGAAAGCACCTTTCAGGAATTCGACCAAGGGAACCTTTTGTCCCTATCGCGCTTTCCCGCACCCGACAGGCGCGAGGATGGGGTCACGGGCGTATTCGGGCTCAACTGGTCCCGATATGCGGGCAATGGTCGCCGTGCGTTGGTTACAGTCGGGCAGGTCTATCGCGCAGATGCAGACCCCGAGTTCAACCTGACCTCGGGCTTGCAGGGAACCTCGTCCGATCTGTTGCTGGCCGGGCAGTTGCAAACCGCCAATGGTTGGTCCCTCGCGGGGCGCGGTCTGTTGAACGGCGATTTCAGCTTCGCCAAGGCCGAGATGCGCGCGGCCTGGCAAAGGGAAACCGTTGGGATCGTAGGAAGTTACGTCTGGCAAGAACCCGACCCGGATGAAAATATCGACGACGAGATATCGGAAATACGTTTGGACGGGCGCTATACAATCGACCAAAACTGGCTGACCCAGGCCCTCGCCCGATATGATATTAGTGAATCCGAGCCGATCCGATACGGGCTTGGCGTCACCTACCGCAACGAATGCGTACAAGTTAACATGAGTGTCAGCAGGCGCTTTACTTCGTCATCAAGTATTGAGCCTTCGACAGAATTCGGCTTTACCGTAGCTTTGACGGGATATTCCGTTGAAGGCAGTGGCCAACAGTTCAAGAGAAGATGCAGTTGATTCCAGGTTTCTCAAGTTTCCTTCGTTCCGGTTGGCTTAAACCGGTTGCTCCGGTTTTGACCGCGCTTGTCCTTGCTTTCGTCGCTCCGCAAACGCAGGCCCAAAGCCTGTTCTCGCCTGCAATCAAGGTCAATCAGGATATCGTAACCTGGTACGAACTGGATCAGCGCCAGCAATTCCTGACCGTTCTGGGCGCGCCGGGCGCATCAGACGAAGAAGTCCGCCAGGCCCTTATTGATGACCGTCTACGCCGACAGGTCATGCGTCAGGCCGGAATCTCGGCCAACCCCGAGGCCGTTCAACTGGGTATTGACGAGTTCGCAGCACGCGGCCAGCTTTCCAGCGATGAATTCCTGCAACTCCTTGCTGATGCCGGGGTATCACGTGAAACCGTACGTGATTTTATCGCCGACCAACTCTCGTGGCGTGATTTCATCAGCGCCCGGTTTATCTCGCAAGCGCGCCCGACCGAGGATGAGATTAACCGTGCCCTGGGCCAATCGGGCAGCGGCGGCCTTCAGGTTTTACTCTCCGAAATCATCATCCCCGTGACACCGCAGACTCTGCCGCAAGTGCAATTGTTGGCCGACGAAATCGCTCTGGTTGAAGGGTTCGATGCCTTTTCAGCGGCGGCAACGCAATATTCGGCCGCCGGCACCCGCACCAATGGCGGTCAATTGGACTGGTTGAACCTGACCGAGCTTCCGCCTGCATTGCAGCCGGTTATTCTTGGGTTGAAGACCGGTGACATCACCCAACCCATATCCCTGTCCAACGCCGTCGCACTGTTTCAGATGCGGGGAATCCGGGAAAGCGCAACAGCCGCGCCACAGTACTCCAAGATCGATTACGCAATCTACAATCTGCCAGGCGGACGCAGCCCGGCAACCCTCGCGCGCGCAGCCGAATTGCGTGAAGAGGTCGATACCTGCGACGATCTCTACGGTATCGCACAGGATCAGCCCCCAGAAGTTCTGGAACGGATTGAGGCCGCACCAGCCGAGATTCCGCGCGATATAGCGCTGGAACTGGCCAAGCTGGACCTCAACGAGGTATCCACCACCCTGACCAGCAACAATGGTCAGACACTGCGCTTCCTGATGCTGTGCACGCGCACACTGGACCGTGGAGAAGAAACATCGCGGGCAGACGTCGCCAACGCCCTGACGCAGCAGCGCCTGCAAGCCTTTTCCGAAAGCCTTCTGGAGCAGCTGCGCGCCGACGCCACGATCGTCGAGCAATGATAGCCCCTATCGCGCTAAGCTGCGGTGACCCGGCCGGTATCGGCCCGGAAATCGCAGCAAAAGCTTGGGCCGAGCTGCGCGACACCTGCCCGTTCTTCTTCATCGGAGACGCAGCGCATTTGCCGGGCGGGACCCCGACCGCAAAAATTTCGGATCCGGCCGAGGCAATGAAACTTAGCGCCACGGCCCTGCCCGTCCTACAGCTCGACTTTCCCGAATCCGCTCTTCCCGGCCGCCCTGCCTCCGCCAACGCGCCAGGGGTCATTGATGCAATCGAGTTTGGCGTATCCCTGGTCCAATCCGGTGCGGCCTCCGCGCTGTGTACGGCACCGATCCACAAAAAGGCACTGATCGACGGCGCCGGTTTCGCCTATCCCGGCCATACCGAGTTTCTGGCGGCGCTTTCTGGTTGCAAACGGGTGGTGATGATGCTGGCCAGCGACCAGCTTCGTGTGGTGCCCGCAACGATCCACATTCCGCTGTCCCGCGTCCCGGCGGAACTGACCCCTGACCTCCTGCAAGACACGATCGAGATCACCGCGCATGGCCTACGCACCCAATTCGGTATCCCGAACCCTCGCATCGCCATCGCGGGCCTCAACCCTCACGCAGGCGAAGGCGGCAAAATGGGACATGAGGAACTGGACTGGATCGGCCCCCTGATCGAAAGGCTGCCTACCTATGACTACACGGTCACCGGCCCCCACCCGGCCGACACCATGTTTCACGCCGCCGCCCGCACCCGCTATGACGCAGCTATCGCGATGTATCACGACCAAGCGCTGATCCCGATCAAGACGCTGGACTTCGACCGCGGCGTGAACGTGACACTGGGACTACCCTTCATCCGCACCTCACCCGACCACGGCACCGCCATGGACATCGCCGGGCAAGGCATCGCCAACCCCTCCAGCCTGATCGAGGCCCTGAAGCTCGCTCAACGCATGGCGCAAAGCACTTGACCCTTCACCTGGCTGAAAATATCCCCGCCGGAGGCAAAAAAACTGGCGCACCGCCTCAACCCGCGCCACGGTAACCGGATCATGAGCGCCATCGACACCCTTCCCCCACTGCGCGAAGTCATCGCTGCACACCAGCTTTCGGCCCGCAAATCTCTGGGTCAGAATTTTCTGCTGGATCTGAACCTAACTGCCAAGATCGCCCGTCAGGCCGGTGATCTGACTACATGTGACGTGCTGGAAATCGGCCCCGGTCCCGGCGGCCTGACCCGTGGGCTTCTGTCCGAAGGCGCCCGTAAAGTCGTCGCCGTCGAAAAAGACACCCGCTGCATCGCCGCTCTCAACGAGATCGCAACCGCCTATCCGGGCCGGCTTGAGATCATTAACGGCGATGCGCTGGAAATCAATCCGCTCGCCCACCTGGCGCCCCCCATTCGCATTGCCGCGAACCTGCCCTACAATGTGGGCACTGAATTGCTGGTGCGCTGGCTGACCCCGCCGGAGTGGCCCCCGTTCTGGCAAAGCCTCACCCTTATGTTCCAACGCGAAGTGGCCGAGCGGATCGTCGCCCAACCCGGCAGCAAAGCATATGGCCGCCTTGCCATCCTTGCGCAATGGCGGGCCGAGGCAAGGATCGCCATGTCCCTGCCGCCGGGTGCCTTTACGCCACCCCCAAAAGTTTCCAGCGCGGTGGTCCACCTGGCCGCCCTGCCCGAGCCTCGTTTTCCGGCAGATGCAGCCACCCTGTCCCGCGTCGTCGCGGCAGCCTTCAACCAGCGGCGCAAAATGCTGCGCGCCTCGTTAAAAGGCGTCGCCCCCGATATCGAAGACAGGTTGCGCGCTGCTGGCATAGAACCCACCGAAAGGGCCGAACAGGTCCCGTTGGAAGCCTTCTGCGCTCTGGCTCGTGCAGTGAAGCAGCCCTAAGAAACAAAAAAACCTCGGGTCGAAACCCGAGGCCTAACTTTGCTATTCAAACCGATTACTCAGCCGCCTCCGGGGCGTCTCCCTTGTCGGCAGCGGGTTCTTCCGCTGCGGGCGCGGCCTTGGGCTTGCGCGCACGTGGCTTGCGTGCCGGTTTTTCTTTCTTCTCAGGTGCGGCGTCGCCGCCTTTGCTTTCGGGTGTCTCCACCAGACCGGATTCAGGTGCCGCATCTTCGGGCGCGAACCCCATCACATCAGGCTGCGGAGCCTCTGCCGGGTCGGCTTGACGGGCGGCTTCACGTTCCTGACGCTCGGCGCGCTCGCGGTCACGTTCGGCCTGGCGTTCGCGGTTCTGACGCTCTTGCTCTTCGCGGCGGGCTTCCATCTCGCGTTGGGCTTCGCTCAGCAGGCGCAGGTAGTGCTCGGCATGTTGCTGGAAATTCTCGGCGGCCACACGGTCGTTGGACAGCTGCGCATCGCGGGCAAGCTGGTTGTACTTGTCAATGATCTGCTGGGGCGTGCCGCGCACTTTGCCTTCCGGCCCCGAGCTGTCAAAGACCCGGTTTACAACGTTGCCGCCAGAAGGACGATTGCGGTTATTCTTGGCCCGCGAGCGGGATTTGGAAGATCTCATCTACTTTCGTCAGCCTTGTCTTACGATGTCGATCACCTCGCGACGTACACTGCTCAAAGGCTTTAGCTGTGACGCGATGTCGACTTTTTGGGCTTGGCGTCAGGGGCGCGCTGTAACGGCGTCAACCTCGCTGACTATTCTTGAGTAAACATGTCCGGCAGGTTCAGACAAGGGGTTTGTCCCATTTTTCGCTGCTTTTTTACATCAATCGGCAGAAATCGGCCTCAGAACGTGTCGTCATTGCGGCATTCTGGCGAAAACGACGCGGTCACGCCCATCCAGATCAGGAATAACGCGCGTCTCAGACAAACCTGCCGCATCAAAAAGCGCCGCCACGGCAGCGCCCTGCGTCGGGCCAATTTCCACCAGCAACCGCCCGCCCGGTAATAGAAAATCAGGCACACCGGCGGCGATGCGTCTATACGCCCCAAGCCCATCCCCTTCGTCGGTCAGAGCCATGCGCGGTTCATGCTCGCGCACTTCCGGGGACAGTGCCTCCATTTCGGACAGCGAAATATACGGGGGATTCGAGACAATAAGGTCGTATTGATCCTCAATGTTTCCAAACCAATCAGATTGAAGAACTTCCACCCGGTCTTGTACCTGGTGATGCACGGCATTCGCACTGGTTTGCAGGCAGGCCGATTCACTCAGATCAACGCCAACGCCCGACGCGCTGGTGCGTTCAGCCAGCAAAGTGATCAGAATACAGCCCGAACCTGTGCCCAGGTCCAGAACGTGATCGAACGGCTCGCTCAGGGCGGCTTCTATCAAGGTCTCTGTCTCGGGGCGTGGGTCCAGAACATCGCGGCTGACACGGAACCGACGGCCATAGAATTCACGCTCGCCCAGCAGATGCGACACCGGGACACGAATGGCCCGCAGCGCGATCAGCTGATCATAGCGTTCGGCGATTTCCGGCGCCAATTCTTCGGGCGCGATCAGGGTGACACGGCTGGCTTCGATCCGGGCGGCATGGGCAAGCAGAACACGTGCATCGCGCGCCGGATCATCGACCCCCGCCGCACGCAGCCGCGCCGTCGCGGCAACCATCGCCATAGCCGCTGTCTGCGGCCCGTTCATTGTGCCATCTCGGCCAGCAAACGCGCCTGATCGTCAGCGGTGAGCGCGTCGATGATTTCGTCCAAGTCGCCCTGCATCACCTGATCCAACTTATAAAGCGTCAGGTTGATGCGGTGATCCGTCATGCGGCCCTGCGGGAAGTTATAGGTTCTGATCCGCTCAGAGCGGTCCCCGGACCCCACCTGACTGGCCCGATCGGCTGAGCGTTCACTGTCGATCCGCTGGCGCTCCAAGTCATAGAGGCGCGTTTTCAGCACCTGCATAGCAATCTCGCGGTTGCGGTGTTGGGATTTCTCGGAACTGGTCACAACCAGCCCGGTCGGAAGGTGGGTAATGCGCACCGCCGAGTCGGTAGTGTTCACATGCTGTCCCCCCGCGCCCGAGCTGCGCATGGTGTCGATACGGATGTCATTGGCGTCGACCTGAATGTCCACATCCTCAGCCTCGGGCAAAACGGCCACGGTGGCTGCCGAGGTATGAATCCGCCCCCCGCTTTCGGTTTCGGGCACGCGCTGCACCCGGTGCACGCCGGATTCGTACTTCATCCGGGCAAAGACGTTCTCGCCCTTGATATGGGCCACCACCTCTTTGATGCCACCCAGATCGGAGGCCTGTTCTTCGATGATCTCAAACCGCCAGCCGCGCGCCTCGGCGTAACGCTGATACATGCGCAACAGATCGCCTGCGAACAATGCGGCCTCGTCCCCACCCGTGCCCGGTCGGATTTCCAGCATCGCTGGGCGTACGTCGGCCTCGTCTCGGGGCAACAGCGCCAATTGCAGCGCATGTTCTGCTTGCGGGATACGGGCCTGAAGATCAGGAATTTCCTCTTCGGCCAGTTCCTTCATGTCGGGGTCGGCCAGCATTGCCTCGGCCTCGGCCAAATCGGCCCGCAGCTGCCGCCAGGCCATGATCTGATCAACCACGGGCTTGAGATCCGAATACTCCTTGGCCAAGGCCGCAATATCTCCACCCGAGGCACCATCGGACATGGCCGCTTCGAGGTATTGGAATCGCTGGGTTATCTGCTCAAGGCGTTCTTCGGGGATCATCTGGGCGGTGTCCCCTAATATGCCGCTTTGGTCAAGGGCCGAGCTTGTGCTAAGATAGCCGACATGAAGGGGTTGGTTTTCGTTTTATCGCTGTTTGCGGTGCCTGCCATGGCGGATTACGTCGGGCCGGACGGCAAGGTGCGCGACTGCTATTGCACAGACAAATCAGGTGCACGCGTGGATTTGGGTGAGATGATCTGCTTGCAGGTCGATGGCCGCATGTTCATGGCACAGTGTCAGATGTCGCTGAACGTGCCAATGTGGCGCGAGGTGTCCGAGGGGTGTTTGTCCTCAGGGTTGGAGCGCAGCAAGCCACTCATCAACTCGGTCTCGGTTTACCCCAAAATCTGATCGCCCAAAGCGCAGGCGTGCATGGATGCGTAGGGTATCGCCGTCTTGCTGGACCGTGGTGTAGTCGGGAAAGCCGATCACTTTGCTGCGGGTAATGTAGGTGATCATCCCCTCATCCACCGACCCGGCCAGCACGGTAGTGCGCGGCGTGGCCTGCGCGATGTCGTCCAGTCGGGCAAGACCTTCCGGCCCGGTTTCGACGATGCGAACAACACCGCCTTGCATATCCGTATCCGCCGTTGCAGTCAGCGGCATATGCCATTGGGCAGGGTCAGAGGGTGCGAGACGGATATAAACCCACAGAGCCACAACAGCCCCGACTAGCACCCAAACGACCATCTTCTTCATCCTGAACCTCGTGTTTCCGCAGAACCTATTTGGTTCTCAGCGCCCGGCAAGGCACCAAGCGCCCCCTTACCGTGACGTCACGCTAGGCAGGATGCATAGCAGTTCGAAAAGCAGGTTTGCCGCCGTCAGCGCCGTCGTCCCCGCAGGGTCATAGGGCGGAGACACCTCGACCAGATCGCAGCCCACCACGTTCACCCCACTCAAAGCTTGAAGCAATTGCAGAGCTTGCGGCGTGGTCAATCCGGCGATCTCAGGCGTACCGGTGCCGGGCGCAAAGGCCGGATCAAGGCTGTCGATATCATAGGTGATATAGGTCGGATGCTCTCCGATCTCATTGCGAATTTGCGCGCCGATTACCGTCAGGTTCTGCTGCCACAACTCCCACGCGGGGAATTGCTTGAAACCCCAGCCCTTGGCCTGGGTGAAATCTGACGCCGCATAGCCCGAGCCGCGAATGCCGATCTGAAAGGTCTTGTCGGGGACGATCAGGCCCTCTTCATAGGCGCGGCGGAAGACGGTGCCATGGGTTTCACGCTCGCCAAACATCTCGTCATTCACGTCGGCGTGCGCATCCACATGCACCAGCGCCACAGGCCCGTGCTTGGCCGCGATCGCCCGCAGGATTGGCAGGGTGATCGAATGATCGCCGCCCATCGCAACTGGCGTCACCCCCTGCGCCAGAATGGCGTCATAGCTTTCCTTGATGATCTTCAGGCTTTCTTCCAATGAAAACGTGTTGATCGCAAGATCGCCAATATCGGCGATCTGAAGGCTGTCAAAGGGCGCGGCAAAACTGGCCATGTTATAGGGCCGTATCATCGCACTTTCGGCGCGGATCTGTTTTGGCCCGAACCGCGTGCCCGACCGCCACGAGGTGCCGATATCCATCGGAATGCCCAGCACGGCCACATCCAGCCCCGCCAGAGACTCCGCCTGCGGCAGGCGCATGAACGTGTTCGGCCCCGAAAACCGCGCCAGATCATTGCCGCTGAGGGGTTGGTTAAACTGTGTCATGCCCGTATCTCTCCCGTCCGACCTTTTGGCTAAGGTGATACCGGAAAGATGGCTAACCAATGGTTAAGGCTGCAGTTTGTTCCATCCCAAAAGACAAATAATCTGCGTTGCCACATGGGCACCGGCGATCGCCGTCGCGCCCGAGGTATCAAAAGGCGGAGAGACCTCGACTACATCGCCGCCCTTGATGTTGATCCCGGCAATGTCACGCAAGATGATCTGCGCCTGAATAGAACTCAGACCACCCCAGACGGGTGTACCGGTGCCGGGGGCAAATGCGGGATCCAATCCGTCGATGTCGAAGCTCAAGTAAACTGGGCTATCGCCCATGATCTCTTTGATCTTTTGCGCCACGGCAGCGGGGCCGGATTCGTAGACCTCACGCGCATCGATGATGTTGACGCCCAGCGTGTCCTCGTTGGTGGTGCGGATACCCACCTGAACGGATCGCTTAGGGTCCACGATCCCCGACTTTACCGCCTTGTAAAACATCGTCCCGTGATCCACGCGGGTCATATCGTCATCGGCCCATGTGTCCGTATGCGCATCGAATTGCAGCAGCGACATGGGCCCGTATTTCTCGGCATAGGCTTTCAGGATCGGGAAACTGATATAGTGATCCCCGCCCAAAGTGACCGAGGCCACATCGGCGGCAAGAATGGTGCGGATATGATCCGTCAGCGTGTCGGGAAAGGCTGGGATATTGGCATAGTCATAGGCCATGTCGCCATAGTCTACGATGGCCAACTCGCTGAGTGCATCAAAGGGCCAGCCGTAGGGCGCGTCGGGCGACTGCAGCGCGCTGGCCTCGCGGATTGCGCGCGGGCCCAGCCTGGTGCCGGGGCGGTTCGTCACCGCCTGATCGAACGGAACGCCGGTCACGGCGATGTCCACCCCTTTCAGGTCCTTGGTGTATAGCCGCCGCAGAAACGACGTCGCTCCACCAAAGGTATTCTCGAACGACAGCCCCTTGAGGTCGGGGTTGGTGAATGCCTCATCCACCTGAGTTTTTGCGTCTTCCAGTCCCATGTCTTTCCCTTATCAGCCCAGTGGCTGTGCCTTTTCGACGATCCGCGCAAAGAAGGATGCCCCGATGGGCGCGATCTCATCGTTGAAGTTGTATTTCGGATGGTGCAGCCCGGCGCCATCACCCTGCCCCACAAACAGATAGGCACCGGGGCGCGATTGTAGCATGAATGAGAAATCCTCGGCCCCCATCATCGGCGGAACCTCGGTCAGCACGCGCTCATCCCCCGAGATATCGCGCGCCACATCGGCAGCGAATTCAGCCTTGGCGGCATCGTTGATCGTGGCGGGGTAATTGACCTCATAATCCAGCCGAGCTTCGACCCCGTAAGACTGCGCCTGACCCTGCACGATCTGCGCCATTCGATCCATCACCATCTTCTGTACACTCGGATCAAAGGTGCGCACGGTACCGTTGATATAGGCAGTATCAGGGATCACGTTGTTCACCGAACCGGTATGGATCTGAGTGACCGAGACCACCAGATCGTCCAGCGCATAGTTGTTGCGACTGACAATGGTCTGAATCGCCTGCGCAATCCCGCAGGCTGCCATCACAGGATCGCGGGTTTCATGCGGCATCGCCCCGTGGCCGCCGACACCTTGAATATGAACTTCAAACGTGTCCACCGCAGCCATGATCGGACCGGTATTGGTCTGAAACATCCCCTCGGGCACGCCCGGCGCATTATGCAGGGCGTAGACCTGAGAGATGTCGAACCGCTCCATGATGCCTTCCTCGACCATGACGCCCGCGCCGCCGCCATCCTCTTCGGCGGGTTGAAAGATCAGGGCCACGCGGCCTGAAAAATTCCGCGTCTCGGCCAGATAGCGCGCCGCGCCCAGCAGCATTGTCGTATGTCCGTCGTGACCGCAGGCGTGCATATTCCCCGGCTTGGTCGAGGCATAGTCCACCCCGGTTTCCTCAGGGATCGGCAGCGCATCCATATCAGCGCGCAGACCGATGGTAGGCCCTTCGCCCTGCCCGTTGATAATGGCGACGATGCCGGTGGTGGCGATCCCCTCGTGAATCTCGTCCACACCGAATTCACGCAGACGCTCGGCCACGAAAGCTGCCGTTTCATGGCATTCGAATTTCAGTTCAGGGATCGTATGCAGGTGCTGCCGCCACGCGGTCATATCGGCGGTATAATCGGCAATTCGGTTGACGACGGGCATCTGGGGTGGACTCCTGTTGCGGTCTGCGGAATGGATGCATCTGACACCGGAACGAAAGGGTTCGCAATGGCCGAAAATCCTCTGATCCACGATAAAGACGCAGGCATCGAACGTCTGCTGGAGATCATGCGCCGCCTGCGCGACCCGCAATCCGGCTGCCCGTGGGACATCGAACAGGATTTCGCCACCATCGCTCCCTACACGATCGAAGAAGCTTATGAGGTCGCTGATGCTATCGAACGCGAGGCTTATGACGAGCTGAAGGGAGAGTTGGGCGACCTGCTGTTCCAATCGGTCTTTCACGCACAAATGGCTGAAGAAGCTGGGCATTTCACCTTTCAGGACGTGGTCCGCACCATGTCCGACAAGATGGTTGCGCGTCACCCACATGTGTTCGGTGACGAATCCCGCGACAAGTCTGCCGAACAGCAGACGCTGGATTGGGAAACGATCAAGGCAGCGGAACGTGCAGGTAAGGAACAGAAAGGCGCGCTAGACGGTGTGGCCGCGAACCTGCCTGCCCTGCTGCGCGCGCACAAGCTGCAAAAACGCGCCGCGCGCGTGGGGTTCGACTGGCCCGACGCCAGCCATGTGTTGGCCAAGATCACCGAAGAGGCCGCCGAACTGGAAGAGGCCCGCGACAGCATGGATGCCGACGCGCTCGAAGATGAATTCGGCGATCTGCTGTTCGTGATCGTCAATCTGGGCCGTCATCTGGGAATCGAGCCTGAGGCCGCTCTGCGCCGCACCAACGCCAAGTTCACCCGCCGCTTTGAACAGGTCGAATCCCGCCTGGCCGAACGCGGTAAAACACCCAGCCAAAGCGATCTGGCCGAGATGGATGCCCTGTGGGACGAGGTGAAAACCGAGGAGCATCGCGACAATGGCAAACTCCCGCCGGTGGATGTCGCCACGGGGGTCTGAAACCGCTGGACAAGTGCTTTGACACTTGCGAGTGTCCGCTCTTCACGACCCCCGGAGACACCCATGCCGCGCAAAATCATTATCGACACCGACCCCGGTCAGGACGACGCCGTTGCCATCCTGTTGGCGCTGGCCAGCCCGGATGAAATCGACTTGCTGGGCGTAACAGCCGTCGCAGGGAACGTGCCGCTGGAGCTAACCGCCAAGAACGCGCGCATCGTCTGCGAACTGGCCGGCCACACGGACGTGCCGGTTTATGCAGGCTGTGATCGGCCGCTGAACCGCCCTTTGGTTACAGCAGAACATGTGCACGGCAAAACCGGACTGGACGGTCCCGTTCTGCCCGATCCGCAAATGCCGTTGGCCCAAGGGCACGCGGTCGATTTCATCATCGACACCCTGCGCGCGCATGAGCCGGGCACGGTGACTCTATGCCCACTGGGGCCGCTCACCAATATTGCGACGGCTTTCACCAAGGCCCCCGATATCGTTGACCGGGTACAGGAAATCGTGCTGATGGGTGGGGCGTACTTTGAGGTCGGCAACATCACTCCGGCAGCGGAATTCAATATCTATGTCGACCCTGAAGCCGCTGATATCGTGTTCAAATCCGGCGCGCACATCGTTGTCATGCCACTGGACGTGACCCATGACGCGCTGGTCACGCCACACCGCAACGACGCCTTCCGCGCGCTGGACAGCAAGGTCGGACACGCAGTGGCCGAGATGACTGATTTCTTCGAACGGTTCGACAAGGAAAAATACGGATCGGAGGGCGCACCCCTGCACGATCCCTGCGTGACCGCCTATCTGATCCGGCCTGAGCTATTCTCGGGCCGTCACATAAATGTCGAGATCGAGACCCAGTCCGAGCTGACACTGGGCATGACCGTTGCCGATTGGTGGCGCGTCACAGATCGCCCGGCAAACGCCATGTTCATGGGCAGCGTCGATGCACAAGGGTTCTTCGATCTGCTAACCGAACGGCTGGCTCGACTATGAGTGCTGCACTTAAACTCGCCCGGCCTGAGGATCTGGGCCGTCTGATGACCCTTGTCGCCGCCTTTCACGCCGAAGCGGGCATCGATCAGGACGCTGATCACCGGCGCAACGCGCTGGCACCGCTGCTGGACGGTATTCCCCATGGCTGCGTATATTTGATCGGCCCGGCGCGTGCACCGCTTGGATACGCGGTTTTGACCTTTGGGTGGTCTGTCGAGTTCGGCGGAATGGACGCCTTTATCGACGAGATTTACATCCGCCCCGCCGTGCGGGGTCGCGGCATCGCCACCGAGGTGCTGCTGGACCTGCCCAAAGCCCTTGCCAGTGCCGGGCTGACCGCCCTGCACCTTGAGGTCGACCGCACCAATGAAACCGCGCAGAACCTATATCTGCGCACCGGCTTCAAACCGCGCGATCGCTATGTATTGATGAGCAAGAAGCTCTGATAGCAGTCTTTTGTCAGCCCCCCAGCGACAGCACGTTAGCGCAACTCGCCTCTATACATATAGATCGGCGCATCCATGTCTTTGACGGGGTCGGTTGCCGAAACTGACTGCCCTGAAACCGGGTAAACACCTGGTGCCGAGCAGGCCGCCAGAAAAACAGTACTAATCACTGTTGCCGCAAGAAGGAATTTGGAACCAGTCATGGTATTCTCCTTTCGAGTAGTGACCTCAGGTTAGGGTTTGGCGGCCTCGCCCAAATAGGGAAAAGTTCACACAAAATTGCCTTTATGTTGCCACAATGTTGGCAACTACCTGCAAACGTTGGACAAAAATTTTTCGAAAAATTGAAGATTCTTTACCTAACGTAACCTGCGCGCACTTTTCAGGCGACAGCACGAGGTTTTCAACGCGCATAAAGGGTGCGGATCGGACAATCCGCATAACCGATTCCCCACGAGTTCAGGGCGAGAGACGAAAAAGCCCGGCCTTCCAGCGAAGACCGGGCCTATTTGCGTTTTTTGGTACGATCAGCGTTTGAGGATCGAAGCCCCCGCATATTCTGCGACCTCACCTAGCGATTCCTCGATGCGGATCAGCTGGTTGTATTTGGCTAGCCGGTCCGACCGCGCGAGGCTGCCGGTTTTGATCTGACCGCAATTGGTCGCAACCGCCAGATCTGCAATGGTGGCGTCCTCGGTCTCGCCCGAACGGTGCGACATCACGTTGGTGTACCGCGCGCGGTGGGCCATATCGACTGCGCGCAGCGTCTCGGTCAGCGAACCGATCTGGTTCACTTTGACCAGCATCGAGTTCGCACAGCCGCGATCGATGCCTTCGGCCAGACGTTCAGGGTTGGTCACGAACAGGTCGTCACCCACCAATTGCACCTCGTTGCCGATGGCGTCGGTCAGAGCTTTCCAGCCGTCCCAGTCATCTTCGGACATGCCGTCTTCGATCGAGATGATCGGATAATCATTGACCAGCGCCGCCAGATAGGCCGCGTTTTCCTCGGACGTCAGTGTTGTGCCCTCTCCCGCCAGCACGTATTTGCCGTCTTTGTAGTATTCGGTCGCGGCGCAATCCAACGCCAGGTGGATTTCTTCACCCGGTTTGTAGCCAGCCTTTTCGATGGATTTCAGGATGAAATCCAGCGCCTCGCGCGTGCTGGCAATGTTGGGGGCAAAGCCGCCCTCATCACCGACGCCGGTGGCCAGACCGGCCGAGGACAGCTCTTTTTTCAGTGTGTGGAACACTTCGGACCCCATGCGCACCGCCTCGCGGATATTCGCGGCCGAGGTCGGCATGATCATGAATTCCTGAATGTCGATTGGGTTGTCGGCATGTTCGCCGCCATTGATGATGTTCATCATCGGCACTGGCAGAACGCGGGCCGAGGTGCCACCCACATAGCGGTACAGAGGCTGGGTGGTAAAATCCGCCGCCGCTTTGGCTGCCGCCAAAGAGACACCCAAAATAGCGTTTGCGCCTAGACGACCTTTGTTTTCGGTCCCGTCCAGTTCGATCATCGCCTGGTCGATGGCGACCTGTTCAGTCGCGTCAAAACCCACAAGCTCCTCGGCAATCTCGCCGTTCACGGCAGCGACCGCTTCCAGCACGCCCTTACCCATGTAGCGCGCCTTGTCACCGTCACGCTTTTCCACCGCTTCATAGGCGCCGGTAGACGCGCCCGAGGGCACAGCCGCGCGGCCCATGGTGCCATCTTCCAGGATCACGTCCACCTCGACCGTCGGGTTGCCCCGGCTGTCCAGAATTTCGCGTGCGTGGATGTCGATAATCGTGCTCATGAGGCCCGTCCCTGTGGCTGCAATCCGTTGCACGCCTCATACCATCACCGGGCAAAAAGTAAACCATTCATGTTAACGCTAACACATTGCGCAGCAGGTGTTTGCGCAAACCTGCGACGATCCGTCAAGCCGCAGCCACCATGACCCGCGCCAAACGACGTTCCCGCAGGAAAGTGTAAAGACCCGATCCCAGGATCAACGAGGCCCCAGCAATGGTCATCAGATCCGGGCGTTCGCCGAACATGATCATGCCCGCCGTGATCGAAAACACCAGCCGTGTATAGCGGAACGGAGTCAGCGCCGAGGCGTCCCCCACTCGCATCGCCGTGACGATGCCGTAGTAGCCCAAAACACTAAACAGGACGGCCCCAGTCAACGGCCCCATCTGCGGGCCTGCGATCGGCACCAGCGATTGTGTTTGAACCACCATTAGCACCAATCCACCCAGGATCGCCGCGATATAGGCCTGCATCGCCACCACGGACGAGGCGATATCAGCGTCCAGTCGCCGCGTAATCAGATCGCGGGCAGCAATACAGACAACGCTGATCACCACCAACAGGGTCTCGGGCTGGAACCCGGCCAGACCGGGGCGGATGATCATCAAAACGCCCAGAAACCCGACGCAGACCGCGCTCCACCTGCGCCAGCCGACTTGTTCGCCCAGAAACAGCGCCGCGCCGACAGTGACGGCAAGCGGTAATGCCTGGAACACGGCGGCGACTGTGGACAGATCGACCAAGGCCAGCGCAGTCACAAAGGCAATCGCACCGACCCCTTCACTGCCTGCGCGGATAAGTGGCAAGGGGCGCCACGCAGCCCGATCAAAGATGCGCTTGCGCGTTACGACGGTCATCACCGCAAAGATCAGGCCGCACACCGCACCCAGCAAAATCATGATCTGACCGGTCGGCACCGAGGCCGACAGGTGCTTGATGAACATATCCTCAAGCGCAAAGGCCGCCATTGCGCCGACGACCATCAAGATGCCGTTTACGTTGTTCATGATCCGATCCGTCAAAGGAGTGCTGTTCGCCCGATCACAGAAATCGAACGCCGCTTGGTCAGGCAAGCCCTATCCGCACGGAATACATGAATTCGCGTGCGGTCACCGTTCGCGGTTCGTGATGAATCAGTCCTGTTCCAGCGGAACACCATAGAGTTCCAGCCGGTGGCCTTTCAGCTTATAGCCCAGCTTGGCCGCAATCTTTTCCTGCAAAGCCTCGATCTCGGGGTCGACGAATTCAATGACCTGCCCCGATTGCATGTCGATCAGATGGTCGTGATGGTCCCGTTCGGCATCCTCATAACGCGCGCGACCATCACCGAATTCCAGACGCTCGAGAATCCCGGCTTCTTCGAACAGCTTCACAGTGCGATAGACCGTCGCGATGGAGATCCCTGCATCGACCTTTGAAGCGCGGGCATACAGTTCTTCTACATCCGGGTGATCCTCGCTTTGTTGCAGCACCTGGGCGATGGTGCGGCGCTGACCTGTCATGCGCAGGCCCTTGGCCTCGCAACGGGCGATGATCGTGTCGGACATGAGTGACCCTCGGGGTGTATTCGGTTCTCTGTCTTAATACGTCTGCGCACTCTGCGCCACAGGGGAATTGTATCTTAGGCAACGCGCCGCAGGTCGGCCCAGATCGGCAAATGGTCCGAGGCGATATGCGCAGGTCGCGCATCGTGAACGCCATGCACCACTGCCTCAAGCCCCGCGCCCAACGCGATGCGATCCAGCGCGCCCAAAGGCTGCGCTGCGGGAAAGCTGGGAACCGGAGGCAGAAACCGCATGTCAGGCGCCAGATGGTCCAGCACCGGCTGACGTGACCATTCGTTGAAATCCCCGGCCCAGACTGTAGGCATCTGCGCCAGGACAACGTCACAGCGGCGGATATGGGTGATCTGCTGACGGCGCGATGCGGGCAGTAGGCCCAGATGCATTCCCATCACACGCAGCGGCCCGATGGGAGTGTCGAATTCAACCCGCACCGCCCCCCGAGGCTCCAGCCCCGGAAGGTCGTGATGTCCGGTCTGTCGCACTTGGATCGTGTCACCCTTCCAGATCACCGCATTTCCATGCCAACCCAGACTGCCTGCCCCGCCCAGATCGACAATCTGCCATCCGGCCTCGTCCAGCATGAAATGCGGCAGGGCTGCGGGGCGCGGTGGCAGGCGTTTGTCGGCCTCCTGCAACACCACGATATCGGCCTTCATATTGTCGATGACCTGCATGATGCGCTGCGGTTGGCGGCGGAAATCAAGCCCGACGCATTTTTGGATGTTGTAGCTGGCAATGCGAAGTGTTGGCGTGGATGTCATAGCGCTCGGGTCAAATATCTGCCCGCAACAGTGCCACGCCCTGCGCCCAGCGCAACATTAAATTTCCGCGCGTGTTGTAAGGATCGGATGTGCAAGAGGGTTTTCGCCTTGTATACCCTTTGGCATAACAGTCCAAACACCGCCAGCCCAAACCGAGGACTCCACGTGAGCACCACCTTCGCGACCCTGGTCATTGCTGATATTTCCGGCAGCACGCCTTTGTACAAGGCTGTAGGCGATGCCGAGGCACAAAGGCTGATCCAGTTGGAACTGGATCGCCTTCGGCGCGTCCTGTTTGAGCATGGTGGGGTGCAGGTCGGTCAGAAGGGGGACGATGTTCTTAGCTATTTTCAGGATGCGAATGCGGCAATCAACGCCGTTCTGACCCTGATCGAAGGATCGCCCGAAACCTCGCTGTCGGTCCATGTCGGCGTTCACTGTGGGCCGATCGTCATTGCGGAAAAGGGTGTCTATGGCGAGGCCGTGAACGTAACCGCCCGTCTTGCCTCTGTGGCCAATCCCGGCGAGGCCTGCGTCAGTGACGAGGCCGCCGCATTGCTGCACAACGGCGCGCGCCAGATGCTGACCCCGCTGGGTCAGCTCAACCTCAAGGGTTTGACCGAACAATTCGCGGCGCATTCGCTGATCAGCCCTACGGCAAATTCCTTCACCCAAACCCGCCTGCCCCAATCCTATGGCCGCACCGAAGACAATCTTGCCGCGCCCGAGCACCTGACGCTGGTGTTGCGACACGAGGGCCAAAGCTGGAGCTACCCCGACAATGGCGAGCTGACGGTTGGTCGATCGCCGGGATGCGACGTGGTGCTCAGCCAGCCTTGGGTGTCCCGTCTGCATATGGTGATCACCATGAAAGACGGCAGGCTGATCCTGTCGGATCGCAGCACATCAGGCACCTATGTCAAATCCGAAGGCGGGCGGGAAATCCAGCTTAAGCGTGAAACTGTCATGCTGGCGGATAGCGGCCTGATCTCTCCCACATTGCCCCTCGAACATTCCGAGGCCTGTTTAGAATTCGAGATCCTAGGCCGTCGTCAGGTGCCGCAAAACGTGGCGTGAACCACTTCGCCTTCTGAGGGCGGGCGCGTCAGGTCGATCGCGTCAGGCTGATCCTCATAGGGGCGCGACAGCACATCATTCAAACGGTGGAACGGGGCATAATCGCCCCGTAAGGCTGCTTGTATCATCTGCTCGACACGGTGATTGCGCGGGATGAACACCGGGTTCGCCGACATCATCGTGGCACGCGGATCGTTTTCCCGCTGCAGCCGCGCCTGCCAAGCATCGGCCCATTGATCGAAGGCTTGCGGGTCTGTGAACTGATCGCGCGCAGTATCACCGCCCAGCGCGCGGAAGGTATTTGTAAAGTCGGCCTGGTTCTGCGCCATTCGCGCCAAAAGGTCCGAAACCAGTTGCCGATCCCCGTCCTCCTCGGTCACAAGCCCGATCTTGGCCCGGAACCGCGTTAGCCAATGCTGTTCCATCAGATCGGGCATGGCGTGAACGATCTCGGTCGCTTCTTCCACAGCGGCCTCTTTGTCGTCTATCTGCTGGATCAGGGCCGTCGCCAGTTGCGCCAAATTCCACACCGCGATGCCGGGTTGGTTCGAATAGGCATAGCGCCCCATCCGGTCGATCGAGCTGTAGACCGTATTCGGATGATAGCTGTCCATGAAGGCGCAGGGGCCGTAATCAATAGTCTCACCGGCAATCGAGCAATTGTCGGTGTTCATCACCCCATGGATGAAGCCCACGCTCATCCACCCGGCAATCAGTTCAGATTGCGCCTGCGCCACGGCGCGCAACAGACCCAAAGGCCCCTCTGCCTGCGAATAGTGGCGTTGGATGGCATAGTCGGTCAGTCGGCGCAGGCTGTCCAACTGCCCCCGCGCGGCAAAGACCTGAAACGTACCCACGCGCAAATGGCTACGCGCGACGCGCGTCAGAACCGCGCCCGGCATGGGTTCTTCGCGGAAAACAACCTCGCCCGTCTCGACAGCAGCCAAGGCCCGCGTCGTGGGGATGCCCAGCGCGTGCATCGCCTCGGACACCACGTATTCGCGCAAAACAGGCCCCGACCAAGCGCGCCCATCCCCTTGACGGCTAAAGGGCGTGGGGCCAGACCCTTTCAGCTGAATGTCCCGGCGCAGACCGTCTGTTCCAACGGTCTCACCCAGCAAAACCGCACGCCCGTCCCCCAATTGGGGATTGTAGTTGCCGAACTGATGCCCCGAATAAAGCTGCGCGATGGGTTCGGCCCCCTCGGGCAGCGTATTGCCGGCAAAAGCCTCGGCCATGTCCTGCACCTCGCCTGGCGTGATCCGCAGGACCTTCGCCAGATCGGTGTTAAAGGCGATCAGTTGTGGCGCACGCACAGGCACTGGGGCCTGCCGGGCGTAGAAACTGTTGGGCAGGCGGGCGTAGCTGTTGTCAAACGGGATCGTCAGGGTCATGCGACAAAGATATTCCTCATCCACGCGAATACCATAGCGGATCACGCAATCCCGTGCATAATCGCCTCAAATACCCCGAGGGCACCATGACCGCACAAGAGATTATCGACCACCTAAACCTGCAACGCCACCCCGAAGGCGGCTGGTTCCGCGAGACATGGCGCGCCGACAATGCGGGACGCGCCACCGGCACCTGTATCTACTTCCTTCTGGCCGAAGGGGAGCGCAGCCACTGGCACCGCGTCGATGCGACTGAGATCTGGCTGTACCACGCGGGCGATCCGCTAATCCTGTCGCTCAGCGCCTCGGATGACGGCCCGGCGACCGAGCACCTCTTGTCCCCCGACCTGACACAAGGCGCGCCGCAACTGATCGTCCCCAAGAGTCATTGGCAGGCCGCGCGCAGCACCGGCGCCTATACGCTAGTCAGCTGCACGGTTTCCCCGGGATTCGAGTTCGACGGGTTTGAGCTGGCCGCGCCCGGTTTCGACATCCCCAAGGGCTAAGCCATGGATCACCGCGCCCTCATCGCGTCGATCCCGCCCGAGGCGAAAGACAAACTGCAAGAGCGGTCCAACACGGCCGGGCTGCGGCATCTGGCGCTGTATCTACTGGCGTTGTCTGTCACCAGTATCGGCATCATTGCGCAGGTGCCTTTATGGCCTTTGCTGATCCTGCCTCAGGGTATCCTGCTGGTGTTCCTGTTCACCCTCAGCCATGAATGCACGCACAAGACGCCGTTCAAATCCCCTTGGCTGAATGAGGTCGTGGGCCATCTGGTGGCGATTCCGATTGCCCTGCCCTTTGTCTGGTTTCGGTATTTTCACCTGGCCCATCACAAATGGACCAACCACCCCGAGAATGATCCCGAACTGGGCGGCAAACCCAAGCCCGACAATTGGTCCAGCCTGCTGATTTACCTCAGCGGCTGGCCCTATTGGCGTGCCATGGCGCAGGTTCTGGTGCAAAATGCCTGCGGTCGGATCCACGCGCCCTATCTACCGGCGCGTCAGCACAAAGCCATGCGGCTGGAGGCGCGGGTGCTACTGGGCCTCTACGCCCTAGCGCTTGTCAGCCTGTTTATATCACCCGTGCTGTGGTGGCTGTGGCTGCTCCCCGTTCTGGTCGGCCAGCCCTTTCTAAGGCTGTACCTTCTGGCCGAACACGGACTCTGCCCGCCGGTCGCAAATATGCTCGAGAATTCCCGCACCACCTTCACCAACCGCCTGATCCGCTTTCTGGCCTGGAACATGCCCTACCACGCCGAGCACCACGCTTTTCCGAATGTCCCCTTCCATCAGCTTCCGGCGTTGCACGAATGGACCAGAGCGCATTTGAAATCGACGTCAGACGGGTATTCTAACTTTACAAGCGCGTACATCCGCAAAGTAAGGAGCTAACAACACCGGCGGTTGCTCTGGATGGCTAGCAACCAGACGTCATCAAACAGCTTGTGACCAGAATATTAGGCCAGTGCGATTTCGTTTTCGATGCCAGCCGCACCTTCCGCAAGGACATAACCAAGATCCTCTAGGGACGCGACTGACCAATCTGACAAATAGTTGGTGGCATCATACGAGCCATCATCTGCCACATACCCGATATACCCGGTCATCAGCTCATCCTGATACTCTTCTTCGTCCCAGTGTCCTCCTGCTGTGCCCGACCCACCGTCAGTCTCTACAAACAAGAAATCGTCTTCAGTGAAGTAGCCGACATAAGCTGAGTTCGCTGCATCACCGGTATAAACGCTGGTCACTATGTCATCAGTCGGCCGTCTGGTGCCATTGTCGTCCACCACAGTCGATACCAGACCGTAGTAGTCCCAAAGCGTACCAAGACCCATGACATGCATCATTTCATGCAGAACAATATCATCGAATTGCCCGGCATCATGATACGCCAGAGCGTCCGCTTCGTCGAACGTCATTTCTCCCAAAGCTGGCAAACCAGTATCAGAGCGTATTGCGGTCGGACCCGCCTGCCCCAGCACGCCGCCTTCTCCGTCTATTGCATCCAAATCCGCCATGATGACGAGGTCGTCGTAGAGGTTCCCTTCTCCATCGACAGCGTCTTCGATATCGCCATCAACAAGCGAAGCCAAATAGTCTGCGGACGCAATGAACACTGACTTCAGATCTTCAGGCCAGTCACCTACAAACCGGACTTCAATATTGTATTGAAGGCTGTCGTCGATTCCGTCGCCTTGACCGGTGATGTACGTGTCCGTGACAACCTCTGTTTCGGTTTCACCCCCGCCGCCTATGCCTGCTGGCGGCCCTTTGCTGCCCCTGGCGGCCGCTGACTCATCGATCATCAGCAGATCACCGCTCAAAGTTCCGATGGATTGTTTGTTATTTTCGGATTCATGCAGACGCGAAGCTCCCGCGCCTGATGACTTCACGTAGTCAAGGAAATTTCCACTGTTTTCAGATGGCATACCCTTCTCCCTCGAGCCTAGTCGAATACCGCCACCCAGTTTATTTTCGAGGATCTAATCCAAACAAAAGAAAATGACTAAAATGTGACTTGACGCGAATTTAGCGCACTCATTTCACAACAATAGACCAATAAATCTAGGCTTTGTTTGCATAAAGCACACTAGATGATAGTTATTGGTGTGACACATAGAGTGACCTAAAAACGCTTAATCGAGTCCTCAATACGCTCGACACTACTCACTACGCCTCCTCCCACAAGCGCGCTGACGCCTGTGGTTCCGGGGCATGAGGTCGGCAGGCCCCGCGCCACACGGACGGCGAGGTAGGCGAAGGCTTGGGCTTCCAGCATGTCCCCGTCCAGACCCACGGCCTCGACCGGCTCGACTGCGCAATCGAGGCCCGCGCGCAGCATGTCCATCAGCACCGGGTTGCGGCGGCCTCCACCCGTGACCAGCACGCGCGCGGGGGGTTTGGGGCAATGCTCCATCCCCTGCATCACGCCTGCGGCGCACATGCCGGTCAGGGTCGCCACGGCGTCGGCGTCCGATAGTTCCTGCACCAGACGGATCATCTCGGCAAAGTCGTTCCGGTCCAGCGATTTGGGGGGCATCTTGCGAAAGAACGGCTCGGACAGGAACAGCTCCAGCGCGCCTGCCTCGACCGACCCTTGGCGGGCCAGCGCGCCGTCCCGGTCCATCGGCAGGCCCAGCCGCGCCTGCATCAGGTCATCCACGGGCGCATTGGCCGGGCCGGTGTCAAAGGCCAGCAACGCACCGGGAGCCTCGGGGCCGTCAAAGCTGGGGTCCACATAGGTCAGGTTCCCCACTCCGCCCAAGTTCAGGAAGCACAGAGGTTCGGTCGCGCCGATCCACTTGGCGCAGGCAAAATGGAAGAACGGCGCCAGCGGAGCACCCTCTCCCCCCATCGCCACGTCGTCACTGCGGAAATCCCACACGACCGGAACACCCAGCGCCTGGGTCAGACCGTCGCCGTCGCCCACTTGCAACGTCCCACGCCCGCGCGGCTCATGCGCCAGGGTCTGACCGTGAAAGCCGATCAGGTCGATCTCGTCGAACTCGGACAGCGCCTCGGCATGGGCAACCGTCACCAGCTCGGCAGCGGCATCGACGTCGGGCCCGTGCCACTGGCCCAGCGCGGCCCGTAAAACGGCGCGCTCGGCATCTGAATAGGCCCGGTATCCGCTGGGACCAAAGCCCAGAATGCGCACACCATCGGTTTCGACCACAGCCGTATCAACACCGTCCAGAGACGTGCCCGACATGGCGCCCAATGCCCTGACTGCGCCTGTTTTGCTGATCGCCCGACCCATGTTTGCCCTCGTGTTCGTCACGCCCGTTGATCCGGCGCTTTGGCCTCAGCCTGCACGGTAACGCGAAGACAGTGCAAGCCACATCGGGCCCGGCCCGCGCTTTTCGTGCAAAAGGTGCCTTTTCCTTGCCACCCCCACCGCCTATACACTGCCCCGCAACATAAACCCAAAGGGCACGGATATGACCTACCACCCCAAATCGGATTTCATCGCCACGATGATCGAGCGCGGCTTTCTCGCCGACTGCACCGATTATCAGGGCCTTGACGAAGCGCTGATCAGTGGGGTGCAAACAGCCTATATCGGTTATGACGCCACCGCGCAGTCGCTGCATGTGGGCCACCTGATGAACATCATGGTGCTACGCTGGCTGCAAAAGACCGGCCACAAGCCGATCACTCTGATGGGCGGCGGTACGACCAAGGTGGGCGACCCCTCGTTCCGGTCGGATGAACGCCCCCTGCTGGGGCCCGAACAGATCGACGCCAACATCGCAGGGATGCAGAAGGTCTTCGCCAAGTACCTGTCGTATGATGACAGCGAGACCGGCGCGCTGATGCTGAACAATGCGGAATGGCTGGACAGCCTGAACTACCTCGATTTCCTGCGCGATATCGGGCGGCACTTCTCGGTCAATCGGATGCTGTCGTTCGAGTCCGTAAAATCGCGGCTGGACCGCGAACAATCGCTGAGCTTTCTCGAATTCAACTACATGATCCTGCAGGCCTATGACTTCCTTGAGCTGAACCGCCGCTATAGCTGCGTTCTGCAGATGGGCGGTTCGGACCAATGGGGCAACATCGTCAACGGTATCGACCTAACCCGCCGCGTATTGGATCACGAGATATACGGCCTGACCACACCGCTGCTGACCACCAGCGACGGCCGCAAGATGGGCAAGTCGCAGGGCGGTGCGGTTTGGCTGAACGGTGACATGCTGTCAGCCTATGAGTTCTGGCAGTTCTGGCGCAACACCACCGATGCGGATGTTGGCCGGTTCCTGAAGATCTTCACCGAACTTCCGGTGGATGAATGCGACCGTCTGGCCGCGTTGCAAGGATCTGAGATCAACGAGGCCAAAATCCGCCTCGCCAACGAAGTCACTGCTCTGCTGCACGGGGCCGATGCCGCCGCAACCGCCGCGGCGACCGCCCGCGAAGTGTTTGAAAAAGGCGGCGTGGGCGATGATCTTCCAACGCTGACGCTGCGCGCAGATGATCTACCTACTTCGATCGTGCAGTTGATCGTGAAATCAGGCCTGGCCAAAACCGGCAAAGAGGCCAAGCGCCTGATCGCCGAAAACGGAGCCAAACTGGATGACGCGCCGCTGACTAACGCAGGGTTGATGATCGACGCCGGTGCGCTGTCGTCTCCTATCAAACTGAGCGCGGGTAAAAAGCGCCACGCGCTGGTGCAACTGGGCTAAGCTCAGTTCTACGCTAAGAAAAACGGCCACCCAAATGGGTGGCCGTCGTCGTTTCAGGTTTGGCCTGTCTCAGCGGTTCCCACGGTTGCCATTGTTCCCGCCGTTACCGTTTCCGCCGCCACCGTTGCCCGAGCCGCCGCCCTGACCATTGTTGCCGCCGCCATTACCGGTGCCTGGGCCGGACCCGCCAGTGTTGCCGCCACCGTTACCGGGGTTGCCGTTGTTGCCGTTACCGTTTCCGGGGCCGCCATTGTTCCCACCGTTGCCATTGCCGCCGCCGTTGCCACCGCCATTGTTGCCGCCGCCGCCGTTGCCTGAGCCGCCGCCATTACCGGTGCCGGGACCGGAGCCGCCATTGTTGCCACCGCCGTTACCAGGGTTGCCACCATTGCCGTTCCCGTTTCCGGGGCCGCCATTGTTCCCACCGTTGCCGTTTCCGCCACCGTTGGCACCGCCATTATTTCCGCCGTTGCCATTGCCGCCGCCGTTGCCACCGCCATTATTTCCGCCGTTACCACCGCCGCCATTGCCGGGTCCACCACCATTGCCGGGGCCACCGCCACCATCACCTGGTCCGTCGCCGCCACCACCATCACCCGGCCCATCTCCGCCGTCACCAGGCCCGTCACCGGGGCCACCATCACCGGGCCCATCGCCGCCGCCACCGTCACCCGGCCCATCACCAGGGTTTCCGCCACCGCCCGGACCGCCGACACCCGGCCCTGCATCGGCCGACTGCTCGTTGTCACGATCTTCCCCAAGCGGAGCGTTGGATCCGATCGAGGCAGTCGGCACATCTGTTAGCAAACCTGCAAGCCCCGGACATTGTTCGCCCGTTACCTGCAAAGTGGTCAGAAAATCACTCTGTTTTTGCAACCGCTCCAAAAAGCTGGGCGTCACTTGCGCACAGTCGCACAAGGCCGCGTAGTCCCCGCTTTTGGTCACATCGCGCGCGGTTTTCCAATTGCACACTTCAGGCGCGGCCGAGGCTTCACCCACAAACATCACACTCGCCAAGGGGACAACTAAAAGCCCTCCGGCCGCACCTTTCAAAACATTACGCATCACAGCACCTCCATTCACCAAACACGCGAATTGCAAAGTTTCTTCGGTCACGAAGTGGCGATTGGACGTGATCCCCACATGAGCCAAACATGAAGACGCCTTTATATTTGCTCGTGGCACTGCCCCTTCCCTGCAACCAGTCACTGGACAGACAGGGTGGCGACACGTTATTGAACAGGTGTTCATATTTTGCAAAGGAGCCCGCAATGCACCTGTCCAACACAGCCGCACTCATCACCGGCGGAGCGTCGGGTCTGGGCGAGGCAACCGCGCGCCACTTCGCTGATCAGGGTGCGCAGGTCACGATTCTGGACCGCGATGCCGACCGAGGCCCAAATGTCGCCAACGAAATCGGTGGTCACTTTGTCCAGACCGATGTGACCAACGAGGCATCGGTGACCGAAGCCGTTGCATTTGCGACAAGTAAAATGGGGCGTGTCACGGTAGCTGTGAATTGCGCAGGCATCGCCTTGGGCATCAAGACCGTTGGACGCGACGGCCCGCACCCTCTGGACGCGTTTCAGCGGACCATCGACATCAATCTTGTCGGCTCGTTCAACGTCTCGCGCCTTGCAGCGGCTGAGATGGCCAAGAATGACCCCGACCCCGATGGAGCACGCGGCGTGATCATCAACACCGCCTCTATCGCGGCGTTCGACGGGCAAAAGGGGCAGACGGCCTATGCGGCCTCAAAAGGTGGGATCGTGGGAATGACCCTTCCCATGGCGCGTGACCTGGCCTCGACCGGTATCCGCGTGATGGCGATTGCACCGGGCATCTTCATGACGCCGATGCTGGCCGGACTGCCGGAAGAGGTGCAACAACAACTCGCCGCGGACGTGCCTAACCCTGCCCGCCTTGGCGACCCGCACGAATACGGGCGGCTGGCCGGGTTCATCGTGGAAATGGGCTATCTGAACGGAGAGGTCATCCGCATCGACGGTGCGCTCAGGATGCGGTAGGCCTGCGCCATGACAGAGCGCGAGAAAATGGAGGCCGGGCAGTGGTATTGCTGCCTGGACCCGGAACTGAACGCCTTGCGCGATCAGGCCAGACGCGCTGTTCATGCCCATAACACCAGCCCGCCGGACCGGCGCACCGACATGGCGCCGGAACTCCGCGCCCTCTTGGGTCATGTGGGCGCAGACTGTTTGCTAGAAGCACCGTTTCACTGTGCCTATGGGATGAACATTTATCTGGGTGACAGAGTGTATTTCAACGCCGGTTGCGTCGTTCTGGATACGGCCCCGGTCCGGATCGGCGACGATACGATGTTCGGGCCCCATGTTCAGATTTATTGCGCCCAACATGCCAAAGATCCGGCAGATCGCGCGCAGGGGCTGGAGGTTGGTTTGCCTGTCACAATCGGCAAACATGTCTGGGTCGGTGGCGGAGCAATCCTGTTGCCCGGTATCACCATCGGCGACAATGCCACCATCGGCGCGGGCAGCGTAGTCACAAAGGATGTCGTCGCCGGGCAGACCGTGGTTGGAAACCCAGCCCGCGTACTGCCAGCCTAAGCGCCCTCGGCCTTTTCTTCCAGCATCAGCCATTCCTCTTCAGCAGCGGCGAGTTTTTCCTGCCGCTCGACCAAAGCCTCGGTCGCTTTCTGGAATTTCACCGGCTCGCGGGTAAACAGCTCGGGGTCGGACATCAGCTCTTCCAGCTTGCCGATCTCGGCCTCAAGCCGTTCCATCTCGGCAGGCAGTTTTTCAAGGCGATGTTTTTCCGAGAAGGACAGACCCGCCTTCGGCTGCGCCTCTTGCTTGACCTTCGGCTTGGAAGGTTTTGATTTCTCTTCCTTCTTAGGCAGGAGATCGCCGCGCTGAGCTATGTAATCCGACCAACCACCCGCATAGACAGTGGCGCGGCCATTGCCTTCCATCGCGATGGTCGTAGTAGCGACACGGTCCAGAAAATCGCGGTCGTGGCTGACCAGCAGGACGGTGCCGTCATAATCGTCCAACAGCTCTTGCAGCAGGTCTAGCGTTTCCACGTCAAGATCATTGGTCGGTTCGTCCAACACCAGCAAGTTGGACGTCTTGGCCATCAACTTGGCCAACAACAGCCGCGCTTTCTCACCGCCCGAGAGGGATTTGACCGCAGCCCGCGCCTGCCGTTCATCGAACAGGAATTCCTTGAGGTAGCCGACCACATGTTTGGGCTGTCCGCCCACCATGACTTGATCGGCCTTGCCCGAAACCCGCATTTCGGGATCGCCGGTCAGGCTGTCCCACAGGGTCATCTCGGGGTCTAACTGGGCACGGGTCTGGTCGAAGACCGCAACCTCAAGATTGGTGCCCAGCGTGACTGCGCCCTCATCCGGGGTTTCCTGACCTAGCAGCATTTTCAGTAGCGTCGTCTTGCCCACACCGTTGGGGCCAACAAAGGCCACACGATCACCGCGCTGCACCAGCAGGTCAAAATTCCGCACGATGGGTATTGAATCAAAAGCCTTGGCCAACCCTTTGGCTTCGATCACCTTGCGCCCCGATTTAGGCCCTGCCTCCAACGTCATGGCCGCCGAGCCCTGACGTTTGATCTGCGCTGCCTTCTCAGCCCGCAACGCCTGCAAGGCGCGCACTCGGCCCTGATTGCGTTTGCGGCGAGCGCTGATGCCTTCAACGGCCCATTTCGCCTCGGATTTGATCAGGCGGTTCAGCTTGTGGCGCTGCTGATCCTCTTCTTCCCAGATCTTGTCGCGCCATGCCTCGAACGCATCAAACCCCTGTTCCTGCCGCCGCACCGCACCCCGGTCGATCCAAAGGGTCGCACGGGTCAAAGCGCGCAGAAAAGCGCGGTCGTGCGAGATCAGGACATAAGCCGCGCGGGTCGAGCCCAGCTCACGTTCCAGCCAAGCAATCGCTTCGATGTCCAGATGGTTGGTCGGTTCGTCCAGCAGCATCAGGTCTGGCGCTTCGGCCATCAGTTTTGCCAATGCCGCGCGGCGACGCTCCCCGCCCGAGGCCGTTTCGACCAGGCGCGCTGGATCGAACTTCAGCCCCTCGCCTGCGCGCTCGACTTTGTACAGTTCGCCCGGCTCTAGCCCGCTGGAGGCATAGTCGCCCAGTGTGGCAAAGCCCTCCATGCCCGGGTCTTGCTCCATATAACCGACCGACTTGCCCGGAGGCACCACGATGTCGCCCTGATCGGCCTCAACCAGTCCGGCCATCACTTTCATCAGGGTCGATTTGCCGGACCCGTTGCGCCCCACCAGCGCCACGCGGTCGCCGGGTTGAACCACCAGATCAAGCTCGGAAAACACCGGATCGCGCCCGAAGGTCAGGGAAATGCCGGACATCTGCAACAAAGGAATTCTCGCCATGCCCGCCAGCTAAACCGGCAGGGTCGGCGCGTCAACGCCCAGCCCTTGTTCTCGTCAAAAATACGGAATCTACCCAGCCACCACCCGCAACAGACGTTTCCGGGCTGGCGGAATCGCCCCGATCTCGAGCCCGGTAAACACGTGCAGCGTGTTCATATGCCGATCGACCACTGCATGATCACTGACCCAGCCGCCCATCAACAGATAGGTGCGCAGCAAGGGCGGCATCCGCAACATCGCTTTTTTGACGTCGGGCCGACGCCGCAACCGTGCGGCAAAACGAAAGACATCCGGTGCCTTGACCCGTGGCAACCAGCGCTTGGGCGCCAGATGACGGTGTTTTAGCATTGCAAAAGCATCCAGATACTCGGCCGTTTCTGTCCCGGCAAAGGACGAACAGCCAAACAGCATCTCAACGTTGTTCTGATCCACATAAGCCGTCATCGCGCCCCATGCGACGCGCAGTATGTCAGGATCGGTCCAGTCGGGATGAATGCAGAACCGCCCCATCTCGACCATACGCCCCTGAAAATCCTCCAAAGCGGACAGATCGTAAAATTGCGCTGAATAGCTGAGGCCGATTTCGTCCCCACGCTCCATCGTCAACATGCGGAAACAGCAGACGAGTTCGCCACTGGAACGCATATCTTCGACAAGAACATGCGCACAGAGGCGATCAAAATCATCCCGATCCGTCTGATCTGTTCCAAAGGCCAGAGTGCGCAACTTCTGTGCCGCCACGATGTCCGCCCCAGTCAATGCCAACCGGGCGCGATACCGGCCTTTGCCAAGCAGTACAGCCATGGTCGTCCTCTATTCGGCGATCACCGACCCGTTTCATCCCGTCTCGGTGCCTATCACATTATGTGTGACCATCCTGTGACGCGGACAAGAGGCGAAGGCTGATTAGTTGGTCGCGCCCGGAATATTGGCCGGGTTGAAGTTGCCGATATTGCCGAACAGCTGGCGCAGGAATCCGCGGTTCTGAATGCTCGATTCGGTTACCCGCCGCTCCAGAGGGACCACGATCCCGTCTTCAAGGCCGAACCGTTCGATGTTCCGCACCACACCACCCTGATCAAAGCTGATGGCGACAAGCTCACGCTCGACCACTTCGGGTCGTTTCGGACCGTAGTGACGCACCCGAGACCGCACATAGTAGAACCCAGAATCCCGCACTACGCCGGACGAGGACGGCGCACCGACCGAGTCGAGGACGCTTTCGCGTGTGTCCACGCCCACCTGAATCTCGGCCAGGTCTTCGGGGGGCGGGATGTACCCGTGATTCTCGAACACAGGTGAGCACGCGCTGATACCTGCCACACAGGCTGCAAGCACTAGCGTTCTGGACGCCGGTTTCAACCTGTTCACAACCTTTAACATGCACACCCTCTTGCCTTGGTCCCTTGCGGACCCTATCCGCTTACATCAAACCGCAGCCCCGGTTCAACACAGGAAAGGGTAACGAATGAGCAACCAGACATCTCTGCGGGTGGCCGACCTGCCGCAAAACGCGCCAACCTCGTTCGATCTGCGCCCCGACACCAAAGCGCTTGAGGCGATCCGCGATGACCTGGGCCTGCTGGGTCTGCGAAAGCTCAGCTTTGTCGGAGACGTCCGCGCGCAAGGAAAACGCGACTGGGCACTCGCAGGTAAGCTGGGCGCAACAGTGATCCAGCCCTGCGTCGTCACGCTAGAGCCGGTGACGACCCGGATCGACGTGCCCGTCACGCGGGTATTTCTGGCCGATTGGACCGACCCCGATGAGGAAGAGTTCGAAATCCCAGAAGGCGACGAGTCGGAGCCCTTGGGGTCCGAGATCGACCCAGCCATTGTAATGATCGAGGCGCTGTCGCTGTCCCTGCCCCAATACCCGCGCAAAGATGGTGCGGAACTGGAACAGGCCGACTATACAGAGCCGGGCAAACAGGCGATGACAGATGAAGATGCAAAACCCTTTGCCGGACTTGCCAGCCTGCGCGATGCACTAAAAAAAGACGAGTGACACGGGTCTGATTTCCTGTCATAGCACGCCCTCAGAAAAATCGCTTGAACATGTCGAGAATCGCAGTATTTTCGCGCGCTCATCGGAATTTGGGTTGGACATTGCGGGGCTCGTCCCCTAAACGCGCGTCAAACCACGTAAAAAACGAAGAATGAAACCCGGTCGGCAGCGAATCTGCGGACCCTCAGTAGACAAAGGTTGAGACCATGGCCGTCCAACAGAACAAAGTTTCCAAGTCGCGTCGCAACAACCGCCGCGCACACGACGCTCTGGTTGCTGCAAACCCGAACGAATGCGCAAACTGCGGCGAGCTGAAGCGCCCGCACCACGTATGTGCGTCCTGCGGCCACTATGATGACCGTGAAGTCGTCGCTCAGGCCGACGAAATCGACCTGGACGAAGACGCGGCCTAAGCCTTTCAAAGCGCAGGCCAAGGCATGACGGAACAGCCCACGCAAACCGGACGGATCACCATCTCGGTTGACGCTATGGGCGGAGATTCGGGTCCCGCCGCAGTTGTGGCGGGGATCGCCAAATCGGCGGACAAGAACCCCGACATCGCGTTTATCCTGCACGGGCCTGAGGCTGAGTTGCGCAAACTTGTTGCGAAACGGCGTGTCCTGAATGGGCGCGTCGTTTTTCGTGATTGCACCGACGTGGTCACGATGGAGGACAAGCCCAGCCAGGTTGTACGCCACGGCAAGCAGACCTCAATGTGGTCGACACTGGAATCGGTGCGCCAGGGCGAAGCCCATGGTGCGGTGTCCTGCGGCAATACTGGCGCGTTGATGGCGCTGTCGATGATGCGGCTGCGTAAATTGCCGGGTGTAAACCGCCCGGCCATCGCGATTCTGTGGCCATCGCGCAACCCGCAGGGGTTCAACGTGATGTTGGATGTGGGCGCCGATGTACGCGCCGACGCGAAGGATCTGCTGCAATACGCGCTGATGGGCGCCTCGTACGCGCGCAACGGCATGGCGCTGGAACGCCCCCGGATCGGCTTGCTGAACGTAGGCACCGAAGAACACAAGGGGCGCGCTGAATTGAAAGAAGCGCATGCCATGATCACGGACTTTGCGGATCAGGCGAGCTTTGATTTCGTGGGCTTTGTCGAAGGCAGTGATATCCCCGGTGACAAGGCAGATGTCATTGTAACCGATGGGTTTACCGGCAATGTCGCGATCAAGACCGGCGAAGGCACGGCCAGCCTGATCGGGGACCTTCTGCGTGAGGCGTTCAAATACTCGCCCCTGTCTCGGCTGGCGTCGGTTCTGGCCATCACCTCACTAAACCGGTTGAAGAAACGTATCGACCCACGCCGTGTAAATGGCGGGGTTTTCCTGGGCCTCAATGGGACTGTGGTGAAATCTCATGGCGGCGCAGATGCCACCGGAGTTTCGGCCGCCGTGAAACTGGCCTTTACCTTGGCACAGTCCGGGTTCTCTGAAAAATTGGCGGCACGGGTTGCATCGACAGTCGAGCTTGCACAAGATGCCGCCCAAGCTCCGTCCAAGGCGGGCGAATAACAAAAAAGGCAGTACCCCAACATGGCAGGCCGTTCAGTTGTTGTAGGTGTCGGACATTATTTGCCAGAGCGAATTGTGCCGAATTCCGAGTTCGAAAAGTCGCTTGATACGTCCGATGAGTGGATCAAGACGCGGTCCGGCATCGAACGCCGCCATTTCGCAGCCGAGGGCGAGACCACATCCGACATGGCCACAAAGGCAGCCGAAGCAGCGCTTGCCGATGCTGGACTGACGGCCGACGACATCGACGCCATCGTTCTGGCCACATCGACGGCGGACCTGACCTTCCCTTCAGCGGCTACCATGGTGCAATCGCGGTTGGGTATGACCAAAGGCTTTGCCTTTGACGTTCAGGCCGTCTGTGCGGGATTCGTTTACGCTCTGACTAATGCCAACGCACTGATCCTTTCGGATCAGGCCAAGCGGGTGCTGGTAATCGGGGCCGAAACCTTCTCGCGAATCATGGATTGGACGGACCGGTCCACCTGCGTGCTTTTTGGCGATGGTGCGGGCGCGCTGATTCTTGAACGCCAAGAAGGTGACGGCACGGCCGAAGATCGCGGTATTCTCGCTACTGATCTGAATTCCGACGGACGCTATAAAGACTTGTTGTATGTAGACGGCGGCGTGTCGACGCAAACAACGGGCTATCTGCGGATGAAGGGCAATCAACTGTTCCGCCAGGCGGTTGAACGTTTGACCTCAACTGCTGAGACTTGCTTGGAAAAAGTGGGTTTGGGTCACGAGGATGTGGATTGGATTGTCCCCCATCAAGCCAATATCCGCATCATTCAGGGCACCGCCAAGAAATTGGGCGTTCCCATGGATCACGTCGTAGTCACCCTACAGGATCACGGCAACACTTCTGCGGCATCGATTCCCTTGGCCATGTCCGTGGCCAAGCAACGCGGCCAGTTCAAACCGGGTGATTTGCTTGTTACTGAGGCAATCGGGGGTGGATTGGCCTGGGGATCAGTCCTCCTTCGGTGGTAACAGGCGCAAAACGGCTTACACACAGACCTGCAATTCATTGATATTGACAGTGAATTTGCCCTGACCCTATGCTCTACCATCAACAGGGGGATTGGCATGGGCGACAAAACACTGACCCGAATGGATCTGAGCGAGGCCGTTTTTCGCGAGGTTGGCCTTTCACGCAATGAAAGCGCACAGCTGGTCGAAAGCGTTCTGGACCATATGTCCGACGCGCTGGTGCGGGGTGAGCAGGTTAAGATTTCGTCTTTCGGAACATTCAGCGTTCGGGACAAAACTGCCCGTATCGGCCGCAACCCCAAAACCGGGGAAGAGGTTCCTATTCAGCCGCGCCGCGTGCTGACCTTCCGCCCGTCGCATCTGATGAAGGATCGCGTCGCCGCAGGAAACCGCAAATAGGATCAGGACGGCAGCGCCATGAGCAAGTCCCCAGACGCCTTTCGCACGATCAGTGAAGTAGCGGACTGGCTGGGCGTTCAGGCCCATGTCCTGCGATTCTGGGAAAGCCGCTTCACGCAGGTCAAACCGGTCAAACGCGCCGGTGGGCGGCGCTATTACCGCCCCAATGACATGCGCTTGCTGGGTGGTATCAAAAAGCTGCTGCACGAGGATGGGATCACCATCAAAGGCGTGCAACGCATTTTACGCGAACAAGGCGTGGCCTACGTCGCCTCATTGTCTCAGGGTTTGGAGGATGAGGCCAAGCCTGCCGCAACCGAAGACAACGTGGTCGTTCCCTTTGCAGCAAAGCCCGCGCCCGCACCCCAAGAACAGATCTCGCTTGATTTTCCCGAGGCACCGGTGCCCGCAGCGCCCGTGCCGCCGCAGCCTGTTTTGGACAAGCTGGATGAGGCGCCGTTGCTGGGTGGCATCGCAACCCAAGCGTGGAATCGGACTGAATTTGACGATCAGCTGCTGCGTCAGATCGCGCCTGTTGCCCGTGACCTGCGCGCCCTTCTGAACCGAATTGAGAATCGATCGGCGGGATAAGAAAAAGGCAATGTTTTCCTCTTGCCCCTGCCGGGAAAACCGTTATGAACACTCCAACGTCGGGCTATGGCGCAGCCTGGTAGCGCGTCCGTCTGGGGGACGGAAGGTCGCAGGTTCGAGTCCTGCTAGCCCGACCAAATCACAACGACGTTTATGGCAGACAGGCCAGATCCCGCTCTGGCATCAGGGGGGATCGGAATGACAGGTGTATGCCCAAACCAGCAGATCGAAGGCATGATTGCACGCGGTGAGATCACCGCCGATCCCGCCATAATCGACCCGCAGGTACAACCGGCCAGCCTTGACTTGCGTTTGGGAACAGTGGCTTACCGCGTGCGCGCCTCATTTCTGGCAGGCGAAGGGCGCTCGGTCGCCGACCGTCTGGCCGAGTTCGAGATGCACCGCATCGACATTAGCGACGGTGCGGTTCTGGAAAAGGGTTGCGTCTATCTGGTGCCACTGATGGAATCACTCGCCCTGCCCGACAGCGTGACCGCCGTGGCCAATGCCAAAAGCTCGACCGGGCGGCTGGACTTGCTGACCCGCACCATCACCGATGGCGGCACCGAGTTCGACCGGGTGCCTGCGGGTTATACCGGGCCTCTATATGCCGAAATTTGCCCGCGATCATTCTCGGTCCTGGTGCGGCCCGGAATGCGCCTGAACCAAATCCGGTTCCGTCAGGGCCAAGCGGTGCTGAGCGATGCGGAACTAAACGCGCTGCACGCCGAGTCGCCATTGGTGGATGGACCGGCAGTGATTCAGGATGGGTTGGGCTTTTCGGTCGATCTGCAACTGCCCGATACCGATCTGGTGGGCTATCGCGCCAAGCCACATACGGGTGTGATTGATCTGGACCGGATCGGCGAATACGACCCGCAGGAATACTGGGAAGAGGTACGCACCACGGATGGTCGCATCATCCTCGACCCCGGCGCGTTCTATATTCTGGTCAGTCGCGAGGCAGTACATATCCCGCCCATGTATGCCGCTGAAATGGCCCCCTATCTGGCCATGGTCGGTGAATTCCGGGTGCACTACGCCGGCTTCTTCGATCCCGGTTTCGGCCACGCGGCCGCCGGGGGCGCAGGGTCACGCGGGGTGCTGGAAGTGCGCTGCCACGAGGCCCCGTTTGTGCTCGAACACGGACAGGTCGTCGGGCGTTTGGTCTATGAGAAAATGGCCGAGATGCCCACGCAACTCTACGGCGCGGGCATTGCCTCGAACTATCAGGGACAGGGATTGAAGCTGTCCAAACACTTCAAGCCGGTTGGCTAGAACTTCATAAAACGGCGCATTTGGCGGGTCATTTTCTGCGCTTGCCTCATGTTTTGAGACGGGCGTGGACTGCTGGTTTTTTTCCGTTGGCCTGTATCACCGCCCTGATCCGATTTGCCGCCCATACGGCTGGCCATATCAAAGCCCTTGTCCACGCCTTTATTGACCAGACGGCGCATCACCTGACGCACGATCATATCGATCATTCGATTGGCATTCATTGCTCAACTCCGTTTCCTGAACCTCAAAATAGGTGATCTGTCTGGCAACAAAAGGGCCGTTTGATCACTCTTCCTCGAACAGTTCCACCTGATCTTCGTCTTCTTCCTCGTCGCGGCCCTCCCCCAAGGGGATCGTGCCCGGAGGTGGCCTGTTTTCCAACAAACCCGCGGCGCGCAATTCTTGCAGCCCCGGAAGGTCGCGCGCGTTTTCCAGCCCGAAATGATCCAGAAACTGCGGCGTCACGACAAATGTCACCGGACGGCCCGGTGTCATGCGGCGGCGGCCCAAACGAATCCACTCCATTTCCAGCAACTGGTCGATGGTCCCGCGCGAGACGGAGACGCCACGGATTTCCTCGATCTCGGCCCGCGTGCAGGGCTGGTGATAGGCCACGATGGCCAAAGTTTCGATGGCGGCACGGCTGAGTTTTCGTGTCTCAACCGTTTCCTTTTGCATCAAAAAGCCCAGATCAGGGGCGGTGCGGATGGCCCAGGCCTCCCCTACACGCACAACGCGCACGCCGCGCCCCTCATAGCGTTTGCGCAGCAGATCAACCGCTTGTGCCGCGTCGCTGCCGTGGGGCATCCGGGCTTCAAGATCGCTGATCGAAACGGGTTCAGCACTCGCGAACAGCACGGCTTCGACCATACGTTCCTGTTCGGCCAGGGGGGGCGCTTCGAACAGGGTGCCGGTTTCCTCAGAGGTGTCAGTCACGTGTTTCGGTCCTCTTGCGCAGATGGATCGGTGCAAAGGTTTCGCTTTGCTTGATCTCCATATGTCCTTCTTTCACCAGCTCCAACGAGGCCGCAAACGTCGCCGCCGTGGCCGAGCGCCGCCGCACCGGATCGGCATCCCAACCGTCGGGCAGATAGGTCTCCATATCTGTCCAGACGCCCGCAAACCCGATCAAGGGGCGCATCCGTTCCAACGCCTGTTCCATGGTAAAGACAGCATCGCGGTCCATGACAAAGGGTCGGAATTCATCGCGGGTGCGGATGCGCGCATAACCCTGCATCAGATCCAACAACGTGGCTGAATAGGTCACGGTGCGGATGCGAGTGACATCCTCACCCTGCCCGCGTTTGAAGAAATCACGCCCCAACTGATCCCGCGCCATCAGTCGCGCAGCCGCGTCGCGCATGGCCTGTAGGCGTTCAAGTTGGAACGCCAGATGCGCGGCCAATTCCTCACCAGACGGTCCTTCGTCATCGGGATCGGGCGGCAGCAGCAGGCGGGATTTCAGAAAGGCCAGCCACGCGGCCATGACCAGATAATCCGCCGCCAGTTCGATCCGCAGCGCACGGGCTTTTTCAACGAAGGTCAGATATTGCTGCGCCAGCGCCAGAACCGAGATTCTGCGCAGGTCAACTTTCTGCGTCCGCGACAGGGTCAGTAGCACGTCCAACGGGCCTTCGAACCCGTCGACGTCAACAATCAGCGCCTCGGCGGCAAGCCGATCCGCGACCGAGACCGGATCTTCGCTAAAAAGGTTATCGTTCATATACCTGCCCGCCCATTAGGGCAGATAGTTCCGCCTCGGCGGCTTCGATGTCAAGTTCCACAGGCTTTTGCCGCATCGACAGCGCTTTTTCGGCGCGTTTTTGCGCTAGTGGGGTCATCTCTCCTACGGCGTCCAGCACCTTGGCGCGGGCTTCAAAGGTACCGTTGCAATGCAGAACCACGTCGCAGCCCGCAGCCAGCGCTTGCCCGGCGATTTCTTCGGGCGTGCCGGACAGCGCTTTCATCGAGATATCGTCGGTCATGATCAGCCCATCGAACCCGATCTTGTCACGGATCAGGCCGATCATCGTCGGTGAAATCGTCGCCGCTTGCGGGTCGATCCGGTCATAGACCAGATGTGCGGTCATCCCCATCGGCAGGTCGTTCAGCGCGCGGAACGGGGCGAAATCGGCCCCTTCCAGTGCTTCTTGAGTCAGATCCACATGCGGCAGGTCATGGTGGCTGTCCAGCGTGGACAAGCCATGCCCGGGCATGTGTTTGATGACCGGAAGAACACCGCCGTCCAGATGCCCTTTGGCAACCGCGCGGCCAAGTTTCGCAACCTGTTTAGGATCAGAGCCATAGCAGCGGTTCTTGAGGAACGCATGGGTGTCGTCACGCGCCAGATCAACCATCGGGGCACAGTTGCTGTCGATCCCAAGCTCGAACAATTCCAGCGCGATCAGCCGATAGCGGAGATACATCGCACGTTCGGCCTGTTCCCCGGCACGAGCCGCGTGATCCAGCGGCGGGGCCCATTCGCGTGCCAAGGGCGCGCGCAGGCGCTGAACGCGTCCACCTTCCTGATCAATCGTTATCGGGCAGTTGCGGCCCACCGCCTCGCGAAAGTCGTCACACAGGGCGCGCACTTGATCGGCGGTGTCGATATTTCGGGCAAAGAGGATGAACCCGAACGGGTTCATCTCGCGGAACAGTTTTTTCTCGTCGGATGTAAGCCGCAGCCCCTCCGCGTCCGAGATCGCAGCGCCGAATGTCACCGGGCTGCGACCGGGATACAGTCCGCCCCCTGCGCCTGAAGCGCAGCACAGAACTGACGCGAGTCGCTCAGATCATCAAACCCCAAAACCCGCAGCCGATAGAATGTGCGCCCACCGCTTGAGGTTTTTTGGATAACCCGCTGTTTTCCATCCATATACTCACCGAACCGACCATTCAGACGATCCCATTCCGATTGCGCGACCTGCGTGCTTTCATAGGCCCCAAGCTGCGCCATACGGGTGCCCTTTGAAAGGGTATCGGCGTCAACATCCAAGCCAACGGCGGCTTTGACTGCCGCGTTGATGGCATCTTCGGTGCTGCTGTTTGGTGTGATCGCGGCGCTGATCCGGCGTGCAGGGCGCGTGATCGGCCGCAGCGAGCGTCGTACACCGGGCAGAGCTGCAATCGCGGGGTCCGGCAGTTGCGCTGCGTAATCCGCAGGGTCAATCGCCGGTTCGTCGTCAAGCGCCAGCGACGCCAGTTGCACACCGTCCTGTGGCTGTTCAATTGGCTTATCCGCCAGTTCACCAACCACCGCATCCACGGCACCTTGGCGCAGTTGCGCCGCCTCTTGATCCGAGATTTCTTCTTCTACCAGATGCACCGCCGGAGTGGGCTTCAGCGGTTCAACGGGCGTGTCTTCATCCGTCAGCGAAACGGGGCGCGGCGCCAAAATCAATCGATCTGCAGGTGGCGCCGCGGTGCCAACAGCGGCCACGGCGTTTACCGCCAGCCCCTGATGATCTGCAGGGGTCCCACCTGGATTTTCCGGTTGGATACGCATCGGCCCTTCGATGGCGCGCACAACCGGAACACCGCTGACATCGCGCATGACCAGTTTGTAGCCCCAAACGGCGATACCAGCGACCAAAGCCAGGGACGCAGCCGCCCCCAGAAAATTCACGATCCGACCCAGACCCGCGGCTTGCGGCGTCTCTTCATACCCGTGCATGTCGTCGGGATACTCGTACCCACCCTGAACCGAGGGTTGATTCGTGTAATGCATCTGCTCGGGACGCATCTGCCCCGAGTAAACGTTATTTGCCATGTCCGCCTCACCGCCCGTTTCGCGCCGGAAAATAAGGCGCGCGGGTCATTTCTTGCCTACCTCGTACCGGCGGTTCGGGCGGTGTTTGTTACCGCATCTCCTGCGCCGGGGTAACGCCAAGAATACCCAAGCCCGCTGAAATCACAACAGAAACGGCACGGGCCAAAGCGATTTTTGACTGGCTTGTGGCAACATCGCCATCCTGAATGAACCGCAGTTGGGTTTCGTCGTTGCCCTTGTTCCACAGCGCGTGGAAGTCTCCGGCCAGTTCATAAAGGTAGAACGCAACGCGGTGCGGCTCGTTCGTGCGGGCAGCGATTTCCACCAGACGCGGCCATTCGGCCAGCTTTTTAGCAACAGTCAACTCGGATGCGTGATCGTTCTTACTCAGATCGGCCCCTTTGAGGGTCGCATCATCTGCGGCGATCCCGGCCTCAGTCGCGCGGCGCAAAACGCTCATGACGCGGGCATGGGCGTATTGCACGTAGAACACAGGGTTCTCGCGGCTTTGCTCCAGCACCTTGTCGAAATCAAAATCCAGCGGCGCGTCGTTCTTGCGGGTCAGCATGACGAAACGCGTAACATCCGGCCCCACCTGATCCACCACATCGCGCAGAGTGACAAAGTTCCCTGCCCGTTTAGACATCTTGAACGGCTCGCCATTCTTCCAAAGCTTCACCAACTGGGTCAGCTTGATATCCAGCGGCACCTTGCCATCGGACAGCGCCGACACAGCCGCCTTCATCCGTTTGACATAGCCGCCGTGGTCGGCACCAAACACGTCGATCAGAGCGTCAAAGCCACGGCTCACCTTGTCATAGTGATAGGCGATATCGGGCGCGAAATAGGTCCACGCGCCGTCCGATTTCTTGACTGGGCGGTCCACGTCATCGCCATGTTCAGTCGATTTGAACAGAGTCTGCTCGCGCGGCTCCCAATCTTCGGGCTTTTTGCCTTTGGGCGGCTCCAGCACGCCTTCATAGATCAGGCCCTTGTCGGTCAGCGATTGCAGCGCAGCCTCGATCCGGCCCGTGCCATAGAGAGATTTCTCAGAAAAGAACACATCCATCTCGACGCCCAGCGCCTTCAGATCGGCGCGGATCAGGTCCATCATCGCATCGGTGGCAAAGTTGCGCAGGTCTTCCAGCCATTCTCTTTCAGGCTTGTCGATCAGGCTGTCGCCGTATTTCTCTTTCAGCGCCTCACCGATCGGGATCAGATAGTCACCGGGATAGAGGCCCTCGGCAATCTCGGGGCTGAGGCCATTGGCCTCGCGATACCGCTCATAGGCCGAACGCGCTAGTACATCCACCTGCGCGCCGCCATCGTTGATGTAATACTCACGCGTAACTTCATGGCCAGAATAAGCCAGCAGGCTTGCCAAGGCGTCACCGAAGACCGCGCCCCGCGTATGGCCTACATGCAGCGGACCGGTGGGATTGGCCGAGACATATTCGACGTTCACCTTCTGCCCGTGTCCCATGGTCGAGCGACCATAATCGGTGCCCTGTTCCAGCACGGCGGTCAGCACACCCTGCCAGACCGACGGCGCCAGCCGCAGGTTCAAAAACCCCGGCCCTGCCACCTCGGCGCTGGTGATCCGTTCATCAGAGGCCAGCTTACCAGCCAGCACATCGGCAATGTCGCGCGGCTTCATCTCAGCAGGTTTCGCCAGCACCATCGCCGCGTTGGTCGCCATATCGCCATGTGCCGCGTCGCGCGGGGGTTCAACGGCCACGTTGTCAAAGCTCAGCCCTTCGGGCAGCGCGCCTTCGGACTGCATCTGCGCCAGCGCGTCCAGTACAAGGGCGCGTATCTCGGAAAACAGGTTCATTTCGGATGTCCTTTTGCTTGCCCGGCGGTTTATCACGCAGCGCGGTAAGGTCAATGGATGCCTAAAGTTTGACCTTGGTTTGGGCGCGATCCCCGCTACAGTCAGACCGAAACGCGAAATTCGGAGACCATTGATGCGCCTCGCCCTATCCCTCAGTCTGCTTCTGTCCACCGCCCTGCCCGTTCTGGCCGAGATGCCCGCACCGCAAGGACATGTGCTGGTGACATTGGGTGGCGCTGTCAGCGAAACCAACCTGCCGGCGCGGGGCGAGAATGATGGCGGGCTGCTTGGGTTTCTCGAAGTGACCCATGAGGGTGCAGCAGGGTTTGACGCGGCCCTTCTGGACAGCCTACCCCAGATTCAAATCACTATTCCCTATGGCCCGCCCGATCATCAGCGCAACTACACTTTCAGTGGCCCGCTGCTGTCGGACGTTATGATCCTTGCGGGAGCCCAAGGAAAAACCGCACGTCCCATGGCAATGGACGGGTATCAGGCGGAAATCCCATGGGACAGCATTTCGACGTACAAACCCATTTTAGCCACCCATGCCGACGGTGAACCGATGGGCGTCGGAGGATATGGCCCCACCATGATCGTGTTCCCGCCAACCGACGATGCCGACGCAACCGACTCGCAAGCCAGCCAACAGGTCTGGGCGCTGGCCTATATCGGGATCGAATGACCCGTCGGCGCGGGTCGCCCTGTCAGGCGCACATAGTCCTGTATCGCAAAGCGATCGGTCATCCCGGCGATGTAATCTGATACGATCCGGGCCAGAACAGTCTCGTCCTCGGCAGCCTCAATATCGGAGTGCCAGCGGGCAGGCATTTGACGCGGATCCGCAAGATAGATCGGGAACAGCTCCTCGACGATCTTGCTGACCTCGGCCCGCACCTCCATCACCGAAGGCGCGCGATACATCCGGGTGAACAGAAACGCACGGATATCCTGCAACTGCGCCCATAATTGCGCCGAGAACTGGATCACTGGGCGACCCAAATTGCGGATATCTTCCACCGAGTGCGCTCCGGATTCGGCAATCAACGCGGCAGATGTGTCTATTACGTCGGATACCATAACCCCAAAGACCCGCCGCAGAGCCTCATGCCTGCGCCGATACGGGTCAAGATTTGGATAGGCGCGATCGACCTCGGCATAGCACGCACCCACAATCGGCAGGGTTTGAATTTCGTCATCACTGAACAAATCCGCTCGCAGCCCGTCCAGCAAATCATGGTTGTTGTAGGCAATGTCATCCGAGAGCGCGGCCACCTGAGCCTCGGCACTGGCATGAGTGTGCAACTCCAGATCAAACGCGCCGTTACACTCTGCCAACGCCCAAGGCAGCACGCCCTCAACTGGGCCGTTATGCTTGGCGATACCCTCCAGTGTCTCCCAGGTCAGGTTGCAGCCATCGAATTCCGCATAGTGTCGTTCGAGTTTGGTCACGATACGAATGGCCTGCGCATTGTGATCAAAGCCACCATAGGGCACCATGATGGCATGCAGTGCATCCTCGCCCGTATGGCCAAAGGGGGTGTGACCCAAATCATGGGCCAAAGCCACCGCCTCGGTCAGTTCGGGATTCAAGCACAAAGCGCCCGAGATGGTCCGCGCCACCTGCGCCACCTCAATGGAGTGCGTCAGACGGGTGCGATAGCTATCCCCTTCATGCTCTACAAAAACCTGCGTCTTGTGCTTGAGCCGCCGAAATGCGCTGGCATGAATGATCCTGTCACGATCGCGCTGAAAGCATGACCGAAAACTGCTCTCTTCCTCTGGCACCAACCGCCCTCGCGCGCGACTGGGGTCCGAGGCAAAACCCGCTCTTTCCAAAGGTCTTGTCCTTGTCGCCTGTCCTTGAGTTTTCTATATGGTAGTGTGGTACAGAAATAAACCTTTGGAGCGTGGCATGAATCTGCCCCCAACAGTCACCGAACGCGCCTTCGACCGTCTGGCTGAAATCGGCGCTGCGGATCAGGGACAAGCCCTGCGCGTCGCGGTAGAAGGCGGCGGCTGTTCCGGGTTCCAATACGAGATCGCCCTGGACGAACCGAAAGAGGATGATCTGATCCTTGAGGGTAAAGGACAGAAAGTCATCGTGGACTCGGTCTCGTTGCCGTTTTTGGAGAACGCGGTCATAGACTTTACACAGGAACTGATCGGTGCACGGTTTGTGATCGAAAACCCGAACGCGACCTCATCGTGCGGCTGCGGCACATCATTTTCCATGTAAGCAAAGGTGGGGGCGTTGCCCCCACACCCCCAGGATATTTATAGCCAGATGAAGAAGGGATCCGCTCTCCGACCTCAATGCCGGAGAGCTTCACCTGGCGCGGTCATCGGCGTCCCCGCCTGTACCGCAGATTAGAGATCGCACGGATTGGTTAACGATCCGTTTCTTCATCTGGCTAAAAATATCCCGGAGCGCGAGGCAGAGCCTCGCTCCCCAGCCCTCCGCCATCTTGCCGCTGCGTTCATTCTGCGCGATAGGTTGCCAATGGCTCTGGAGGATTGCGCATGAAAATCGCCACATTCAACATCAACGGTATCAAAGCACGGATTGAGGCTCTGCCCCGTTGGCTGGATGACGCGCAGCCCGACATCGTGTTGCTGCAAGAGATCAAGTCGGTGGATGAGAACTTTCCCAGGGAACTTTTCGAAGACCGTGGCTACAATGTCGAAACCCACGGGCAGAAAAGCTTTAACGGAGTGGCAATCCTTTCAAAATTCCCGCTTGAGGATGTATCACGAGGGCTACCGGGCGACGATGACGACGAACAAGCGCGGTGGATTGAGGCGACGGTCGTCGGAAAGCACTCGTTGCGGATTTGCGGTTTGTATCTGCCTAACGGCAATCCGGCTCCGGGACCGAAATATGACTATAAGCTTACCTGGATGAAGCGCCTTTATCGGCGCGCGCAGGAGTTGATCGCTGCTGAAGAGCCGGCACTTATGGCCGGGGACTACAACATCATTCCTCAGGCCGAAGACGCCGCACGTCCCGAAGCATGGCGTGAGGATGCTCTGTTTCGGCCTGAAAGCCGGGCGGCATTTCGTAAAATCCTGAACCTCGGCTTTACCGAGGCGTTCCGGGCGCGCACACAGGGGCCAGGGCACTATTCCTTTTGGGATTATCAGGCCGGGGCATGGAACAGGAATGACGGCATCCGCATCGACCATTTCCTGTTGACCCCGCAGGCGGCAGATCTGATGCGCGATTGCCGGATTGATTCCGAGATACGCGGGCACGAAAAGCCTTCAGATCACGTTCCGGTTTGGGTGGAACTCGATCTTTAATTCCTTATTCGGTCGGGTCGTAGTTGTAGATCCAGTCGTATTTGCGTGCCAATTTCCCACCGATAACGGACAAGGCCAGTTGCGCGCCCAGACGCATCGGTCCGCGCAAGTGGAAATTGCGGGCATTGGCACCAGCGGTGGCCACGACGTTGCGGGCTCTGGGGCGGCGGGTGGTCTCGTAGACCGAAAGCGCCTGGGTCACTCCTGATTGCTCAGAAAATGCACGCGCCAAGATCCAGGCGTCCTCCAATGCAAGACATGCCCCCTGCGCCATGAAAGGTAGTGTGGGGTGGGCAGCGTCCCCCAGCAAAGCAAGCCGACCGTTCTGCCAACTTTGCGCCACCGGCCGCAGGTAAAGGGCCCAAAGGTGGGTTTGCGCAACCTCGGTCAGCACCTCCCGAACTGGGCCGCCGAAATCCTGAAAGCGCGCCCTAAGATCGTCAGGATCACCTTCCCTGCGCCAACTTTCATCTGTCCAGTCCGAGCGTTCCTCGATTGCTACCACATTCATCATTTGCTGGTCACGTAGAGGGTACAAGACCACATGGCGACCCGGGCCCAATGTCAGTGACGCACATGGCGCTCGGTCGCGTTGCGCCCATGGTATCGTTGCACGCCAGGCGATTTGGCGGGTGAATTGCGGCTGTTCTTCTCCGTTCAGGATCGGACGCAGAATGCTGCGTCCTCCGTCTGCGGCAATGGCGCATTCGGTGCGCAATCGCTCACCGCTTTGTAAAACCACTTCGGCTTCGCCAGGATGTTTGATCACCTGCGACACTTGAGCACCCAACCGAATATCGACCCCCGCGTTTCGCGCGGCCTTCGCCAACAGATCCAATAGATCGGCGCGATGGTAGTAGTAGGTCGGGCCGGCCGTCGGGGGCGGAATACGGCTGATGACGCGGCCTCGGCGGTAGTCGCGAAGAACCGTTCCGTTTGAGCGTTGTCCTACACGCGGCTCTGTGTGCTCAACACCCAGCGCACGCAGAACAGCCATGCCATTGGCGCTGATCTGAAGGCCCGCGCCCACTTCGGTCAGGGCTGGCGCCTGTTCCAGCACAGTCACCTGCGCGCCCTTCAGGCGCAGGGCCAGAGCAGCCGCCAAACCACCAATACCGCCGCCGATTACGGCAAAACTCAAACCGTCGATATTCATGCGCAAGGCTTAACGCAAAAACGCCGAGGCGACAGGCCCCGGCGTCAAAGATTTCCGAATTTCGCAGCGATCAATCGTCGCGGTGGACCTTCTCGCGGCGTTCATGACGCTCTTGCGCCTCAAGCGTCATGGTCGCGATCGGGCGCGCATCCAGACGCCGCAGCGAGATCGGATCACCCGTCATTTCGCAATAGCCGTACTCGCCCTCATCAATCCGGCGCAGAGCCGAGTCGATCTTGGCCACCAGCTTGCGCTGACGGTCGCGGGTGCGCAGTTCCAGCGCGCGATCGGTTTCCTCGCTCGCGCGGTCTGCAACGTCCGGAATGTTACGAGTGTTGTCTTGCAGACCTTCGATCGTGTCGCGGCTGCCTGCCAAAAGTTCAGTCTTCCAGTCCAGCAGCTTACGACGAAAATACTCAAGCTGCTTGTCGTTCATAAATGGTTCGTCTTCGGCTGGACGATAATCTTCGGGCAGAAATACTTCCTGCTTCATTTTTGCTCCCTCGGTGTGGCCTGCAACGCCGAGTGCTCTCTCTTCACCAGACATGAGGCATTCCCTTCTGCGGAGCGTTTATCTGACGGCGCGGGGATTGTCACTATGCAAACGACGCGCCTGTGTTGTGTAATCCTAAAGCGTCTAAATATGAGACAACTAATAACAAAACCTTGTTTTTCTGTGAAAAAGTGCGGGCGATTTCTGGGCAAACTTTATATTGCCTCAGGGTGTGTTAGCGCACGAATCAAGCAAAGCCCTTGGAGTTGCTGGTCAATTCCGCATCGGGCGACGCAGCGACGTGGGTTGTAAAAATCTTCGCCCCTCTGTAACCCCAAAGGCACAACCTGCGCGACCTATCATGAGGCCCCAATGACCGCACGCTTTCAAGGCACAGCCGAATATGTTGCCACCGATGATCTGACCATCGCAGTCAACGCCGCGGTCACTTTGGAACGGCCTTTGCTGGTCAAGGGCGAGCCGGGCACCGGTAAGACCGAACTGGCCAAGCAGGTAGCTGGTGCGCTGGGTCTGAAGATGATCGAGTGGAACGTAAAGTCCACCACCCGCGCCCAACAGGGCCTGTATGAATATGACGCCGTCAGCCGTCTGCGCGACAGCCAGCTGGGCGATGAACGCGTGCATGACGTGTCGAACTATATCCGCAAGGGCAAGCTGTGGCAGGCGTTCGACGCCGACGAAAAGGTCGTGCTGCTGATTGATGAGATCGACAAGGCCGATATCGAATTTCCCAACGACCTGCTGCAGGAACTCGATAAGATGGAGTTCCATGTCTACGAGACTGGTGAGACAATCAAAGCCAAGAACCGGCCTATTGTGATCATCACCTCGAATAACGAAAAGGAACTGCCCGACGCCTTCCTGCGCCGGTGTTTCTTTCACTATATCCGCTTCCCAGATGAGACCACGATGCGCCGCATCGTCGAGGTCCATCACCCTGGGATCAAGGATGCCCTGCTGACCACCGCGCTGACACAGTTCTATGAAATCCGTGAGACGCAGGGGCTGAAGAAAAAGCCCTCGACCTCGGAAGTGCTGGACTGGCTCAAGCTGCTGCTGGCCGAGGATCTGACCGCCGAGGATCTGAAACGCGACGGGGCGAATGCGCTGCCCAAGTTACATGGCGCGCTGCTGAAAAATGAGCAGGATGTTCATCTGTTCGAACGTCTGGCCTTTATGGCGCGTAGCAAACGCTGAACATCCAGTGATCAGCCTTGCCTTACGGCAAGCGGGCTGTCAGCATTGGCACATGATCGCCCGACTGTCGGGCATCCGAGCAGATGGGGCAATCTGAGTGTCTGACACCCTTACGATCCGTGCCTTGCGGCCCGATGACCGGGCCGAATGGGCTGAGATGTGGCGCGATTATCTGGCGTTCTACGAAACATCCGTACCCGACAGCACCTATGACAGCACATTCGCGCGGCTTTTAGGGGATGATCCGCATGATTTCTCGTGCTTTGTTGCCGAAAGCTCCGATGGTTTGGTCGGCCTGACGCACTACCTGTTTCACCGCCATGCGTGGAAAGAGGAAAGTGTCTGCTACCTTCAGGATCTGTTCGCCCGTCCCGAGGCGCGCGGAACCGGCGTTGGACGCGCGCTAATTCAAGCCGTGTATGACGAGGCTGACCGACAAGGCGCGCCATCGGTCTATTGGCTGACGCAAGAATTCAACCATACCGCTCGCAAATTGTATGATCGGATCGGCAAACAGACACCTTTCATTCGGTATCAACGCGCATGATCCGCTGGGCTGCTCTTATGTTCGGTTTGGCATTGGCTGGATGTACGGCTGTTTCCGTCCCAGAACCACCCAGCCGGGTGAAGCCCACAGTTGAAGGGCTACCGCCCCCAAAGGCCTTTGTAACCCCGCGCCCTACCCCGCCCGGTCGGGCAAATGCCGATATGGCGCGCGATTTCGTATCACTTCACTTTGCGCTGGAAAGCGGCACGCCCCTACCGGTCTTTACTCGCTTCGAGGGGCCCGTAACGGTGCGCCTGACCGGCCAGGTTACTCCGTCGATGCAGCAGGACTTGACCCGGTTGCTCAACCGTCTGCGCCGCGAAGCCCGGATCGACATCAAGCAAATCCCCGAAGGTCAGGCAAATATCACCATCGAGGCCGTCACTCAGGACCAAATTCAGGATATCCTGCCGCAAGCCGCCTGTTTCGTCGTCCCGAACGCCTCCAGTTTCGAGGAATACAGCCGGGATCGGCGCAAGAAGAAAAGCAGTTGGGTCCGGCTGCAAGACCGGCAGCGACTGGGGATTTTCATCCCCTACGATGCCAGCCCGCAGGAAAAGCGCGATTGCCTGCACGAAGAGATTGCACAGGCTCTGGGGCCGCTGAACGACCTGTATCACCTGCCGGATTCAGTCTTTAACGATGACAACATACATACCGTTCTGACCGGGTTCGATATGCTGATGCTGCGCGCCGCCTATTCGCCTGACTTGCGCAGCGGCATGAGCCGTGAACAAGTCGAAGCCGTTATCCCCGGCATTCTACGCCGTCTGAACCCAAACGGCGAAGTCCAGCCCGTAGGTCCCCCTTCAGAAACCCCGCGTGAATGGATCAGGGCGGTGCAAAAATCGCTGAACCCCAACCGCAACGTGCAGGCCCGGCTACGCTCTGCCCAGCGCGCCGCGCAGATCGGACAGGAACAGGGCTGGACCGACCACCGCCGCGCCTATCCGCACTACCTGATGGGGCGCATGGGGCAATTTGACAACCCGCAAGCCGCTTTGCGCGAATATGATATCGCGCTGCAATTTCTGCGCACGTCACCGAGTACTGAGGTGCATCAGGCCTACATTACCACGCAGCTTGGCGCCTATGCGCTGGCGCAAGGCAGCGGTCCCGACTTCCTGCCCGAATTGGACAAAGCCATCGACGTGATGACCCGCGCCGAGAATGCCTCGCAACTTGCGACGCTGCTGCTGCTGAAATCCGAGGCGCTGAATCAGGCCGGACGCCCGGTCGAGGCACGTTCCGTCAGGCTGGACAGTCTGGGATGGGCACGCTACGGCTTTGGCTCGGAAACGGTGGTCCGGTCGTTGATGCAAGAGGTTGCAGAAGCGCCGTCCAATAACAGAGGCGGTTAACGCATGGTCGTAGTTCTGGGAATGGCGATACTGGGGGCAATCCTCGGGGCACTGACGGCACGCAGACGTAATGGCAGCGGCGCGGATATGGCGCAATACGCTGCGGGCTACGGCATCGCCTTTTCGTTGGTGGGTCTCGTCCTGTCCCTCATTCTCGTCCGACTGATCGCGTAGCCATGTTCCTGCCCTTCTTCGAAAACCTCCGCAAAGCCCGTATTCCCGTCTCACTACGCGAATATCTGACCTTTCTGGAAGGCATGAAAAAGGGCCTAGCCACCTATGATGTCGAGGCATTCTACTACCTCGCCCGCGTTTCGATGGTGAAGGACGAGCGCAATATCGACAAGTTCGATCAGGCCTTTGCTGCAAGTTTCAAGGGCTTGGAAGAGATCAGCTTTGATCAGGTGATCGAGGCCGTGGACATCCCCGCCGAGTGGCTGGCCAAGATGGCCGAAAAGCACCTGTCCGAGGACGAAAAGGCCGAGATCGAGGCCATGGGCGGGTTCGAAAAACTGATGGAGACGCTGCAAGAGCGTCTCAAGGATCAGGAAAGCCGCCATCAGGGCGGCAACAAATGGATCGGCACTGCCGGGACCTCTCCGTTCGGGGCGTATGGCTATAACCCCGAGGGCGTGCGCATCGGCCAGAAGGAAAGCCGCCATCAGCGCGCGGTCAAGGTCTGGGACAAGCGCGAATTCAAGAATCTGGACGACACGGTCGAACTGGGTACCCGCAACATCAAAGTCGCCCTGAAACGCCTGCGCCGTTGGGCACGCGAGGGCGCGGCGGATGAGCTGGACCTTGACGGCACCATCCGCGCCACCGCCGAACACGGTTATCTGGACGTCAAAACCCGGCCCGAACGTCACAACGCGGTCAAAGTGCTGCTGTTTCTGGACGTGGGCGGCTCAATGGACCCGCATATCAAGGTGGTCGAAGAGCTGTTCTCGGCCGCGCGGACCGAGTTCAAGCATCTGGAATATTACTACTTCCACAACTGCTTGTACGAAGGCGTCTGGCGCGACAACGCCCGCCGCTGGGATCAGCAGACCCCCACCCATGAGGTGCTGCGCACCTACGGCCCCGATTACAAATGTATTTTCGTAGGCGATGCCTCCATGAGCCCCTATGAAATCGCCTACCCCGGCGGGGCGAATGAGCACTGGAACCAAGAGGCAGGTCAGGTCTGGCTGCAACGCGCACGAGACCAGTGGAATTCAAACCTGTGGATCAACCCAGTGCCCGAGAAATACTGGGAATACACTCATTCCGTTAACATGATCCGCGAGATTTTCGAGGACCGCATGGTGCCGATGACCTTGGCTGGGCTGGAACAGGGCATGCGCGAGCTAACGCGATAAAGGTTCGCTCGGTAACGCCGGGGCCCATGCCGTATGCGCGGAAACGGCGGCAAAAAACAGAACGCTGCCTGTCAGAACAAAAACATGCCAGATCGTGTTGTGAAAAGGCAGCCAGTCCAACAGTTAAAAGGCAATCCCGGTCGTGTAGACAATGCCGCCTGCGACCATCAGCCAGATAACGGGATGGGACAGGTCCGCTAGCAGAGATTGCCCCGCCCAGACGACGGCCCACCCCATTAAAACGTAGAGCCCCAACCCAAACCATCGAAAGCGATGCGGGTCAATCATCTTCAGGGCCGACCCAAGCGTTGCCGAAGACCACAAACCAATCAACAAACCCGGCGACTGTACGCCCGAAATCAATATGAATGGGGTATAGGTTCCAGCAATTTTCACATAGATTCCGGAATGGTCCAACCGCTGCAATACATGCCCCCACCTGTCCGATTGCACCATGTTGTAAGCTGCCGAAAGCGACAGCATCAGAATAAGCGTGACGCCATAAACTGAAACGCCCAGTATCGCGGCGGGCTCGGTGCGGTACTGAACCGTCAAGAAAATGAGCTTAGGAACCGCGATGCTGGCGGCGCTGACGCACAGAATATGCACAAACCCGTCGCTGATACGCTCGGCGCGGCTGTAAGATGGGCGGATTTCTGCAAAAGACCACATGATAACAAGGGTATGGCGCAACCCCTCGCGCGGCAAGCAAAGGCTCAGTCGTTTCAGGCGACCTCACCCTAGATTGATGTCACGCGAGCTAGGGCATCGTGATCGTTTCAGCCCCGATTTTTTGTTGCCCTCGCCCCGATCGCCCCCCATATCTGAGGTATGCTGCGATTAACTCCGATCTTGCTGGCGATTGCCTATGCCGTTGTCATGTACCGGATTTCCGTCTGGCGCACCCATCGCGAGTTGGATGCGAAATCTACAGAGTTGGCGGATCCCGCTCTAAAACGAATGACTGACCGATTGGCCGCCGCGCTCGAGATCGAACGTGTGCCGGTTTATATCTATGAGATCGACCCTGTGAATGGGCTGGCCGCACCGGATGGACGGATTTTCATCACACGCGGGTTCTATCGCAAGTTCCGCAATGGAGACGTCTCGGCCGAGGAGATGGCCAGCGTGATCGCGCATGAGCTGGGCCATGTGGCCTTGGGTCATGCGCGGCGGCGGATGATTGATTTTTCCGGTCAGAATGCACTGCGGACGGCGTTGATGATGGTGTTGAACCGGTTCATTCCGTTTGTTGGCGCATGGCTCGCTAATATGCTCGCGCATCTGCTGGCCTCGCGCTTGTCACGTGGCGATGAATATGAGGCGGATGAATACGCCGCCGCGTTGTTGACCAAGGCAGGAATTGGGATCGGGCCGCAGAAATCTCTGTTTCACAAGCTTGAGGAACTGACCGAGCAACGCGCAGGTGTCACGCCCGCCTGGTTGATGAGCCATCCCAAGACAGATGAACGAATTGCGGCGCTGGAGGCGTTGGAGCAGCGTTGGGGTGCGGGTGGATAGGTTTCGGCTGTGAGGGCCAGCCCCTCACACACCCCGGGATATTTTTAGCCAGATGAAGGGCAGATCGGGATTAGGTCGTGAGAGCTTTGCCCAAACGCGGGAGGCGGGCTTTTTTCATCAGCGCGCGCAGGGTCCATTGGTCACCTGAGAGGTGGTTGGCCTGCGTGAGGACTCGGTGGGCGGTATCCGAGAGGCCTTGCGGGTCGGCTTTCCAGAAGCCATGCAGCAGCGTGTCTGGGTCATGGCGGATCAGGCCCTCATCCGACAGGATGTTTCGGGGGAAGTCCTTGGCATTCATGGTGATGATCGCATCTGACGACGAGGTTATGGCGGTGGCCAGAACGTGGATATCGGCGGCATCGGGTAGCCAGAGGCGCTGTTCCACGCCCAGTTGCGCGGCGCGTTCCGCCTTGGGCCAGTGCGATTGTGTCAGGGCAATTTCGGCGCGGGCCTGTACCTCGCCCGTGGGGCCCAGTTTGCGGGCGGCACGGGCCCATTCTTCGAGGATGCGCGCCGACCAGATGGGTTCGAAATGGCCCAGTTTTGCCGCGCCCAGTAGCATCTCTCGCATCACCGTGGGGTAGATGACGCATGTATCCAGAACCGCCCTCACAGCCGGTAGAACACGGCTTTGAGGTAGCCGCTTTCCGCCAGTTGCGGCAGTTGCGGGTGGTCGGGGCCAGCAAAGCCGGTGTGGATCAGTTGCGCCTGCCGCCCGGCCCGGCCGATCCCGCGGGATGAGGCGTCGCGGAAACGACCCAGATCGGCGGCGTGAGAACAGGAACACAGGCCAAGATAACCGCCCGGTTTGACCAGCGGCGCGGCCAGACGCGCGATGCGCTCATAGGCGCGCAGCCCCGCGTCCAGCGCCTGTTTCGAGGGCGCAAAGGCAGGCGGGTCGCAGATCACAACATCGAATTGCTCGGCCTCTTCACCCAATTGGGTCAGAACGTCGAAGGCATCGCCTTGGCGGGTTTGGAACCGGTCGGCACAGCCAGACGCCTGCGCGCCCTGAGTGGCCAGATCCAGTGCGGCGGCTGAACCATCGACGGACAGCGCTTGCCCCGCTCCGCCTGCCAGCATCGCCAGACCGAACCCGCCCACATGGCTGAACACATCCAGCACCTGCGCGCCGGGTTGAACCAGACGCGCCGCGAAGGCGTGGTTGGGGCGCTGATCATAGAACAGCCCGGTTTTCTGGCCGCCGGTCAGGTCGGCCATATAGGTCGCGCCGTTCATCGGCACCGACAGCGGCGCGTCGGGGGCCGTGCCGTGCAGGGTGAGGTTGGCATCGTCCAGCCCCTCAAGCCCGCGTGTCCGGCCCGTGGCGTTTTTCAATACCGTGGTCACGCCCGTTACGGCGACCAGCGCGTCGGTCAGGGTGTCCAGATGCGCTTCGGCCCAGGCTGCGTTGGGTTGGATCACGCAGGCATCGCCAAAGCGGTCAATGATGACGCCGGGAAAACCATCCGCCTCGGCATGGATCAGACGGTAATAAGGCGCGTCGAACAGACGCTCGCGCATGTCCAGCGCGCGGCGCAGGCGGGTTTCGAACCACGTGGCGTTTAAATCAGCATCCAGATCGCGGTCCAACACGCGGCACATGATCTTGGACTCGGGGTTTATTGCAACCAACGCGATGGGCGCGCGTTTTTCATCCTCCAACACGGCCAAAGCCCCCGCCGGGATTTTGCGGGTGCGGCGGTCGGTGACGATATCATTGGCATAGACCCAGGGGAACCCGTGGCGCAGGCCGCGCGCATTGGCTTTGGGTTTCAGGCGGATACGGGGGCGGTCAGCGGTTTGGGTCATGCCGCCTCTCTTAGTGGCTCCGGCGCGCGGGGAAAAGCCCTAGCGGTTGCGGGATTTCCAGCCGCCCCGGCGTTTGGGTTTTTGTGCTGCCTGCAGCCCCTCGGCCAGCACCTGCGTCATCGGGTGATCCGCCTGCACCGCGTAGATCGAGTGCAGATCGGTCAGCGCCTGCGTCTGGTCCCGATCCGCAGGCAGGCTAAGCGCCCAATCCAAGAAGATACTGCGGCATTCGGGCAAAGTGATGCCCTCGATATTATATGCCTCGCGGATCAGGCCCTTGTGGTCGTTGGGGTCGTCACTGCGCGCCATGGGTATCCTCCGAAATCACGCGGCCGATGATCCCGGCGGCGGTGTCGTAACTGTCCTGCAGCGCGGCCTGAAGCTGGTCGACCTGTTCAAACCCGGTGGCCCGGCAAAGAAAAGCCGTACCGCCCTCGCCGATCTTGTCTGCCTCGATCACCTTGCCCGACAGCAGCCGGGCCGCGCATTGTACCGACCAGCATAGATCATAGCAGTCCTTCAGCGTTTGCGCCTGCGCGACCTCTAGCAGCCCGGCAGCGACCGCACCGTCCAGCCCCGTTTGCACATCGCGCTGCGGCAGACCGGACAGCAACGCGCCCGTCTCGGCCATAAGTTCGATATCCATCATCCGGCCCGGACCGTTCTTGGCATCCCAGATACCAGCCGGAGATTTGGCGGCGGCCAGACGGCTGCGCATCTCGGCCACCTCGCGCAGCACTTGCGCAGTATCGCGCGGGCGGGTCAGGAATTCAGCGCGGAAGGTTTCGATATCCTGCGCCAGATCAGCATTTCCAGCCACAACGCGGGCGCGGGTCAGGGCCAAGTGTTCCCAGACCCATGCCTCATTCTGCTGGTAGTTGGTGAAACTGGCCCAACTGGTTGCCACCGGCCCCTGATTGCCCGAAGGGCGCAGACGCATGTCGACCTCATAGAGCCGCCCCTGCGACATGGGCGCAGACAAGGCCGTAATCAAAGCCTGCGTGAACCGCGCGTAATAGGTACGCGTGGCCAGCGGGCGCGGGCCGTCGGACATGTCCTGATCCAGCGGGTCATAGATCACGATCATATCCAGATCGGATTGCGAATTGATCCGCCCCGCCCCGATCGAGCCCATGCCCAGCACCGCCGCCCCGCGTCCCGGCGCCGGCCCGTGTTTGCGGGCGAATTGCCCGGCCACATGCGGCAAAAGCGCGGCAATCACGGCACTAGCCAGATCGGCATAGTGCTGCCCGGCCTGCGCCCCGTCGATCAGCCCGCGCAGGTGGTGAACACCAATGCGGAAATGCCATTCCTTGCACCAGCGTCGGGCGAAATCTAGCTGCGTCTCGTAATCCGACTCTTGCGCCAGCGCCTGCTCCAGATCGGCCTGTAAGGCCGCCTGCCCCGGCCAGTCGTCAAAGAAGCTGCCGCCAATCACCGCGTCAAAAACCGAGGCATTGCTCGAAAGGTGCGTGGCCAGCGCGTGAGATGTCCCCACGATATCGACCAATAAATCGATCAGATGTGGGTTGGCCTCGAACAGCGAAAACAGTTGCACGCCTGCAGGCAAGCCCGACAGGAACCCGTCGAGTGCCAGAAGCGCCTCATCCGGTTTCGCGGTCTTGGCGAGGCGCGACAGCAGTTCTGGTTTCAGTCGCTCGAATATACGCGCGCCCCGTTGCGAGCGCAGCGCCGGATAGGTCGGCCAGCGCGCCATGACGCCTTCGTCAAAGGCGACCTCGGGGGTCGGCGCGGGGGCCGCAGCTCCGGGGGCGAAGAACCCTTCGGTCAGTTCATGCACCTCGGTCAGGCGGCGGGTCAGGTCGGAGGTCAGATCTTCGCTGCTGATCCCCATTAGGCAGGCGACGCGTTCGATTCCTTCGTCGGATTGCGGCACCTTATGGGTCTGGGCGTCGTGGATCATCTGGATGCGATGCTCGACCTCGCGATGAGCGCGGTAATGGTTGGTCAGTTTGTCGGCGACCTCTGGCGGCACCCAGCTTTTTTCGGCCAGCGCGGCCAGCCCCGGCACCGTGCCGCGGACGCGCAGGTCGGGGTCACGCCCTCCGGCGATCAATTGGCGGGTTTGGGTGAAGAACTCGATCTCGCGGATGCCACCCTGCCCCAACTTCATGTCGTGGCCCGGAATGGTCAGAGCGCCGCCGGTCCCTTTATTCTCGCGGATGCGCAGTCGCATGTCGTGGGCGTCCTGGATGGCGGCAAAATCCAGATGCCGCCGCCAGACAAAGGGGCGCAGCGTGTCCAGAAACCGCTGTCCTGCTGCGATGTCCCCTGCACAGGGGCGCGCTTTGATATAGGCGGCACGCTCCCAAGTGCGGCCCAGACTTTCGTAATACCGCTCGGCGGCCTCGGCGGCCATACATACGGGAGTCACCCCCGGATCAGGGCGCAGGCGCAGATCAGTGCGGAACACATAGCCATCGGCGGTTTTGTCGCTGAGCGTGGCGCAGAAGTTCCGCGTGGCACGCACCATGCCATGCCGGGCCTCATAGAAATCATCCGGGTCAAACCGGGTCTCATCGAACAGCACGATCAGGTCGATATCCGAGCTGTAGTTCAGCTCATGCGCGCCCATCTTGCCCATGGCCAGAATGATCATCCCGGCGGCGGCCTCAACGTCGTCCTCGACCATACCGGGCAGTTTACCGCGCCGGATCAGCGCCGCGATCTCGGCCTTGGCGGCCACATCAGCCGCCAGCGCGCCGAAATCCGTCAGCGCAGCGGTGACTTTTTCTAGCGGCCATGCCCCTGCTACATCGGCCAGCGCGGTCAGCAGCGCCATCCGCCGCTTGCCTTGCCGTAAACCGGGCTTCAGTTGATCCGGTGGCAGTGCGCGCGCGGCGGACATTACCTCGGCCAAGGCTTGATCGGGATTGTGCAACGCCTGCGCCAGCCAGTCTTTTTCCCGATCAATCAACCCTTTGAGGTAGGGGCTTGAGCCTGCAACGCCCGCAATCAATTCGCCCTGCTGCGGCGTAGCATCGGGGACCGTTGCGCGCGCCTCATCGCCCAAAGCCGGATCGAACGGGCGCGGCATTCGGTGAATTGTCAGAGCGTCGGTCATGCGGCCTCCTGCATCACAATGATCAGAGATGGCCTGATTTCAAGGGCTTGTACAAGTGGAAACTGGCACTCTGCGTCACTGACACCAACACAATGTAAAACATTTTTACATCACCCCCTTGCAACCCAACTGGCAGCCCCCATCTATTCAATGTGAAAGCGATTTACATAAACCCGGAGACACCACATGACCGCACTATCCGACCCCGCCGTCCCTTCGAATCCGGGATGGTTGCACCGTATCGAGGCCTGGCTGGACGACAAAGGCAAAGGCGCCTGGATCGCCGCAATGGTGCTTGGTTTCATCTTCTTCTGGCCCGTGGGCCTTGCCCTTTTGGCCTATATGATCTGGAGCAAACGCATGTTCAGCAAATCCTGCAGCCGTCGCAAATCCTGGAACAGCCACATGAGCGCCATGAAACCTTCGGGCAACAGCGCGTTCGACGCTTACAAGTCCGACACTCTGGCGCGACTGGAACGTGAGCAGAAAGAATTTGAAGCCTTCCTGCGCCGTTTGCGCGAAGCCAAGGACAAGGCCGAGTTCGACCAGTTCATGGATGAACGCGCCCGCGAAAACCGCGACGACGCCGAAACCGGCGCGACGGCCTGATCCGACCTTGCCCTGCCCCGGATTTCGGGACAGGGTGATCCTATTCAACGACGCGGATATCCCTATATGACCCATCTACCCGATCCCGATCGCCAGCCGGAATTCTATCAATCGGTGGCGACTAAACGCTTTGTTGCCTGGCTGTTCGATATCGCGCTGATTTCGCTGCTGTGTATCGTGCCGGTCTTCCTGACCCTTGGCGCGGGGCTGTTTTTCCTGCCGCTGATCTACGGCGTCATCAGCTTTGTCTACCGCGTGGTCACAATCACCAACGGGTCGGCCACGCTGGGCATGCGCTTTATGGGGATCGAGCTGCGCGACGCATTCGGCGCGCGGATGGATCTGGGCAAAGCGGTGGCCCACACGGCGGGGTATTTCGTTAGCATGGCATTCTTTGTCGTGCAGATTGTTTCGGTCATCATGATGCTGACCAGCGCACGCTGTCAGGGCCTGACGGATTCGTTCCTTGGAACAGTAATGATCAACCAGCGCGCATAAGACAAACAGGGCCGCGTGAATCACTTGGCGGTTCCGGGATCGGTTGTTATCATCCGCCCCAGGAAACACGGAACGTTCATGCGACACACGCTGCCCATTGCGCCACAATTCTATGTGACGGCCCCACAGCCTTGCCCTTATCTTGAGGGCAAGATGGAGCGGAAACTGTTCACCGCCCTGCAAGGTGAAGGCGCGGACCAGTTGAACAATTCCCTTTCACAACAAGGGTTTCGGCGGTCTCAGAACGTGCTCTACCGTCCCTCTTGCGCCGATTGCGCGGCCTGTTTGTCGGCACGGATCGACGTGTCGGCCTTCAAACCCCGCAAAAACCAAAAACGCGCAGCCAAGCGCAACGCCTATTTGCAGCGCAAGGCAAACTCGCCCTGGGCCACAGATGAGCAGTATGAGCTGTTCCGCCGTTATCTGGACACCCGCCATTCCGATGGTGGCATGGCCGATATGGACGTGTTCGAATTCGCCGCGATGATCGAGGAAACTCCGATCCGGTCGCGCGTCGTAGAATACGCTGACCCAAACTCGCATGAGCTGATCGCTGTCAGCCTGACCGATGTACTCGATGACGGGCTGAGCATGGTCTATTCCTTTTACGACCCACATCAGCCGCAGAATTCCCTCGGGACATATATGATCCTCGACCATATCGACATCGCACGCGAAGCTGGATTGCCCTATGTCTACCTGGGCTATTGGGTGCCGGGCAGCCCCAAGATGGGCTACAAGGCCCGTTTCACGGGGTTGGAGGTCTATATTCGGGGCGAATGGACACGCGTCAGTGATCCCTCCGATCTTGCAGCTGCAGGACATCATCCGCTGTCCACCGCTCCGATTGCCGAGCAAGTCGCCAATATCCAACTGCCCGATCGTCACCCCACCAAAGGCTGATCCCCCATGCGGCAAAGCTTGCACGCGGTCACACTGGTCGTACCCGACCATGATGAGGCGATTGCATTTTATACCCAAACCCTGTCCTTTTCGCTGTTGCAGGATATCGACCTGGGCGGAGGCAAGCGATGGGTGCGTGTCGCCCCTGCGGGATCCGAGCTGGGCTCGCTTTTACTGGCGCAGGCCGACGGGCCGGAACAGGCGGCGGCGATTGGCAACCAGACCGGCGGCCGGGTTGGTTTTTTCCTGCAAACCGATGATTTTCAACGCGACTACACCGCCATGAAAGCGGCCGGCGTGACGTTCGAGGAAACCCCGCGTCATGAACCTTATGGAACCGTCGCGGTCTGGCGTGACCCGTTTGGAAATCGCTGGGATTTGATTGAGTTCAGCTAGGGCGTGGTCCGGTATTTCGACTGTCTCAGGGCAGATCAGACAGAAAAGATGAAGAATTATTAATCATCTAAATGGCGACTTCCCTACGCCCAGCGATTGAATCCTTACCCTACGTCACCAAGTAATCCTGACCCTCAGCCGTTCGACCCCGTTTAGATCCGCACGGCTGGGCTTCAATGACATAGCCCGTGATGCAACAGGTTCCCGACCTGCGGGTTTGGCTTTGGTAAAGGGAGACGGACAATGACTCATGCTATTCGACGGCTGCTTGCGGCCAACCTGACAACGCAAATCCTGACGGCCCTTGTACTTGGCTCAGCCCTTGGACTGGCCCTGAACTATTGGCACATCCCGTTCCTTCAGGAGCATATGGTCAATGGCCTGTTCACCATGGTCGGTCAGATGTTCCTGAACGGGCTGCAAATGCTGGTCGTGCCGCTAGTGGTGTTTTCCCTGCTGTGCGGCGTGGTTGGGATTGGTGATCTCAAGGTGTTGGGCCGCGTAGGCGGGCTGACCTTTGTCACCTATCTGGCGACTACGGCGCTGGCGGTGATGACGGCGCTGGTGTTCGCCAACATCATCAATCCCGGCATGGGATTTGACAGCCTGCATATGGCCAGCGCGGATGTGTCCGTCGCAACGCAGGATACTGCGTGGCAGATACTGGCAAACATCATCCCCAAGAACCCGGTTCAGGCGCTGGCCAATGGCGAAATGCTGCAAATCATCTTCTACGTGATCGTTGTCGGTATCGCCGTGCTGATGATCGGCAGCCGCGCCAAAACTTTTGTCGAGGGTTGCACCTTCATGAACGAACTGGCGATGAAAATCGTCGAGATCGTGATGGCCTTTGCCCCGATCGGTGTCTTTTGCCTGATCGCCAAGACCTTCGCGGTCGAAGGGTTCAGCCTGTTCGCTCCGGTCATCGGGTACCTGACGACCATCAGCCTCACGCTGGTCTTTCACCTCTGCGTGACGCTGATGGTGCTGCTTTATGTGTGCACCGGTCTCAGCCCGCGCGCGTTTCTGCGCAAGATGCGCTCGGCGCAGGTATTTGCCTTCTCGACCTCAAGCTCAAACGCGACGATCCCGGCCTCGATGCAATGCGTGACGCAGCGCATCGGTGTGGACCGCTCGGTTGCTTCGTTCGGCATCCCGTTGGGCGCGACGATCAACATGGACGGCACCGCGATCATGCATGGGGTGGCAACCGTGTTCCTGGCCAATGCCTATGGGATTGATCTGGGGCTGGGTGGCTATATGACCATCATCTCGATCTCGGTTCTGGCATCCATCGGAACGGCAGGCGTTCCCGGCGTGGGGATTGTGATGCTGGCAATGGTTCTGAACCAGCTGGGTATGCCACTGGACGGGATCGCCATCATCCTCGCCGTTGACCGGATCATCGACATGATGCGGACGGTGGTGAACATCACCGGCGACGCGGTTGTCACCACCATCGTTGCGCAGCGTGTCGGCAAGCTGGACCGGGCGGTCTTCAATGACCCCGATGCTGGGACGCAGACCCCCGCCACGCTGGATATCGACCACGAGGCCGAAGCTGCTTTTGCGGAACTGACGCGTCCAAAGGCAAAAGCCTGAACAAAAAAGACCGGAGGCCACAGGGCCTCCGGTCTGTCATTCTTCTGTCGGCCTGATCAGTTCGGGATCAGATCCGGCACGATGGTCACGATGGACGGGAAGAACCACAGGATGGCGATTCCCACCACCTGGATCAGCACGAAGGGCACGATCCCGCGATAGATATGGCCCGTCGTAACTTCTTTCGGAGCAACACCGCGCAAGTAGAACAGCGCGAACCCGAAAGGTGGCGTCAGGAACGAAGTTTGCAGGTTCACCGCCACCATGATCGTCACCCATTTCGGATCGAACGACCCGCCATAGATCACCGGACCCACAATGGGGATCACGATGTAGATGATCTCGAGGAAGTCCAGCACGAAGCCCAGAATGAACAGCACCAGCATCACGATCAGGAAGACCGTAAACTCGTTGTCAAAACTGCGCAGGAATTGCTGAATATAGTGTTCCCCCCCGAACGAGATCACCACAAGGTTCAGCAACTGCGAGCCGATCAGGATGGTAAAGACCATCGAGGTCACCTTGGCCGTCTCGCGCACCACGGGCGTCAGAACCCCGCTGGTGAACAAGACCCAGCAACCAAACAGCAGGCCGAACAGGGCAAACAGGTAGGCGCCATAGGCCACGATGAAGGCAATCCAGGTCTCGACGCTGACATCGCTCTGGTTGATGCGCAGATCGAAGTTCACGCCCATCAGCAAGGCCACGATCACGGCCAAAGTCGCCCAGATGATCACCTTGGCCGAGCGGCCCTGATCCTGCAGCTTGCGGTAAGCGGCCAGCATGATCGCCCCGCCTGCCCCCAGCGCCGCAGCGGGCGTCGGGTTAGTCACACCACCCAGGATCGAGCCCAGAACCGCGATGATCAGAACCAGCGGCGGGAAGACCACACGGATCAGATCATTGGTCGCACAGCGCGCGGCGGCCTCTTTGCAGCCATAGATGGCCAGCGCAAACGGCACCGCCAGCAGCACAAAGGTCACACCCGAGGACGTGGTCGGAGCGATGAACAGCACATCGAACAACAGCATCAGCAACAGGCCGATGGCCCCTACGATCAGCGGCTGCGTCGGCTTCGATGGCGCGATGCCGCGACCCATGACCAGCGTCAGACCCAGCAGCACGACCATGACGGCCACACCGGTGCCGATCGGCGCAGCCGAAGCGATCTTGGCTTGCTGCGCAGCGGCCAGTTCCTCTTCGCTTAGGCGGGTCGACTCGGCGGCCCCACCTGCGGCGTCGATGGCCTCTTGCTCGGCTACGGCCTGATCCCAGGCCAGTTGCCCATGCAGGTCGATCATCGAGGCTTTGCATTCCTCAGACACGTTCGTGCGCAGCGATGCGCCCTCACCGATATCCGAGAAAGCCGAGACGCCGATATTCTGGCTTCCGACAACACCAGCACTGCTCAGAACCATCATGCCCACGATCAGCGCAACCGGTGCACCCAGCAACCAGGTCAGACCTTCGGCACGGGTGATCGGCTCACCACTGCCGCCTGACATTTCAACGGCCGGGGCCTTTTCCGGATTCAGCAGCGCATAGCCAAAGGCATAAAGCGCATAAAGCAGCGCCAGCATGATCCCCGGCAGCAAAGCGGCTTGGAACAATGTCCCAACTGAGACCACGGCAGGTTCACCCAGATAGGTCAGCGCGTCAGTACAGCCTGCATCTTGCGCGCGGGTTTCCTGCGCGGTCGAATACAGATCACCGGCCAGTGTCCCGAGCAAAACGATCACGATCGACGGCGGAATGATCTGCCCCAACGTGCCCGAGGCCGCAATCACACCGGTCGCCAGTTCCGGCGAGTAGTTGTTGCGCAGCATGGTTGGCAGCGCCAGCAGGCCCATCGTCACCACGGTCGCACCCACGATCCCGGTCGAGGCCGCAAGAAACGCCCCCACAACCACAATCGACACAGCCAGACCACCGGGCAGCGGGCCAAAGACACGCGCCATCGTGGTCAGCAGATCGTTTGCGATCTTCGAGCGTTCCAGCGTGATACCCATCAGGACGAACATCAGAACGGCCAGCAGGGTTTCAATCGACTGACCGGCCAGCACGCGTTCGTTCATACGGTTCACGATGAATGACACATTGCGGTCCAGCGCGGTTTCCCAGCCCTGCACAAAGACCGGTTCGGCGATCCTTGGTAAGTCCGGGAAGCGGAATACCGATACCGTTTCTGGTTTGACCCCCGAATTGACGAGGTCCCGGTACGCTTGGGAGCTGGTATCAATTGCCTGGTGGATCAGCAGCCCCGCACTGTCCAGCGCAGCGATGATCCCGAAGGAAATGATCCCTGCCCCGCCGATAGCAAATGCCACCGGAAAACCGGATAGGATGCCTCCGAAAAGGCAGAAGAATACGATAATGAGGCCTATCTCGACGCCATCAAGTCCGAATAGCATAGTCTTGGTCTCCGTCCTTAATGCGTGCCTTCGAAGGCTTCTTCACCCTCACCAAGGCTGTCCTTGTCGAGGTATTTTCCGGTGCTCTCGGACCCTTCCGAGTATTCCAGGAACGAGCGGTAGAGGAATGCGATGGCGTGCAGGAACACCATGGCCGCAAATGCCACCAGCAGGATCTTGAACAGGAAGTAGGCGTTGAACCCGTTGGGGCTGAAACCGATGGTTTCCACGTTCCAGCGCAGCGCGCGGGATTTGGCGACCAGACGGTCCAACGTATCACTGGCCGAGGGTTTCGGCACGATCAGGTGTCGCCACATGAAGTACCAGCCATACATCCAGGTCAGCACGGCCATGGGCATCATGAACAGAACCGCCCCGCACATATCGACCACACGCTTGGCCCGGTGGCTGATCCCGGCGTAGATCAGGTCAACGCGTACATGCCCGCCCTGAACGAAAGTGTAGGTGCAGCACAGGCAGACAACCATGGCGTTATAAAGTTTAAGTTCTTCCGCGAACCAACTGATATCTTGCGTAAACGGGATACCCAGGCCAAAGGACATATCGGGCCGGGTAAAGACCCGCTGCATGAACACGATGACGATCTGCTGGATCACCATCAGCAAGCCGGCCCAGGCGAAAAAGCGGCCGGTTGTGTTGGCGAAACCCTCAAGGACCCGCACCATTCCCCACATGAAGTTGCGGTAATACAGTCCAACTGCGGTCAGAACCAAAAAGAAGGTAAAGACCACAAAGAAGAACTCGACCGAACCGCCGTAATAGACAAAACGCATGATCGACGCCTTGTCCGACCAATCCAGCCAGAGTTGCGGATGCGTGATGGCATATCCGAAATTATAGAAAGCTTCGGCAATGTTCTGAATGAGCCATAGCAGCCCATTCCACAGGGCGCCGAAGAACGAGATACCGTTATCGTCCTGCATGTTGTCCCCAGGTCGCGTCAGTTGCACGAGGTGTTATCGCGGGCATGTCCAAGCCCGGCACGTGCAACGGGAAAGGTTTCCCCGCACAGGGCGGGGAAACCATTTGGTCGTGAGTAGGTTGCTTAGCCGCGAACGCGGTCGCGCTGCGTGGTGTAGGCACCCGAGGACAGGTTCTGCCACGCCGAAGATGCTGCCATCGACGACATTGCGCTGTCGTGGATTTTCTTGAACAGCTCGTCGCCCATGTTTTCGTCCAGAACTTCCTGGCTGGCCTGACCGAAGGCATCCCAGACGCTGTCGGGGAATTCCAGAACCTTCACGCCACCCGACTGCAGGCGCTGCAGCGCCGCGCCGTTGTTGGCCAGGAATTGCGCCAGGTTCCACTGGTGCGCTTCGCCCGCTGCGATCTCGATGATCTTCTGCTGTGCAGGTGTCAGTTCGTCGAACACATCGCGGTTCGTTGCCAGCGACAGACCTGCGCCCGGCTCGTGGAAGCCCGCGGTGTAGTATGTCTTGGTGATTTCCTGGAAACCGGCTTTTTCGTCCGCCCAGGGGCCAATCCACTCGGTGCCGTCAATCGCACCCGAGGACAGCGCCTGATACACTTCCGAGCCCGGAATGTTCTGAACCGATGCGCCCAGCTTGCCCAGCGCCTGACCACCCAGACCCGGCATACGGAACTTCAGACCTTGGAAATCCTCGGGGCCGTTGATCTCTTTCGAGTACCAGCCACCTGCCTGCGCACCGGTGTTACCCGCCAGGAAGGATTTCAGGCCGAAGATCGAACCCAGCTCGTCATGCAGCTCCATGCCGCCATCATGGTAGTACCAGTTCACAAGTTCCTGCGCGGTCATGCCGAAGGGCACGGCAGTGAAGAACGCATAGCCCGGATGCTGACCCACAAAGTAATAGTCGGCCGCGTGATACATGTCGGCCTGACCGGACGACACCGCGTCAAACACTTCGAAAGCACCAACCAGTTCGCCAGCGGCCTTGATTTCGACATTCAGGCTGCCGTCGGACATAGTGTTGATGCTGTCGGCACAACGCTGCGCGCTGTCGAACACGCCCGCCAGACCGCGACCCCACGAGGTCACCATGGTCAGGGTGCGTTTGCCCTGTGCATAAGCCGGAGCTGCCAGCGTGGTGGCGGCAGCGGCCGAGCCGCCCAGTGCAGATGTTTTTAGAAATGAACGACGATCCATATGAGTGTTCCTCCCCTACATAGTCCAATCCCCCGAACTTTGCGGGGGCAGTCGTTTTCAGTGCGGCCAGCCTAATGACGGGAATTTGAATGTGAATACCTACTACTACGTAGGATTGCCGGTTTTTGAGGTGGGTGCGGGACAAAACCGGTAAATCTGGGGCCCATTTTCCGGCGAAACGGGCGACGTCACGATCGCAGACCCAAAGATTTTGCATTTTGACGCCTGCTTGCGTAACGATTCGACCATGAGGGGAATCCGCAATCTGATCTCGCTGACCTATGGCCAGAAACTGTCGCTTGTGGCGGCCATTCCTCTGTTGGTGGCCGTGGCAGCGATTGCATTCTTCGTCACCTACGAGGCCCGCGCCACCGCCGAGCGTGAAATTCAGGCGCTGGAACGTCGCCTGATCGAAGCCAAGAAAGAAGAGCTGCGCAACTACGTCACGCAGGCCCGCAACGGGTTCGCCTATATCTACGGCCGCGCCTCGACCGACGACAATGTGGCTCAGAATCTGGTCACGCAGATTCTGTCGGCCATGATCTACGGCAAGGATGGGTTCTTCTTTGTCTATGATTACGACGGCAACAATCTGGTCAGCCCGCGTCAGACCCAGTTCATCAACCGCAACTGGGAAGGTCTGACCGATAGCGACGGCACCCCGATTGTGGACGAGTTCATCCGCCTCGCCCGGCAGGGGGCTGGTTGGCACAGTTTCATGTGGCAAAAACCGTCGACCGGGGAAGAGGCGCAGATGATCGCCTATGTGGTTGGTCTTCAGGATTGGCGATGGGCCGTGGGCACAGGGGTCTTCATCGACGATATCGTCGCCACCGTCGCCAATGCCCGCGCCGAGGTCGAAGCCCGCGTGCAGCGCACCTTTGCCTATATCGGCGGTATCGTTCTGGCCGCCGTTCTGATCGTGTTTGCCTCGGGCATGTTACTGAATTTCCGCGAACGCAGGCTGGCGGATGCCAAGCTGAAAGAGCTGACTCAACGCGTGTTTGACGCGCAAGAGGAAGAGCGCGGACGGGTGGCCCGTGAGCTCCATGACGGGATCAGCCAGATCCTGGTCGGTGTGCGCTATGCGCTGGACAATGCCCGCCGCCGGCTGACGCGCGGCGATGACGCAGGCGCGCGCGACCCGCTGGACAAAGGGATCGACCATCTGGGCACCGCGATTACCGAGGTCCGCCGCATCAGCCGTGACCTGCGCCCCGGCGTACTGGACGATCTGGGTTTGGGCCCTGCCCTTAAGGCACTAACCGATGATTTCCGCGAGCGTACGGGGATCGAGACCGAGTTCTCGACCGTCGTCTTTCGCAACCGTCTGGATCAGGACAGCAAGATCGCACTCTACCGTATCGCGCAGGAGGCGCTGACCAATATCGAGCGCCATTCCGGCGCAACCAGCGTCACCATCGACCTGCGCGGCCACAAAAAGGGCGCGACCATGCGGATCACCGACAATGGCCGCGGTTTGCGCAGCGCACCCAGCGATGGCAGTGCCGGGATCGGGCTGCGCAACATGCAGGAACGGATCGAACAACTTGACGGATCGCTGCGCATTCTGTCATCACGCGGCCCACGCAGCGGAACGGTGATCGAGGTCAGCCTACCTCTCAGCCACTTGCTGCCGCCCCAGGAAGACGCAACCCCAAACCGAAAGGCCGGAACATGAGCGACACCACGATCCGGGTTCTGATCGTCGATGACCATCCAATGGTTGCCGAGGGGATCCAGTCGATATTGGAAAGCTATGACGAGATCGAGGTGGTCGGCACTCTGGGTAGCGGGCAGGATGCGGTCGATCAGGTGGCTGGGTTGCAGCCGGATGTCATTCTGATGGACCTCAATATGCCCGGCCTCGGTGGCCTCAGCGCGACCGAGATCATTCTCGAACGCCTGCCAGAAACGCGCATCCTGATCCTGTCGATGCATGATAGCCCGGAATATATCTCGACGGCGCTCAGCCACGGGGCCAAAGGCTATGTCCTCAAAGATGTCCCCACGGATGAAATCAAGCAGGCCATCGACGCTGTCATGCGTGGCGAGCAATATCTGTGCACCGGTGCCAGCGGCTCTCTTGAGCCCAAGGGCGACAACACGCGTGAGGCCCTGACCGGGCGCGAACAAACGATCCTGCTGGAACTCGCACAGGGCAAGTCCAACAAAGAGGTCGCTCAGACACTGGACATCTCGGTCCGTACGGTCGAGACACATCGCAAGAACATCAAACGCAAGCTGGGGATATCCTCGACCGCCGGTCTGACCCGCTATGCGCTGGAACACGGCGTCTTGCAGGGCACCAGCCCAGGGTTCTGACCGCAGCGCGGCACGCGCTGCCCGGCCCAACCGGCGAAGATACGCCACAGGCGCATCGACAACGGGCGGGAGCCCCGCCCGCTTCAGTCGAGCAAACGGTCCTGCCGCAGCCCTTCCCGATCTAGATGATGTTGCAGCACCCGCCCATAAAGCTGCCGGGTTCGTTCGACGCTGCCGCACATCCCCTCGGCCTCAACGAATGAAAAAATACCCACGTAGCGACGTTGCGTCCCGGTCACCGCTGCGACCCGATGCAACGCGTAACGGCCCTTGAAGATCTGAAGATCGCCGGGTTGCAACTCCAATTGCCGGACCCGCGCCCTTTCCCCGCCAAGCACGGCTGAGACGGCTGGAAAATTCTCGTCCGTTGGGCTGCGCAGGTTAGGTACATATTCGAACGCGCCACCCCCCTCGCCGTTTTGGATGGCCAAAGTCACGGTGAAACTGTTGGTGTCGAAGTGCCAGGGAAAGCCCTGCCCCTCCTCCACCACATTGATGATCACATCCGCCAATGGATCGTCATAGCGAAAGAAGCAGTCATCGGGCTCATCCAACGCTGCGCGAATAAGCGGCAGGAAGTCTGCGCATTCGTAAATTCGTCGCAATGGCCCCGTTTTTGCAAAATTATCCGCTGGAATAAAGGCGTTTGAGCGGTCAAAAAACTGCCGAACCGGGTGATTTCGATCCAGCGAGGGTTCATCACGGGTAAAATAGGCATTGGTTCGGCTGAATGAACGATGGGCGTGCTCCGCCACCAAATCGGCCTCTTGTCGCAAATGCGCGACTCCGTCGGAATGCACAAACCCTGGCAACACCGCGCAGCCATCCTGATCCAACTCACGCCTCAGATCGCTGATCAACCGCTCATATGCTCGAGAGCCGGGGCAATCTATCGGATACCGTCCAAGGTCAATAAGATCGTGCATGATATCCCGCCTCCATCGCCTATATGCTCGGGTCCACGTTGCCCCAGCATGTTGCCGCTATCATGCTCGTTTCGGACATCACTTTGACACTTTCCGACACGGTCAAATCACAGAGTCGCGTGGATTTCCCTCCAGATTTTCCCGAAAATTCCCATCATGCGGCAATCTGCGCAATAAAATGTCGCAAAATTCACTGCTTGAGATAGAAAATTGGTGCGATTGCCTGTTGACGCCCCGTCGCGCCGCTCATAATGTCCCTGCACGCAAAAAAGGAGCCTCTGGCGATGAAAGCGCTAGTCGTAATCGTAGGAAACACGCGCATGGGCCGGTGACGGTAAACCATAATCCAACCCATGCGCCTCCGAAAATCTCGGGGGCTTTTTTTTGGCAACACGCAAGACACATGTCGCGAACGGAGCAAAGCAGATGACACGTGAGATGACCGGCGCAAAGATGGTGGTTCAGGCCCTCAAGGATCAGGGCGTGGACACGGTATTCGGATACCCCGGCGGCGCCGTGCTACCGATCTATGATGAGATTTTTCTGCAAAACGACATTCGCCACATTCTGGTGCGTCACGAACAGGGCGCGGTCCACGCCGCCGAAGGCTATGCGCGGTCGACAGGCAAGCCCGGCGTTGCGCTTGTGACCTCGGGCCCCGGTGCCACAAACGCGGTGACCGGCCTGACCGATGCGCTGCTGGATTCGATCCCGATCGTGGTTCTAACCGGTCAGGTCCCGACCTTCATGATCGGCTCGGACGCGTTTCAAGAGGCTGACACCGTTGGCATCACCCGCCCCTGCACCAAGCACAACTGGCTGGTGAAGGATACGGATTCGCTTTCTGAGACCATGCACGAGGCTTTCCACGTCGCCACCTCTGGCCGCCCTGGTCCTGTGCTGATCGACATTCCTAAGGACGTGCAGTTCGCCTCGGGCGACTATACCGGCCCGAAACCTTCGACCTCACATTACCAGCCAGTTTTGAAAGGCGATCTCGAAGAGATCACCGAACTGGTTGCCGCGATTGAGACGGCGAAAAAACCTGTCTTCTACACGGGTGGTGGCGTGATCAACTCGGGCCCCGCGGCCAGCCAGTTGCTGCGCGAGCTGGTGGATGCAACCGGCTTTCCGATCACCTCGACCCTGATGGGACTGGGGGCCTATCCGGCGTCGGGCGAGAACTGGTTGGGCATGCTGGGAATGCATGGTCTCTATGAGGCCAATCTGGCGATGCATGACTGCGACCTGATGATCAACATCGGCGCACGTTTCGATGACCGGATCACCGGGCGCATTGATGCGTTCTCGCCGAACTCGAAAAAGGCGCATATCGACATTGATCCGTCGTCCATCAACAAGGTGATCCGCGTCGATATCCCGATTGTCGGGGACGTGGCACATGTGCTGGAAGATATCCTCAAGGTCTGGAAAGCACGTGGGCGTAAAACCGACGCAGCGGCGGTTAAACAATGGCAGTCGCAGATCGCGGATTGGCGCAAGGTCAACTGCCTGGCCTATACCAACAGCGAAAAGACGATCAAACCGCAATACGCGCTGCAACGTCTTGAAGAGCTAACCAAAAACCACGACCGCTATATCACCACCGAGGTCGGCCAGCACCAGATGTGGGCAGCACAATATCTTGGGTTCGAAGACCCCAACCGCTGGATGACATCCGGTGGTCTGGGCACCATGGGCTATGGCACTCCGGCCTCGATCGGTGTGCAGATGGCGCATCCCGACGCGCTGGTAATCAATGTCGCGGGTGAAGCCTCTTGGCTGATGAACATGCAGGAAATGGGCACCGCCGTTCAGTACCGCCTGCCCGTGAAACAGTTCATCCTGAACAACGAACGTCTGGGCATGGTACGCCAGTGGCAAGAATTGCTGCATGGCGAGCGGTACTCGCATTCGTGGTCCGAAGCCCTGCCCGACTTCGTCAAACTCGCCGAGGCCTTCGGGGCCAAGGGCATACTGTGTTCCAACCCCGCCGATTTGGATGACGCGATCATGGAGATGATCAACTATGACGGCCCTGTCATCTTTGATTGTCTGGTTGAAAAGCACGAAAACTGCTTCCCTATGATCCCGTCGGGCAAGGCCCATAACGAAATGCTGCTGGGCGAGGCCGAAACGCAGGGCGTGATCGACTCCAAAGGTTCGGTTCTGGTTTAACAAAATTCGTCGAATTTTGTCGGGCGCTTCAGTACCCGACCTTCGCAGGATGATGAAAGGGACTTAAATGTCTGCCCTACATATCAAACAAGGCTCCACCCGCCATTCGGCCTATAACCTAAGGCCCACATTCTCGGACGTGCAGGAACGGCACACGATTGCGGTTTTGGTCGAAAACGAACCGGGTGTTCTGGCTCGCGTGATCGGACTGTTCTCTGGCCGTGGATATAACATCGAAAGCCTCACCGTGGCCGAGGTCGATCACACAGGCCACCTGAGCCGCATTACCATCGTCACCACCGGCACGCCGCAGGTGATCGAGCAGATCAAGGCCCAGCTTGGTCGCATCGTATCGGTCCGGGATGTGCACGATCTGACGGTCGAGGGTTCATCGGTCGAGCGTGAGCTGGCCATCATCAAGGTCGTGGGCGAAGGCGACAAACGGGTCGAAGCTCTGCGTCTGGCCGATATCTTCCGCGCCAATGTAGTAGACAGCACCCTGAATTCGTTCATTTTCGAAATCACTGGGGCCCCGGACAAGATCGACGCCTTTGCCGACCTGATGCGCCCGCTGGGCCTGGTTGAAATCGCCCGTACCGGTGTCGCGGCCTTGCTGCGTGGTGACTGAATGAATTGCCCCGCCCATTGCATGTAAGCATCGGACGGGGCTAAACATTCACAAAACTGCAGACAATATGCAATTATGTCTGTTTATTTTTTACATAACAGAAAATAATTGAATAAAAGATTATACAAATAAAAATAAAGCCTATTGCCTTTGCGGTTTAGCGCGTTAGCTTCGACACGTAACGTGGCGTTTCTATGCGCCTGTTGGGGTCCTAAGTACGATTTCAGAACATGCGCGACCGTTTGGTCAGACATGGTACGGTTTCACAAAAACACTTGAATACCGGGACAGAAATGACCAACGACACCCGCAACCCTGCTGACTTGCGCAGGATGTTCGGCGCAAACCTCAGGCAGCTCGCGCAGCAATACCCATCTGTTTCCGAACTCTGCCGTCAGCTTGGCATCAACCGGACTCAATTCAACCGGTATTTGGGCGGAGAGAGCTTTCCCCGCCCCGATGTTCTGGACCGCATTTGCCGGTTCTTCGATGTCGACGCCCGTATTCTGCTGCACCCTCTTGAGGCATTGGACAAGGCCCCTCTACACCCCGCCGCTTCGGCCCTGACCGAGTTTCTGGGCTCGGGGCCCACGACGTTGACCGAGACGCTGCTGCCCGCCGGATTCTATTCTGTGTCAGAGACGGATCTTGAAAACCCCTTCCCGTCCCGGCGCCGGCTGCTGCACGCCCGCCGCCTGCCCCAATGCACCCTGATTCGCAGCTTCGAGCCCCCCTCGGATGGCAAAGACAGTTCAGCCAAAGCGCGCGAAGTTCAGGGGATCGCCGCTTGTGCCGGTCATCAAATCTATATCCTGATGTCCTGCCGCGCCGCCCAGAACAGCCGCATCTACCTGATGACTCGCAATTCGGACTCGCAAGAAGAGTATTGGCGCGGCGTCGCAATCTGCCTGTCCAAGACGAATGCAAATGCGACCACCATGCGCAAACTCCAGCTGCGCCATCTGGGCACCAAACCGACCGAGGCATTGCCCGCCGCCCGCACCGCGCGCAGGTTGGAAAAGCCGCTTTAGGTAAGTCCTTCGGCCTCTGTAATCTGACGGTAAAGATGCCAGCTTGCGTGCCCCAATAGCGGCAATACGATCAGCAAGCCAAGAAACCAGGGGATCATGGCGACAAAGGTCAGAAAGGCGATCAGCACCCCCCAACCCAACATGACCGGCAGGTTTGCACTGACATAGCTATAGCTTGCAATCATCGCCGTAACGAAATCCAGTTCGCGGTCCAGCAGCATCGGGATGGACAAGACGGTGATCATGTAAAGCACGGTCGCGAAAACTGCGCCCACCGCCGTGCCCACCGCAAACATGGTCAGCCCATTGGCCGTCAAATACACCTCGACTGAAGTGGATACGTTGGTCATGGTCGACAACCCCATGAACAAAGCAAAGATCATGTGACCCAGAAAGAACCAGAACAGGAACATGACCACGATGATTGCGCAGATCGACGGCAACTGACGCCGCCCCTGCTGCGCCACGACACCAAAGATCGCGCCATAATCCAAAGGCTCCCCCAGTTCCAACCGGTGCGAGACCTCATACAGCCCCACCGCCGCGAAGGGGCCCAACAGCGGAAACCCGATCGCCGCCAGCACCAGCCAGTACGAAGTCTGAGTCTGTATTGTTACCCAGGCAATCGCCCAGCCGGCCAGCACATAGAACCCTGCAAACAGCAGCCCAAAAACCGGCGCGCGGCGAAAATCAGCCCAGGCACGGCGCAGGGATTCGCGCAGCATCTCACGGCTGACCGGTCCCATTTTCGGAACGCCAAAGGGTTTCTCCATCACATTCTCCTCCCCTCATCCGTCCTTCTATCAGGCCGGTCTTTTCTGCGGCCAACGCGTGACCTCATGATACGCCGCCCCAATGGACAGAACCTGCCCATCGGCCCCTTTGGGTCCAAAAATCTGCATCCCCATCGGCAGCCCCTCGGCCCCGAACCCGACGGGCACGGACAAGGCAGGCAGACCAATCAGACTGACAGGCACCATGACCTGCATCCAGCGATGATAGGTGTCCATCTTCACCCCTGCGATTTCTGTTGGGAACGGCGTGTCGAGCTCAAACGGCCAGACTTGCGCAGATGGCAGCACCAACATGTCATAATCAACGAACACCTCTGCGGCCTTGCGATACCAGTCCGAGCGAATGACGCTGGCGCGATGCACCTGCATCGCCGTCAAGGCCAAGCCCCGATCCAGCTCCCACTGCGCGGTGTCTTTCAGCTTAGAACGGTGTTCAGTCAAAGGCCTCAACCCGACGGCAACGCTCCAGGCGCGTAGCGTCACCCAACTATCCCACATCAATTCCGCTTCGAATGGCGGCGCAAGTGGTTCCACTTGCGCGCCCAGATCCGAAAACACCGCAAGGGCCTGCGCGCATTGATCCAAAATTCCGTCTTCAAACGGAAAGGCACCGCCCCAATCCGCCAACCAACCAATCCGCAGGCCGCGCATATCGGCGGGTCTGACCCGTGAAACCGGCGTGCAAGCCGCAGATAACGGCTGTCCCGCGTCCGGCCCTGAGATCACGTCCAGCAACACGCCCAAGTCCTCAGGGCTGCGTGCCATAGGCCCCAGAGTCGACAACTGATGCAAATACCCGTCCCCTTCGGGTTGAGACGGAACGCGGCCCCAGCTTGGTCGAAACCCATAAACATTGTTCCAGGCCGCTGGGTTGCGCAAGCTGCCCATCATGTCTGACCCATCCGCCAGCGCCAGCATCCCCGAAGCCAATGCCACTGCGGCTCCGCCAGAGGAACCTCCGCAGCTACGCTCAGCATCATATGGGTTGCTCGTCGCCCCATAGACCGGGTTGAACGTGTGCGACCCCAAACCGAATTCCGGCGTATTGGTCTTGCCGATCAGAATGGCCCCCGCCGCCCGCAACCGTGCCGCGATCAGATCGTCAGCCTCCGGTAAATGCCCTGCAAACAGCGGCGAGCCTTGGGTCGAGGCCATCCCGGCCACATTGACCAGATCCTTGACCGCCATCGGCAACCCATGCAGCGGGCCCCGTCGCGGACCTTCGTCCATCGCCCGCGCCTCGGCCATCAATTCGGCCTCATCCCGCAGCGCCACGATGGCGTTCAATCGGCCATTGACCGCCCCGATCCGCTCCAGCGTCAACCGCATGACATCCGCAGCCGAGACCTGCCCCGATGCCATTGCGCCCAAAAGTTCAGTTGCGGTGATTTGGCTCAGTTCCATCCCGGTCCCATCGGCAGTCATATCGCGTCAATACGATCAGCCTAACGACCCCGCCGCACCATTTAAACCCACTGTTTAAATGTATCTTTTCCGGTCCACCGCCGCGCGAGGATCCCCTTCATCTGGCCCAAAATATCCCGGGGGAGTCGCGCGCACGCGCGGCGGGGGCAGAGCCCCCTGCCAGACTTATTCACCTTGCGCTTCGGACCGGGACTTGCCAGCCACATCCAGCGCCAAAGTCGCCGCCATGAACCCGTCCAGATCCCCATCCAACACGCCCTTTGTGTCCGAGGTCTCATGGTTGGTCCGCAAATCCTTCACCATTTGATACGGTTGCAACACGTAAGACCGGATCTGGTTGCCCCAACCCGCATCACCCTTGGCCTCATGCGCGGCGTTGATATCCGCGTTCCGGCGGTCCAACTCTTGCTGGTAGAGGCGCGATTTCAGCGCCTTCATGGCGATGTCCCGGTTCTGGTGCTGCGACTTCTCGGAACTGGTCACAACGATTCCGGTCGGGATGTGCGTGATCCGCACCGCCGAGTCCGTGGTGTTCACGTGCTGACCACCCGCGCCGGATGACCGATAGGTATCAATCCGAATATCCGCCGGGTTCACCTCGATCTCGATATTGTCATCGACCACCGGATAGACCCAGACAGAGCTAAAGGACGTGTGTCGCTTGGCCGCCGAGTCATAAGGCGAAATCCGAACCAGCCGGTGTACGCCGCTTTCCGACTTCAACCAGCCATACGCGTTGTGACCCGAAATCTTATAGGCCGCCGACTTGATCCCCGCCTCTTCGCCCGCGGTCTCGGATTGCAGCTCGACGGTGTAACCCTTCTTCTCAGCCCAACGCACATACATTCGCGCCAGCATTGAGGCCCAGTCACAGCTTTCCGTCCCACCCGCGCCCGAGTTGATCTCAAGGAAGGTATCGTTGCTGTCGGCTTCGCCGTCCAGCAGGGCTTCTAGTTCTTTCTTGGCGGCCTTGGCCTGCAGCGCCTTGATCGCGCCCTCGGCGTCGGTAACGACCTCTTCGTCCTCTTCCATCTCGCCCAGTTCGATCAACTCGATATTGTCACTCAGATCGGTCTTGATGGTTTCATAGGTCTCAATCGCATCGACCAGCATCTGCCGCTCGCGCATCAGCTTCTGTGCATTCTCGGGATTGTCCCACAAGTTCGGATCTTCAACACGCGCGTTGAATTCCTCAAGACGATGAGGTGCGGTCTCATAGTCCATGCGCTGCGCCAGCAGCTCTAGCGACTTTTCGATTTCCGCCACGATATTCTGGGTTTCGGCGCGCATGGTCAGGTCCCAACTTGCTCAATCAGGCTTGCGTGATAGCAAGAGGTTGGGGCCACCACAAGACAGCGGAGGCCGCAAACCAATCAGGTGTCAGTAAAGACCGCCAGTTGCCACATCGCCCTGGCTGGCGTTGGGTCCGACGGTGACGGTGTTCCCGGTCGAGGTTGTCACCTGACGACCCGAGCTGGCCTCTTCAAACAAAGGCAGATCCGATCCCATCGCAAATCCACCGTCATAGACACGGTCGATAAACCCATCGACACCATCGCGGAAATACTCGGCCACCACATAGTCACCGGTCGCCTCCGGTGGCAGGCGCGCGCCGCTGAACCGGTCAATCTTGATGAAATGACCACCCTCTGGAACCTCGAAAGGACCGCCGCCATATTTCTCGGTCGCGGTTTCCATAAAGCTTTGGAAAACCGGGCCGCACATGGTGCCGCCATAGGCTCCCCGCCCCATGGGACGCGGGCGGTCGTAACCGATATAGCAGCCCGCCACGATGTTCGAGGTAAAGCCGATAAACCACGCATCCTTCGAATCGTTGGTGGTGCCGGTCTTGCCGGCGGTCGGCACAGGCAGGTTCACAAAAGACGACGCCGTTCCACGATCCACCACACCCTTCATCATCGAGGTCAGCTGATAGGCGGTGATCGCATCCATGACCTGCCAACGGTCAGTGACGATGGTCGGCGACTCGTCCGGCTCCAACCAGGCCGAGTTGCAGTCCAGACATTCCCGGTCGTCGTGCCGGTAGATCGTCTTGCCGAACCGGTCCTGAATGCGGTCAACCAGAGTGGGTTCGACCCGCTCGCCGCCATTGGCAAACATCGCATAGGCTGCGACCATCTTATAGAGCGTCGTCTCTTCGGACCCCAATGAGTTCGCAAGGAATGCCCCCATGCGGTCATAGACCCCGAACCGTTCGGCATAGCCCGCGACCACCGGCATCGTGACTTCTTGTGCCAGACGAATGGTCATCAGGTTCCGCGACTGTTCAATCCCGGTCCGCAAGGGCGTCGGACCGTAGAATTTGTTCGACGAGTTCTTGGGCCGCCACAGACCTTGCGGCGTGTTCACCTCAATTGGGGCATCCACAACGATGGTGGCAGGGCTATAGCCACTGTCCAGCGCCGCGGCATAGACGAAGGGTTTAAAGCTCGATCCCGGCTGGCGCTGTGCCTGCGTGGCGCGGTTGAACACCGAATCCTGATACGAGAACCCGCCCTGCATTGCCAGAACACGGCCCGAGTTTACGTCCATCGCAACAAAGCCACCCTGCACTTCGGGTACCTGACGGGCGGACCACTGGCCCACTTCCCCGGCCATTACCAGAATGACGTCGCCGCGCTTGAAGTTGTCAAAGAAGTTACCTTGCATCCACTGGATGTCAGAGCGAGGAACGATGCCGTCAGCCGGGCCGTCCTCGATACCCACGGTAAGAGACTGATCGGCGACGTTCAGCACAACGGCCGGATACCATTGCGTCGGCAGTTCCACGTCGCGGGGGATTTCCATGATCGCCAGCGCCTCGCGCCATTGCGCTTCGTCTGCCAGGGCATCTTCGGCAATCACCTCACCCGTACCGCGCCATTTCCCACGTGATCGGTCGTATTTCTGCAGCGCCGTGCGCAGGGCCTTGGCGGCCTCGACTTGCATTTCCTCATCCACCGAGGCGCGGACGGTGAAGCCACCGGTAAAGAACTCACCCTCACCGAAATCCTCGCTCAGCTGACGACGGATTTCGTCGGTGAAATAGTCACGCGGCGGCAATGCGGTACGGAAGCTTTCGAAATCGCCGTTTTGGACCGATCGCAGCGGTTGCGCCACTTCGGCCTCATAGGTGGCCAAGTCGAGGTATCCGTTCTGATTCATCTCGCGCAGCACATAGTTGCGTCGCGCCAGCAGGCGCTCTTTCTCGCGCACCGGGTGGTAGTCTGAAGGCGCCTTGGGCATCGCCGCCAAGGTCGCCGCCTCATGCGGGGCCAGTTCCTGCAGCGTCTTGTTGAAATAGGTCTGCGCAGCCGCCGTCACACCATACGAGTTCTGCCCCAGAAAGATCTCATTCATATAGAGTTCCAGGATCTGTTCCTTGTCCAGCGTATCCTCAAGCCGGGTGGCGAGGATAATCTCCTTGATCTTGCGCTCGGCGCGACGGTCGCCGGACAGCAGGAAGTTCTTCATCACCTGTTGGGTGATGGTCGATGCACCACGCACGTTTTCACCCTTGGATTTCACCGCCTCAACGCCAGCTGCGATGATCCCGCGCGGGTCATAGCCTTGGTGCGTGTAAAAGTTCTTGTCCTCGGCCGAGATAAAGGCCTGTTTCACCAGATCAGGGATTTCTTCTGAAGGCGTGAACAGGCGGCGTTCCTGCGCGAATTCGTCGATCAACTGACCCTCACCCGAATAGATCCGGCTAATCGTGGGGGGTTTATACTGCGCAAGTGATTCATGGCTGGGCAGGTCGCGCCCATACATCCAGAAGATCGCGCCAATCACCAGCGCGGCCATGAAAAACCCAAGGGTCACGAGGCTGAAGATCGCCCCAAAGATCGAAAATATGAAACGGATCACGTCACTGCCTTTTGCTCGCGGTGCCGCCTATATAGGGACGCCCGCGCGTTGGGTCAAAACACGATGCCCCATATTAGCCGTTTTGCGCCGTAGGGTCACTGGCCAATCAGGGATCGGCGGATCACATCCTGCTGACGCCAGACTTCAAGCCCGTCGCGGATGCCATGTGCCATACCCAAGCGCCACTCTGGATTATTGATGTTTTTCCAGTCTCTGGGACTGGACAGAAAGCCAAGCTCGATCAAAACCGAAGGGATGTCAGCTGCTTTGAGAACGGAAAACGAAGCGGTGCGGATCGGGTGGTTGTTCATCGGCCCGCCCTGCTGCGTCATGCCATTGGCCAGCGCTGCGGCCAGCGCATCGGTGCGCGGTTTGGTTTCCTGACGCGCCAGGTCCAGAAGAACATCGGCGACCTGATCGTCGGCCCCGCTAAGGTCGATGCCCGAGATCAGATCACCCCGGTCATGCCGCTCGGCCAGTTTGTGGCTGGCCACGTCCGAAGCCTCTTCCGACAGGGTATAGACCGCCGCCCCATGAGCGCGCCCTTCCGACAGGATATCTGCATGCAGTGAGATGAACACATCCACGCCCGCCTGGTGCGCCAGCGCGATACGGCGCTCCAGCGACACGAAATGATCATCGGTTCGAGTCAAAACGATCTCGTAGCCCCCCGTGCGCAAAAGAACTTCGCGTAATTCGCGGGCGAAGGTCAGCATCAGGGTCTTTTCGTCCAGCCCGTTTACCTCGGCACCCGGATCAATGCCGCCATGGCCGGGGTCCAGCATCACCCGCAGCGGGCGCGGGCCATCCGCCTCTTGATCTGGCGCGGACACCGAGGGTTCGGGCAAGTCCCACTCCGGTTGGCGGGGTGCTCCGGCGCTGGCGACAAACGTATCAAAGTCGGTTCCCTTCAAGTCAAGCGTCAGGGCGGCCGTCCCCGTTGCCTCGTCGATCCTCAAATTAGCGCTCTCGACCGCCAAAGGGGCGCCAAGGTCCAACACCATGCGCGACCATCCGGGGACATAGCCCCCGAATTGCACGCCACTGATCCGATCCGTCTGCAAGAAATCCGCATCTTTCAGCCCGGTCCAATCGACCTCCTGAAAGTCCAGAACCATCCGGTAGGGGTCGCGCAGCGTGAACACACGGTAGGGAACCCCTTGGCTGAGCCCAAGTTGCACCCGCACGCCCGAGCGCCCCTCATCCACGATGCGGCTTTCATCGGGCAACACACGGGCCAGCGCGCTAAGTTCATGCGCAACCGCAGCCCCCGTCAGCGCCCAGATCAGCACTATGGCGTAGAAAATCCTGCTCATGGCCTCAAGTTATCCCGAGATCGTTTGACCAGCAGACTAACGCAGCCGCGCCGGTTTGTGAACGCTCTACCCAATATTGCCCCGCTCGGTCATAAAGATACGCAATCGGTCTAGCCCCTCACGGATATCAGAGGTGGAGCGGGCATAGGAAAAGCGCAAGGTGCCGTGGCCGCGTTCGGGATCGAAATCCAGACCGGGTGTGACGGCCACGCCGGCCTTGTCCAAAATCTCGGCCGCAAAGGCGCGGCTGTCGTCGGTTAGGTCGGATACATCGGCATAGACGTAAAACGCCCCGTCCGGTGGTGCGATATTGGTGAACCCGGCCTTGGGCAGACCGTCCAGCATCAAAGCGCGGTTCTGGCGGTAGACGTCCAGATTGGCTTGCAACTCATCCTCGCATTCCATCGCAGCCAGAGCCGCCACCTGACTGGCATGCGGCGCGCAAATGAACATGTTCTGGGCGATCCGCTCAACCACACGCACCTGATCCTCGGGCACGACCATCCAGCCGACACGCCAGCCGGTCATCGAGAAATACTTGGAAAACGAGTTGATCACATAGCATTCATCCGTCAGCTCCAGCGCGGTGACGGCTTTGGCCTCATATTCCAGCCCATGGTAAATCTCGTCGCTGATGAAGGATGCGCCCTGCCCCTGCGCCGCCTCGATCAGCGCGCCCATGGCCGCGTGGTTCAGCATGGTGCCGGTCGGGTTTGCAGGAGAGGCCACCATCAGCCCTTGCAGATCGAGCCCGGCGAAGTCCGCAGGCACAGGCTGCAATCGGTTTTCAGGCGCGGTTGGCAAATCAACAGGAACCAAGCCCAGAGCCTTTAGGATCTGACGATAAGACGGGTAGCCCGGAGCGCCGATTCCGACGCGGTCGCCGCTGTCGAACAGGGCCGTGAACGCCAGCAGAAACGCGCCCGAAGAGCCCGGCGTCACGACAACTCGATTGGGATCTAGATCGACATTGTACCATTCACCATAAAGCTGCGCGATCCGCTGTCGCAGCGCGGGCATTCCAAGCGCCACAGTATAACCCAAAGGGCTGTCCTGCATGGCCTTCGCCAGTGCTTCGGTCGCGCCCTTGGGGGCTCCGGTTCCGGGCTGGCCGACCTCCATATGGATGATGTGGCGACCCGCCTCTTCGGCCTTTCGTGCGGCCTCCATCACGTCCATCACAATAAACGGATCGACGCCGGACCGGGTTGAGTTTCTCATGCCCATCTCCCATGTTGCTTGTATGGCTTTTGAGCGTGTATCCAGGCTGGCGTCAATCCCGGCCCTGTTTCTATGTGTGATGACTTGGTTCGTCAGCGCAGCTCAAACCAATGCGCAAAGCTTGATCCGCGACCCCGACATCGAAAACGGCCTACGTGAACTGGCCTTTCCTGTGCTGCGGGCCGCCGGGCTGAACACCAATCGGGTGCAAATTCTGGTCGTTTATGACAGCACATTCAATGCCTTCGTTATCGACAACAACGCGATCTATCTGAACTACGGCCTGATCCTGTCCGTGGACACCCCTGAGATGCTGCAAGCGGTGATCGCGCATGAGGCCGCCCATATTGCCAACGGCCATCTCGCCCGCCGGTTCGAAAACCTGAAAGCCGCCAAACGCAATGCCGGGTTGGGAACAGCGCTTGCGCTGGCCGTTGCCGTCGCCGGAGGTGGTGAAGCAGCGGCAGGTATCGCTGCGGGCACCTCGAGCTCGGCCTTGCGCAGTTTTCTGGGGCACACACGGGCCGAGGAATCCTCGGCCGACCGCAGCGCAGCAAGCTATCTGCGATGGGCAGGTATTTCACCCAGCGGGATGGTTGCCCTGCACCAGAAATTCGTGGGTCAGGAGCTGCTGAGCGAGGCCAATCAGGACCCCTATATGCGCTCGCACCCCACCAACCGCGATCGTCTGCGCGCGGCCCAGACGTTTTTAGGGGAATTTGGCGCGTCTGCGGTCCCCAACGCGCAGGCAGAATATTGGTTTGCCCGCGTGAAAGGAAAGTTATCCGCCTTCCTGCGCGCGCCCTCGTGGACATTGCGACGCGCGAAAGAGGAAACTGCGCAAGACATTCGCCTGATGCGCGAGGCGGCGGCCCATCACCAGAACCGCAATCTTGCGCTGGCGAGGGGCGCCATTGACGGCGCCTTGGCCATTCGCCCCGACGATCCTTATTACTATGAACTGAAAGGCCAGATCCTGCTGGAAAACCGTCAGTTGCCCGAGGCCGTTGCGGCCTATGGTCACGCGATGGAGATGGCACCAAACAACGCCTTGATCCTTGCAGGCTACGGTCGCGCGCTTTTAGCACAGGATCGGACGAAAGACGCCCTGCAAGTGCTTGAAAAGGCACGCGCCCGCGACCATCGCAACACTGGCTCTCTGCGAGATCTGAGCGTGGCATATGCGCGGGTCGGCAACACTGGCATGGCCTCAGTCGTTACGGCGGAAAGATATGCCTTGCAAGGCAAGCTTACCGATGCAGGTATTCACGCAAGACGCGCTCTCGGGCAACTACCCGAGGGTTCAACAGGTTGGCAACGGGCACAGGATGTGCTGATTGCCTCGGAAAACGCAAAGAAATCGAAAAGGAAACGGAAATGATCCTCAGACATGCTGCACCGGCCCTTCTGGGGCTTTCCCTGCTTGCCGCCCCGGCGCAGGCGTTGGACCTCAACACCATGAGCGATGCCGAGAGAGAGCAGTTCGGCGCACAGGTACGTGCCTATCTTCTGGAAAACCCCGAGGTCATCATCGAAGCGATCAACATCCTTGAACAACGCAACGCTCAGGCCGAGGCCGCCGCGGATCAAGAACTGGTCGCAGTCAATGCCGACGAGTTGTTCAATGATGGCTACAGCTGGGTGGGTGGCAATCCCGATGGCGACATCACGCTGGTCGAATTCATGGACTACCGCTGCGGCTATTGCCGCCGGGCTGTCCCCGAAGTGGCCGAGCTGTTGTCCGAAGACGGCAATATCCGTCTGGTGATCAAGGAATTCCCGATCCTGGGCGAAGCCTCGGTGATCTCTTCGCGCTTTGCCGTGGCCACCAAGCATTTGGCGGGCGATGACGCTTATAAGCTGGTGCACGACGCTCTGCTGGACTTTGGTGGTGAGCCGAACGAGGTTTCTCTGCGCCGTTTGTCGGATGGTCTGGGGCTGGATAGCGATGCCATTTTGGCAGCGATGGACAGCGATCGTGTGACCGATGAGATCAACCAGACCCGCGAATTGGCGCGGCGGATGCAAATCCAAGGCACACCGTCCTTCGTTCTTGGCACCGAAATGCTGCGCGGCTATCTGACTGCCGACCAGATGCTGCAAATTGCAGACGCCGTGCGGGCTGAACAAGGCTAAGTTTAAACACAGGCGGCGCGCAATAGTGCGCCGCCCTATCCCTTACCGATCGGCTACAGCCATCGGAATTTCACGCAGCAATTTTCGCCGAAGGGCTGCGGCATAGTCCTCATACCCCGCCGCAATTTCCACAAAAGCGCCCTGCCCTGAAATGACGTGCTCGACGTAGTAGGCCAGCACCTCGGGCTCTGCCCCCTCGATCACCAGCGCATTCACGGTGACACCTTGCATCACCTGCATCTCGCGCGCGACATGGGGGCGAAAGCCGTTATTGTGTTTGCCGTCCCCTGACACATCTATGACGCGCCGACGGCAATCGGGCCCATAGTCGAACATCAACGCTCCGAACGCGACCGCCGGGCCTATGCCGGTTCCACCCGTTGCACTTCGAGGGGCCGCCAGAACCTCGGCAGCGATCGATTTCAACCCTGCCACCCCTTTGACCAGACGCCAGGCCGAAATCTGCGTCTGCTGGCGCGAGTCTGACCACTCATACACCATCAGGGCCACGCCACCGGGTTGGGCCGAAATCGCCGTTACAACGTCAGGGTCCAGCAAGGCAGCGGCGACGCCATCGCGTTGCAACTGATGTTCGGCCTCATCGACGCTGCCCGACACATCCAACGCAAAAGCCAATGCCAATTCACACGCGCGCGCCGCGCCGATGGGAGCGGTCCACATTAGTAGAACAAGGACGAGTGTAGCCTTCATAGGCCCGACTTGGCCCCAGAACGGCGGGACCTGTCAACACAGACCGGTTCACCCTGTCGAGAACACATCCCTCCCCGGAACCGCGCGCTTGTTGGGTTATTCCGCAGCCTCGGCCGCTGCGTCCAGTTCAGCCGCTTTCTTTTCGACCTGTTCAACGATGTGGTCGATCATCTGATCGTTGGACATCTTGTGGCTGGCCTTGCCCGCCAGATAGACCATACCCGAGCCCGCACCGCCGCCGGTAAAGCCAACGTCAGTCATCAGCGCCTCACCGGGGCCATTCACGACGCAGCCGATGATCGACAGGCTCATCGGCGTCTTGATATGCTCCAGTCGCTGCTCCAGCGCTTCGACCGTCTTAATCACGTCAAAGCCCTGCCGCGCGCAGGACGGGCATGAGATGATATTCACACCGCGATGGCGCAGGCCCAGTGATTTCAGGATCTCATAGCCCACCTTGACTTCTTCCACCGGGTCCGCGGATAGGCTGACGCGGATCGTATCGCCGATCCCCATCCACAGCAGATTGCCCAGCCCAATGGCGGATTTGATGGTGCCGCTGACCAGTCCTCCGGCCTCGGTGATACCCAAATGGATGGGAGCATCTGTGGCCTCGGCAATCCCCTGATAGGCCGCAGCCGACAGGAACACGTCACTGGCCTTCACGCTGATCTTGAAATTGTGAAAGTCGTTGTCTTCCAGAATGCGGATATGCTCGAGCCCGCTTTCGACCATTGCCTCGGGGCATGGCTCACCATATTTCTCAAGCAGGTGCTTTTCCAGCGACCCCGCATTGACCCCGATCCGGATCGAGCAATTGTGGTCGCGGGCGGCCTTGATCACCTCCTGCACCCGCTTTTCGTCGCCGATATTGCCCGGATTGATCCGCAGACAGGCAGCGCCTGCCTCAGCAGCCTCGATGCCGCGTTTATAGTGGAAATGGATATCGGCCACGATCGGTACAGGGCTTTCGCGCACGATCTCTTTCAGTGCCTTTGACGACGCCTCATCCGGGACCGAGACCCGCACAATATCCGCCCCCGCCTCAGCTGCGGCCTGCACCTGCGCTACCGTCGCGGCCACATCCGTGGTCAGCGTGTTGGTCATGGTCTGAACTGCAATTGGCGCATCGCCCCCGATGGCAACGTCGCCAACCATGATCTGACGGGATTTGCGGCGATAGATGTTTCGCCACGGGCGCACGTGATTGAGGGACATGAGGGTCGGGTCCAAGACAGCCAGAGTTGCGCCTCTAGATAGTTTGCTTAACCCACTATCGCAATGGCTAGATCACTCGGACCCGGCAACGGGTTCCTGTGCCTGAAGCTCGGCAACCAAGCGTTTGAGCGCGCTGTTCTGCTCGGCCTCAAGATCGGCGACCGTGTAGTTTTCCGCCACGGCATCCTTGGACAAGACTACGCCTTTAGCCACGGTACCCGGCGCACCGACCGGGCCGAAATGTTCACCGTTCATCGAGAAATAGACCGACCCCGACGCGCCTGCGCGCAGTTGCGGTGGTTCTTCGGTCAGCGGAACCTCGAACGTGTTGCCTTGCTCGACCGTGCCCAGCGTGCCTTCGAAGATGACGCTGCCATCTGCGGCTGTCACGCGCATCCAAGACGGATTGACCGCGACGATCTTGAGCGTGGTGTCCAGTTGCTCGACCACTTGTGGCAGCACCGGGCGTTCAACAGTATGCACCTCGGCCACTTCAATCTGAGGCGGCTCGGGCGGCAGGAAAGTCCCTACCGTGCGCGGATCAAGGGTCGAGATCGGAGCATCACGCGCTACCAGAACCGGTACATCCAGCGCCTGTGGGCGATACAGACGATCCAGCGCCTCGACGCTGGGTGGTTCGATCTCAGCCGTGGTTTCAGTCGATATTGTTGCGCGGGCAACATCCAGAGGATCAAGATCGGACAAAACGACCGGCGCCTGTTCAACCGGGCTGACCTGAACCTGCTGTATTCTGTTCAGCACCGACCAGCCGCCATAGCCGATCCCGCAGATCACAGCCAGCAACACCAGCGATGAGCCGATGGCACGCGGATCGATCTGGCTGACCAGCGGTTCTTTTCCCGGAATATAGGGTGTATTGGGCGACATGAATGGATCATGGCCCATCGGGCCACGGGCCGGCAGCCCGCCTATAGGCTTGCGCACTACCGACGCTTGTGCAGACATGCCATGGGCCACTTCGAACCCACTTTCCTTGCAGAAGGCGGCAAATGTTTCATCCGGGTTCATCCCCAGATAGCGTGCATAAGACCGCACATACCCGGCGATAAAGCCGGGTGTGTCAAAAGCGTCGGGGTTCGCTTCTTCAATCGCTGCGATGTAGGTGGCTTTGATCCGCAGTTCGCGTTGAACATCCAGAAGAGACTTGCCCATCGTCGCGCGTTCGCCGCGCATCATGTCGCCAAGTCGGACCTCATAATCGTCATAGCCTTTCGGCCGGACGTCACTGTCCTCATCCGATCCGCGCTGAGATCTGCGCCCAATCATTCCTGCTGCCCCATTCTGCCTACGCGTGTTTCACGCCAGAGCCGAATCATGCCTACCGATTCGTCTGCTACTTTTGTTAGCTTAAGCCTAACACGCTATGAACGCGTTGCACACTTTGGCGTGAGGTTAACCGGCGAGTTCGGCGCGATTTAGCGCACAATGTGACCAAAGTTCGTCCATCGCCTGCACCAGAGCGTTCATTTCATCCGGCCCGTGAACCGGCGATGGAGTGAACCGCAAACGCTCGGTTCCGCGCGGAACGGTCGGGAAATTGATCGGCTGAACGTAGATTCCATAGTCGTCCAGCAGCATATCGCTGAGCTTTTTGGTATGAACAGGATTGCCAACGATCACCGGCACAATATGGCTGCCATGATCGATCAGCGGCAGGCCCAACCCTTTCAGTCGCAGCTTCAGGATTTTCGCCTGTGTTTGGTGCAGCTCACGCAGTTCCGGGGCAGTCTTCAGATAGGCAACCGAGGCCGCCGCACCCGCAGCAACGGCAGGCGGCAGCGACGTGGTAAAGATGAAGCCCGGCGCATAAGAGCGTACAGCGTCACACATTTTCGCACTTGCCGCTATATAGCCGCCCATCACACCAAAAGCCTTGGCCAATGTGCCGTTGATAATGTCGATCCGATGCGCAAGGCGATCCCGCTCGGTCACACCGCCACCGCGGGGGCCGTACATGCCAACCGCATGAACCTCATCAATGTAGGTCAGAGCACCAAATTCATCCGCCAGATCGCAAATTTCTTCGATCGGGCCGAAATCGCCATCCATCGAATAGACGGATTCAAACGCGATCAGCTTGGGAGCGGCCGGATCATCCGCCTCCAGCAGTTCGCGCAGATGAGCGACGTCGTTATGACGGAAGATCCGCTTGGCGCCACCGTTGCGGCGCACGCCCTCGATCATCGAAGCGTGGTTCAGCGCATCCGAATAGATAATTAGACCAGGAAACAGTTTGGGCAGCGTGCTCAGCGTTGCGTCATTGGCAATATAGGCCGAGGTGAAGAGCAACGCCGCCTCTTTGCCATGCAGATCAGCCAGTTCAGCCTCAAGCTGCTTGTGGTAAACCGTCGTGCCCGAGATGTTGCGCGTGCCACCCGAACCGGCCCCTGCCGAATCCACAGCTTCGTGCATCGCGTTCAGGACAACCGGGTTCTGGCCCATGCCCAAGTAGTCATTGCCGCACCAGACGGTGATGTTCTGTGTGGACCCGTCCGGGCGCGTGTGTACCGCATGCGGGAAATGGCCGTTGCGACGTTCGATGTCGATGAAGGTCCGGTAGCGTCCTTCGTCGTGCAGCCTGGCAATCGCGGTATCGAGCTGAGCAGTATAGTCCACCGGTTTCTCCTTAAAAGCCCGGCCAATCCGCATTGACCGAACATCTTCCCCGACCCCGTTTTCATCCGACGCCGATATGGTCCCAAGTGATCGCACCATATAAGTGAGTCTGGGAATGCTTATTTGATTTGCATCAAATATCGCCTCACATCCTACCCGACAAGTAAACTTACGTCCAAGAAACGCGAGGAAACGACGCAGGGGGGCAGTCGCATGCGTCAGTTATTGCGCCTTTTTTGACAGTAAACGGACTGGACGGCAAGGATCGCCCTGTTAGGGTGCCGCCAGAAATCCTTTTGGCCGGAGTCCCCCTCATGACGCTTGACGCAGTTCTCACCCGTATCGACGCCGATCTGCAAACCTCAATCGACCGGTTGATGGAATTGCTGCGCATCCCTTCGATTTCGACTGACCCGGCTTTTGACGCTCAAGTCAGCCAAGCTGCGGACTGGCTGGTGGCCGACCTGAAAACCATCGGCATTCAGGCAGAAAAGCGCGAAACCACGGGCCACCCGATGGTCGTTGGGCATATCGGAGAAGATAACGACGCGCCGCATATACTGTTTTACGGGCACTATGATGTGCAGCCAGTGGACCCGCTGAACCTGTGGAACCGCGACCCGTTCGACCCGGCCATCGAAGACACCGACAACGGCCCCGTCATCCGGGGGCGGGGATCCTCGGACGATAAGGGACAGTTGATGACTTTTGTCGAGGCCTGCCGCGCCTGGAAAGCCGTTCACGGCACCCTGCCTTGCCGCATTACTTTTTTCTTCGAAGGCGAAGAGGAATCCGGTTCGCCCTCACTTGTGCCCTTCCTGCGCGAAAACGCGGCCGAGTTGAAAGCCGATCTGGCCCTGGTTTGCGATACCTCGATGGTGTCGCGTGGGGTGCCTTCAATCGCGTCTCAGCTGCGCGGGATGCTCAAGGACGAATTCACCATCGTAGGCCCCCGGATCGACCTGCACTCGGGCCACTACGGGGGACCGGGTCTGAACCCGTTGCGAGAATTGTCGAAGATTGTTGCCTCTTTCTATGATGACGAAACCGGTCGGGTTGCAGTCGACGGCTTTTATGATGGCGTCCACGAGGTTCCCGCTGACCAGTTGCGCCAATGGCAAGACTGCGGTTTCGACGAAGCTGACTATCTGAACTCCGTCGGCTATTCGCAACCGCATGGCGAAAAGGGCTATTCCACCCTTGAACAACAATGGGCGCGCCCGACACTCGAGGTCAACGGGCTTTGGGGCGGGTACAACGGTGCGGGGTCCAAAACGGTGATCCCCTCGCGCGCCCATTGCAAGATCACCTGCCGCCTTGTTGGCGATATGGACCCTGACGATCTGCGCAACAAAATCCGCAAACATGTGGTGGATCGCCTTTCGGCAGATGCAACGGTTGAATGGGATAACGACCTTGAAGGCGCCCCGGCATCGGTGATGAACCTGGATCGCCCCGAATTCGAGGCCGCACGCGGCGCGCTATCGGACGAATGGGGGCGCGAGGCTGTCTTTACTGGCATGGGAGGATCAATCCCGGTCGTTGGATATTTCAGCACCGAATTGGGGCTGGATTCCATGCTGGTCGGTTTTGCCAATGACGACGATGCGATTCATTCGCCGAACGAGAAATACGACGTAAAGAGCTTCCACAAAGGCATCCGGTCCTGGGCCCGTATCCTGCACGCACTGAGCAACTAGGGGCTAAGCGAGGCTCTGCCTCGCGCTCCGGGATATTTAAGGCCAGATGAATGAAGGATTCCCGCTTCATCTGGCTAAAAATATCCCGGGGGAGTCGCGGCTTGCCGCGGCGGGGGCAGAGCCCCCCTTCACTTACATGTGGATCACGCGCCCATAGGCATCCAATACACTTTCATGCATCATCTCAGACAAGGTTGGATGCGGGAAAACTGTGTTCATCAGATCTTCTTCCGTGGTCTCCAATTGACGACCGACTACATAGCCCTGAATCATTTCCGTCACTTCCGCGCCAACCATGTGCGCACCCAGCAATTCGCCAGTTTTGGCATCAAAGATCGTTTTGATCATCCCCTCAGGCTCACCCAAGGCAATGGCCTTGCCGTTGCCGATAAACGGGAAGCGGCCGACTTTGATGTCATAACCCAGTTCTTTGGCCTTGGCTTCTGTATATCCAACTGAGGCGACCTGCGGCTGGCAATAGGTGCAGCCCGCAATGCTTTCGGGTTTGACCGGGTGTGCGTGTTTACCTGCGATCAGCTCGGCGACCATCACGCCTTCATGACTTGCTTTATGCGCCAGCCAGGGTGCGCCGGCGATGTCGCCGATGGCATACAGTCCTTCGACACCGGTCCGGCAGAACTCATCTGTGACCACGTGGGTACGGTCGATTTTCACCCCTAAGGCCTCGAGCCCTAGATTCTCGACATTACCGACAATGCCAACCGCTGAGATTACCGTATCGAAATCGTGCTTTTCGACCTTGCCCTTCACCTCGATATGCGCGGTGACTTTGCCTTTGCCGCGATCAAGCTGCTTGACCATCGCTTTTTCCATGATGGTCATGCCCTGCTTGGTGAAGGCTTTTTTGGCAAAGGCGCTGATCTCAGCGTCCTCGACCGGCAGAACCCGATCCATCACCTCGACCACGGTCGTGTCCGCGCCCAGTGTATTGTAGAAGCTGGCAAATTCGATCCCAATTGCGCCTGACCCGATCACCAACAGCTTTTTAGGCATCCGGGGAGGTTGAAGTGCATGTTTGTAGGTCCAGACCAGATCGCCGTCCGCCTCAAGACCGGGCAACTCGCGCGCTCGCGCGCCCGTCGCTAGCACGATGTTCTTGGCCGTCAGGTCCTCGGTCCCTTTTTTGGTTTTGACCGAGACCTTGCCCTTGGCCGGGATCGTTGCCTCGCCCATCACAACGGTCACTTTGTTCTTTTTCAGCAGATGACCAATGCCGCCTGACAATTGCGCCGCAACCCCGCGCGACCTTTTAACCACCGCATCCAGATCATACCCGATCTTGTCGGCCTTCAGACCAAAATCCTTGGCGCGTTCCATAAGGTGAAACACTTCTGAAGATCGCAGCAGCGCCTTTGTTGGAATACAGCCCCAGTTCAGGCAGATACCGCCCAGGTGCTCACGCTCGACAACGGCCGTTTTCAGACCGAGCTGCGATGCGCGAATTGCTGCTACATACCCGCCGGGCCCGGCGCCGATTACGATCAGATCAAAAGAGTGTGCTGCCATTGTTCCCTCTCGGCGCAGGTCGTTTCAGAGATTAGTTTACCATTAAACTAAATAAAAAAATGCATCAACAATATCGTCCCGCGGCAAAAGCGACGCAGGGTCAGCGCACAAGATAAACGCTGTTTTCAGCCTATACCGCGCAAGACACAATGGCTAGAACATAGACGTCGGGCCCGCCCGGCACTCATTGATTGTATTGTATTGGAAGTTTCGACCATGGCCAGAACGCTGACTGACCTGTTGCTTGCCCTATTGAACGCGACCCTGATCCTGGTGGCCCTGTGCCTGTTTCTGGGGTGGAAGCTCGCCTCGACGGTTGACGATGTCACGACGACCCTCACGGAAAAGGTTCAAATCGTTGCTCCGCTGAAAGAAGAGGTGAAGGGAGTGCGTGGCGAATTGACCGCCCTGCGCAGTGAATTGTCGTCATTACAATCAGCGGCGGTTGTTGCAGACAGCGCCGTCGCCGCACAAATATCGTTGGCCTTGGCCAAGCTTGACCAGCTTGAAACCAAGCTGCAAACGTCACAGGCGCGTATCGCCGATCTCACTGAATCGCCGGACCACTTAATTAATACCGCCATAAACACGACGGCCGACGCAATCGCCGACCGCGTGATTGCCATTCGTGGCTGTGTGCCTTCGTCTTAGTTCGCGGCCTGCAATTCACGGACCGTTGCACCGTAGCCACCCATGTCCACATAGGCGGCTTCGGGCGCGGTCATGGGGCGCGACAAAGCCTCGTTCCGATAGGGGAAGCGACCGAACTGGCGGATCACTTCACGATGGGCCCGCGCGTGCAGCAGATTGCTGGAGTCCGAATTGATGTTCTGACACATCAACCGCACGCAGCGTTCCTGATCGCACAAGTTTTCCGAATGCATCATCGGTAGATAAAAGAATTGCCGTGCGGGTTCGTCGATCTTGAGGTCCCAACCCTTGTCCACCGCGCATTTCGCAGCCGTCAGAGCGGCGCGGTCCGATGCAAAAGCTTTAGCACTGCCTCGGAACATATTGCGTGGGAATTGATCCATCAGGATGATGTAAGCCAATGATCCGCTGGGATAGGTCAGCCATAGCGAGAATTTGCCCTCGCACGCCTGTCCCCATGTGGTCAGGAATTTTTCGCGGATTTCGGCATCAAGCGCCTCATCCTGCTCATACCACCCTTTGGGACCAACTTCATCCAACCAAAAACTCAGTACGTCTTCAGGCCCTGCCATTGCCCAATACTCCGTCTGTTCGCCTCCCCAGGGACGTAACGTCATTTAAGGGCGTTTTACAGATTTATGACAGTAACATATTGCAACATTTGCGCAATAATTCCGTGTTTTAGGCAACATCTTGCGTATCCTGATCGGCCTCGGCGGCTTCGATGGCCACTTCCTGCGCGACCTCGAACGCCACCGGAGAGGCGGTTGGATATAGCGGCGACATAGTGCCCGTCTCATCCACCGGAATAGCGGCGCGCTGTGTCATGCGGTACATGGCGTATCCGGCCAGGGCCACCAGCAGGGCGGCAATGATCAGGAAGAAGCCCGGAGGCCCAAAGATTGCGTCGCCCATCAGCCAACCGGTGATCAGCGGACCCGCGATTGCCCCCATACCGTTGATAAACACCAAACCGCCCGAAGCCGCTGCCATATCTTCATTGTCCAGAAAGTCATTCGCATGGGCAATCAGTAGCGAATAGAGCGGGTTCGACATGCCCCCAATCACAAAGGCCGAGGCGAGCAGGATCGGAAAGACCGTCCCAAACAGCATGGCCGTAACTGCGCCCCCCGCCCCGGTCAGAGCCACGAGCATGATCAGGAAGCGCCGGTCCATCCGATCTGAAAACCAACCCAGCGGATATTGCAGCAGCACGGCGCCCACGTAGAACGCGGCGACGAAGGTCGATATCTCGACCAGTGTCAGCCCGGCCCGTGCGCCGTAAACGGCCGCCATGCCGAACTGGGCCGAGAACACCCCCCCCAGAAGGAACATGCCGATACAGCCCAGAGGTGAATTGCCCATCAACTCGCGCAGGGTCATTGGTTTGGTGCTGTCAAAAGCGGGCGTTGGAGAGATCGACAGCAAGATCGGAGCAAATGATACGGACACCAGGATCGAGGCGATGACAAAGGTTTCATAGCCTGACGGATCACCAATCAGAACCAGCCCCTGTGCAGCGATAATCCCCGTCATCTGCACAATCATGTAAAGTGACAGCGCTTGTCCTCGGTTCTCGTTATTGGCCGCATTGTTGAGCCAGCTTTCAGCGGTGACGTAAACGCCGGAAAAGCAGAACCCGATCACCATACGACCCAAAATCCATGCGATTTCATTGGTCAACAGCGGATACATGATCATCACCGCTGAAATGAAAGAGGCCAGCGCCGCAAAGACCCTTACATGGCCCACGCGGCGGATCATCTCGGGGGCAAGACGTGAGCCGCCCAGAAAACCCAGGAAATAGGCGGACATGACAAAGGACATCTCGAGGGTTGAAAACCCTTCGATCTCACCCCGCACGCCCAGAATTGTACCCTGCAGGCCGTTGCCAACCATAAGCAGGCCCATACCAAGAAGAAGCGCCCACGCGCTGGAAAGGACCTGAATCATTGGGGCCTCCGAGTTGAAGCGGTTTGACAGTTTCGATCAGTTTCAGATGAAAAGCGGTTGGGGTCGTGCTTGTCTACGACATTACCATGTTTTGATCCCGACACGCGACTTATTCCGGGATCAAAAGCGATGCATCGCCGTATGAGAAGAACCGATATTTCTGTTCAATTGCATGAGCATAAACATCGTGAATCCTGTCCTGCCCCATCAGTGCCGAGACCAGCATCAGCAAAGTGGATTTCGGCAGGTGGAAGTTTGTCATTAGCGCATCGGTGACGTGGAACTGGAAACCGGGATAGATGAAAATGTCGGTCTCGCCTTCCCACGGCGCGATTTCTCCGCTGCGCGCGGCGCTCTCGATCAGGCGCAAGGCGGTGGTACCCACCGGGATCACGCGGCCTCCGGCAGCCTTGGTGGCGCGTATCTGCTGCGCGGCCTCTTCGCTGACACGACCCCATTCGGCGTGCATCTTGTGGGTTGTCACATCCTCGACCTTGACCGGCAGGAAGGTGCCCGCGCCGACATGCAAAGTGACATGGCTGAACTCCACGCGACGCGCTTCAAGGGCCTGCATCAGCGCGGTGTCGAAGTGCAGTGATGCGGTCGGGGCTGCGACCGCGCCAGAATTACGCGCCCAGATGGTCTGGTAATCAGTCTTGTCCTGCTCATCCGCCGGGCGCTTGGCGGCGATATAGGGCGGCAAAGGCATCGCCCCGGCCTGTTCAAGCGCGGCATCAAAATCCTCACCCGTCAGGTTGAACCGCAGATAGGCCTGCCCCTCTTCGACCCGGTCCAGCGTCGCGCTGAGGTCGTCCGAGAACCGGATATCCTCGCCCGGTTTGACCTTTTTCAACGGTTTGATCAGCGCGGTCCACGTGCCATCCGCCTGCGGCTCCAACAAGGTGGCCTCGATCGCGGCCGAGACCGGCCCCTGCGCGCTGTCGCGGTGGCGGCGACCATTCAGTCGGGCGGGAATGACGCGGGTGTCGTTCAGGACAAGGCGATCCCCGGCCCGCAACCAGCCGGGAAGATCGAACACATGCGCATCCGAAATGGCATTGCCGTGCGCAACCAACAAACGCGCCGACGACCGAGGGGTCGCGGGCCGCGTGGCAATCAGGTCTTCGGGTAGATGGAAATCAAAATCGCTGAGTTTCATGCGGGCGCATTACAAGGCCCCGCTGGATTCAGCAACAACCCAATTTAGCGGTCCTCGCCGCGGGTCCCAGAGGCTGCTTTCGTGTTGTCCGACTTGACCGGCTGAGAATTCGGCCCGTCCGTCACTTTTGGCGGTGGTGGTCTAAGCAAATTACGCAAGAACAAAGGCGCAAGGCCCGACAAAGGGTTGACCGCAACCTTGGGCGCGGTGAGCGGACCGGTCAGGGAATAGTTGAACCCGATGACCCCTTCACCCTTTTTGGTCAACAGGCTGCCCACCGCGTTGACCAGGTATATTGGTGAAATCGCGCCGCGCAGGTTCAGCAGCCCATTCGCAAGGTCGACTGTTCCATCGAAGGACAGCCCCATTGAAGGACCAACCGCGCTGCCGCTGAGGACCTTGATCTCGGTCGGTGTGATGCGCATTCGGCTTTCAATTGTCGCAAAAAAGATCCCCTGCCCGGCCATTTCGTCAATCAACCCGACCAGGCTGATTGCGTTCAGCAGGGCCGCCATGGCGGGCGCATCGGTGATCCGCGTGTTCGAGATTTTCAAGTTGGCGTCATAGTCACTGCCGTTGCCGACCGGCTCCAGCGTCATGGTCAGTGTGCCGCCCCGCGCCTGTGTGATTACCCCGGCAGCGCGAAGCGCCTCGCCTGCATCATCCGAGATCAACTCGACCGCGCTGCGTGCACCGCGTGGAGTGATCGTCCCGCGTACCGGGGCACTGCCGTTGATCCGCGCAGTGAAGCCGCCCGTGACACCGCCCGTGGTACGGAAATCGCCCTTGAAACCAGTCAGTGCTATACTTTCCGTCACTTGCAACCGATCCAGAACCACATCCAGATTCGGCCCGTTCCCGGTCCCCCCGCTGCCGCTGCTACCGCCGCCAAAGGTGGCGCCACCCAGATTGACCACCCCGCCTTGCACCCGAATATCAGGCACCGAGGCGCCACGGCTGACCAACTCGGCCGGGACGGCAAGCCAATTGCCCAAATCGAACGAGCTGAACTCGACCTTGTCGAATTCACCATCCTCGCGGAATGAGATCGACGCGGTGCTGCGCAGCCCTGCCGCATCCAGTTTCAGCGTATTAACCCGCAGTTGATCGCCCAAGGTCGCGTCGAGCGTCATTTTGCCTTGAGCTTGCCGCCCCTTGCGCCAACCCAACTCGGGGATCGACAGCGCGACACCGACCAGATCCGAAGTCGCCGTCAGCGCGATCGGTTCACCCGCTCCAATTCCCAGATTGATATCGGCTTTACCCTGCCCGGTCAGCATCCCCTGAGGCAGGCCCGCCTTCAATTCGGTCATCAGTCGCGGGGACAGTTCAATCTCGCCCGACAGCTGACTGCGTTGCGGCTCGGTGCCACCGATGGGTTGGCGCCATGTTGCGTGCATGGGCACGTCGCCAAACAGACCATAGCCGCCAATTTCGACAGCAGTTTGATCGCCAGACAATGTCAATCGGTCGGCACTGACCGTAAAACCAGGAACCAGCCGGTCGCTTTTTACATTGTCGATGTCACCGGTGAAATGAAACTCGGTATCTTCGAATTTCAGCCCTTTTATCAACGGCAGGGACAGCGTGCCCGACAGGCTGACATCACCCGCTGCTAAATCAACGGGCAAATTGGCCTTGCTTAGCAATTCCAGCGGCGGCAGGTCCAGAAGTGACAGCGCAGCAGTCGCCTTGCCCTTGGCTTTGATCCGGGCAATCGCAGGCGAGTCCTTTTTGATCGACGTATCGGGTATGATGAAGGACGTCCCCGACGCATCTACTGCGCCCCCTTCGGGGGCCATTACCACCCCGCTTTCGGCCGAGGCGGTGAAGCGGTTTTCCAGAAGACTTACCCGGCCTTGTGCGTCCTGAATGGGCGGCAGGGTCTTGGCAAATTTGATCTTCGCATTGTCGAACCCGAAACCCAGATAGAGATCAGGTTTGGTTTCGGGACGGACCCGAAGCGAGAATTCGATGTCCGCGAAATTACCCTCATACAGGTTTTCAGACACCCATAGGCGGGGTTTGGGGGCCAAAATCTCGGGCCAGTAGTTCAAAAGCCGGTCCGAGGTCATCGTATCCAGATGTGCATCCAGCGACGCGACCCACCCGTCGGGTCGCCCCAGCAAGCGCCCCGAGGCCCGCAATGTGTGATCGGCATCCGTTAGCGTCAATTGTCCCAAACGCAATTCGAACGGTAAAAGCTTCATCTGGAAATCCAGTTCGGCCCGTGCGGATTCCAACGATTCCGGAAACAGGCCGCCGGGATAGATGTCGATGCTGTTGAGCTGCAACTGAGCGGTCAGGCTTTCCAACGCACCGTCTTCGATGCCTTGCAGAAACGCCTTGCCCTCCGCCTGAATGGCTCCAAGGTCCGAGACCACGGAGGCCTCGTTAAAATCCAGCACCTGCTGGCTTGGGTCATAGGTGAAATACGTCCGGGCAGACTCGAAGCGAATGGGTTTTGTCTCGGGCGTAGGCTGAACGGCCCCTGCGCCGAGGTTCAGGGTGGCAAACAGCGGGCCCAGCGCGGCTTGATCGTCGATGCTGCCCCGCAAGGACCCTGAAATCGGCGCTTTGAGCACTTGCAGCCAGGCTAGCGCAAGGCTTTGCCCAGCAATATCCTCGGAAGGTAAATCGGTGATCGAAAATCCGAAACTTGCCTGAGGACTACCCAGAAGACTGGTATAATTGGCCTCGATCGAGCTGGCATAGTCCCGCCCGGTCAGAACCGAAAAGCCGGTGGCAAGGCGCATTTCGTCACCGTCGCGTGTGACGGTAATGTGGCCGCCATCGAAAACCCAGGCCCTACCCAGTCGCAAATCCTGGTAGTCCAGCGTCAGCGATTGCAACTCGACCGACCGCAGACCCGACAGGATTGGCGACAGAAACACATCATCCGATTCCTCGATCAGTTCAGCTAGCGTCGGGGCCTGCTGCACCGGAGAGCTGCCGGACCCGACCGTCAGCGACAACGCCCCGTCCTTGTTGCGCGTCAGGGCTATCTGGGCATCTTGCAGGATGATGCGACGCGGGCGGATCTGGCCACGCAACAGGCCGCGCATAGACAGGCGCGTCCGTAAGTCGCCGACCTGCGCGATCTGCTGACCCGCCGCGTCACTGATCGTCACGTCACGTAACCTTAGCCGCGGAAGCCATTGTTCATTCACGAAAAACGTCGCATCACCGAACCGAACTTTCAGCCCGCCCAGTGTCTGATCCAGCCGTTTTTCAGCCTGCGTGCGCATCCATTGGGGCGCGTGTAACTGGTGACCGATCAGAAAGAACCAACCGGCGACAGCCAGCGCGCCAAGCATCAACGTAAAGCCAAGGGTCACATAGGCAACCAGCCGACGGCGCGACCTGCGACGCCGGGGTGTCTTGCTCTGGTCTGCACTTTTGTCGTCGTGCTGCACCAAATTGCTATCCACGCCTTTCAACCCGCTCGCACCGCCCTATGATCACGGGCAGCACTTAAAAACCTTTAGCGGAGTTTCCAATGCCCGACGTTACAGACATCGCCCCTGATTTCACTTTGCCTCGCGACGGCGGTGGCGAGGTCACGTTGTCAGACCTGCGCGGCGGTGCCGTCGTTTTGTTCTTTTACCCCCGCGATGATACGCCGGGCTGCACCAAGGAATCCATCGGTTTCTCGGAACAACTTCAGGCCTTTGCGGATGCGGGCGCTCACGTTTTCGGCATTTCGCGCGACAGCGTGGCCAAGCACGACAAATTCGTCGCCAAACACAGCCTGACCACGCCACTTTTGTCCGACGAAAGCTCGACCGTATGTGAGGATTATGGCGTGTGGGTTGAAAAGAACATGTATGGGCGCAAGTCGATGGGGATCGAACGAGCCACTTTTTTGATCGACGCCGAGGGCAAGGTCGCCAAGGTCTGGCGCAAGGTCAAAGTACCCGGCCATGTGGATGAGGTGCTTGAGGCCGTCCGCGACCTCTGACCCCTTTTCTTGCGGTCGCCATCCGGTCTATGACGCAGTCCGATCAAGCGGAGAAAAACGGTGTCTAAAACCCTGACCCAGATGGCGACCGAAGTTCTGACGACCGCGGATGGACACGCAAAAACCGCGCTGTCCAAACGCTATGCCGCCGAATGGTTCGCCGCCCGCGGCGGGGATGCGCCCGCAATTGAAATCGGCACGGCGTCTCCGCCTTTGTCCCCCGCGCGCCCAGATAAGCCCGAGCTTCTGTCCCCGCGCGAGGTGCCCAAGCGCAAACCCGGCACCGAGGCGGGCCGGATCGCATTGTTGCATGCGGTTGCCCATATCGAACTGAACGCAGTGGACCTTCATTGGGACATCATCGCACGTTTCGGGCATGTCCCCATGCCCATCGGATTCTATGACGACTGGGTCAAATGCGCCGAAGAAGAATCGCGCCATTTCGAGATGGTCTGTGATTGTTTGGAACGCATGGGCAGCCACTATGGTGCCCTGCCTGCCCATGCCGGGATGTGGCGCGCCGCAGAAGACACCGCCGAGGACCTGATGGGCCGTCTGGCCGTCGTCCCCATGGTGCTCGAGGCGCGCGGGCTGGATGTCACACCGGGCATGATCGGCATTTTCCGCAAAGCTAAGGATGAGCACGCCATTGCCGCACTCGAGGTGATCTATGCCGAAGAGGTAGGACATGTGGCCTATGGCTCGAAATGGTTCCATTTCCTTTGCGGGCGCGAGAATGCCGACCCCAAGGATGTGTTCCACTCCTTGGTGCGGCGCTACTTCCACGGTGTGCTGAAACCACCCTTCAACGAAGAAAAACGCGCCGAGGCCGGTTTGCCCCCCGATTTCTACTGGCCCCTGACCGAGGACCTACCTGCGCCCGGTCAAGCGCGTTAAACCTGCACAAGTTGACGTTATCGGCAACTTCCCGCCTAAAATGGGCGGGAAAAAACCGGTTCGTTGTGTGAACTGGTTAACAAACTTGCCCAAATCGCACGTCCCCTCTATGCAGTTGGCCCAAGGGACGGAGACAACTCACAACCGGTCCCGAATTGGGGATGGACAGAGGGAAGACGCGTGCGAACACGTCTGGCAATTAAACTACATTCATTGCTCGAGCGGCACCTACCAGAACGCCGGGTATTTCTGAAATCCGACAATGATACACGGTTCATCCGTCTCAGCTCCGAAACGCAGGTGGCAGCTGTTGCTGGGGTCGCGCTGATCGTCGGCTGGACCGCCGTGGCAACCGCGATCCTGTTGATGGACAGTATCGGATCGGGCAATTTCCGCGATCAGGCGAAACGGGATCAGGCGACCTACCAAGAACGTCTAAACGTCCTGTCAGCGGAACGTGACATGCGCGCCGCCGAGGCGTTGTTGGCGCAGGACCGGTTCAACGCGGCGCTTCAGCAGATTTCGGCCATGCAATCCGAATTGCTAGCTTCGGAAAACCGCCGCCGCGAGCTGGAAACGGGCATTGAGGTCATTCAGACCACCCTGCGCGCGACGATGAAACAGCGCGAAGACGCGCGTCTGGAACTGGCTCAGCTCAAGCAGGAAGGCGGCGCGGACGAGGCCTATATGGCCAGCGCAAGCGCCCCCGTCCAGATGGATTTCATGACCCAAGCGCTGGCCCGTACGGCGCTGGAACGGGACCAGATCGCAGCTGATGCCAAGGATGCGCTGGAAGAACGTGACGATCTTGAGCTGGAAATCCGGCTCATGCAGGAACGCAGTGACGAGATTTTCCGTCAACTGGAAGAGGCAATGGTCATCTCGGTCGAACCGCTCGACAAGATGTTCCGTCAGGCAGGAATGCCCACAGACCGCATCATCGAAGAAGTGCGGCGTGGTTACAGCGGCATGGGTGGCCCCCTGACCCCCATATCCTTCAGCACGCGCGGTGAGGAACTGACCCCCGACGAAATCCGCGCCAACACTCTGCTACAGCAGATGGACCAGCTGAACCTGTACCGTATCGCTGCCGAGAAGGCGCCGTTTGCCAGCCCCGTGAACGCGGTTGTGCGTTACACCAGTGGCTTCGGCACCCGCCGGGACCCCAAAACCGGTGGCCGGCGCATGCACAACGGTGCAGACTTCGCTGGTGCGCACGGGACGGATATCTTTGCGACCGCCGATGGTGTGGTCACCCATGCTGGCTGGCAGTCCGGGTTCGGACGGCTGGTGAAAATCAAGCACGCCTTCGGAATTGAGACACTTTACGCTCATAACACCAAGATACGTGTAAAGGTTGGTCAAAGGGTCTCGCGCGGGGATCATATTGCTGATATGGGTAGCACCGGACGGTCGACCGGCACGCATCTTCACTATGAGGTGCGCGTGAACGGAAAACCTGTTAACCCAATGACTTACATTAAGGCTGCGAGAAATGTTTTCTAAGAGCAAAATCAACGAGCCCGCATCCAATGCGTCCGAGGCGGCAAAGCCTGCGGCTCCGGCCACACCGGCGGCACCTGCCCCGTCTGAAACCAAGGCCAGCACTGCACCCAAGCCCAAGCCTCCGGCGTCGGTTCTGTCTGCGGACCTACACATCACCGGCAACCTGAAAACCTCGGGCGATATCCAGGTCGAAGGCACGGTCGAAGGCGACATCCGCGCCCATCTGCTGACTATTGGCGAAACCGCCACCATCAAGGGCGAAGTGACCGCCGATGACGTGGTGATCAATGGCCGTATCGTAGGCCGGGTGCGTGGTCTGAAAGTCCGTCTGACGTCGACCGCACGGGTCGAAGGCGACATCATTCACAAGACCATCGCTATCGAAAGCGGCGCGCATTTCGAAGGTTCGGTGCAGCGTCAGGACGACCCGCTGAACCCTGGTCGCGGCGGCAAAGGCGGCGCGAACCCGGCTGCTGAAGTCAAGCAGTAAAGCCGACACGCAATCAATTCTATCAACGCCGCAGGGAAACCTGCGGCGTTTTTGGTTTCACACCGCCATTGTCCCTTGTAGTCTTTGCAAATGTTGATTTTTTTCTCGGTTCTTTTGCTGATCGCTGGCTTCTTCGCCTATCGTCATTGGTCCAAAATCCAAGCACGCAATGCGCTTTTGGCAGCTCCTCTGACCAAGCATCAGCGTCGGATCATCGACGCACAGGTTCCGCTGTTGCGCCGCCTGCCCGTCGGTCTGCGGGACAAGCTGGATGGCAAAATCAACCTATTCCTGGATCAGGTACAATTCCACGGCTGCGACGGACTGGACGTCACCGAGGAGATGAAGCTGGCCATTGCTGCGCAGGCCTCACTGCTGCTGGTCAACCGTGACATCTGGTACGACAACCTGACCACCATTCTGATCTATCCCAACGCCTTCAAGTCGCGTCAGCGCAGGCAAGACGGCTATGTGATCAGCGAGAAAGAGATCGTGCGCACCGGCGAAAGCTGGGATCGCGGCCCGGTCATCCTGTCGTGGCGCCACAGCCAGCAAGGTGCGTTGGACGACCGGGATGGGCAAAACGTCGTGTTGCACGAATTCGCGCATCAGGTCGATGATCTGTCCGGCGGCACCAATGGTGTCCCGATCCTGAGCGACGGGCAGAGTTTCGCAGAATGGGAACGGGTTTTTCTGACCGCCTATGACACTCATGTACACGCCGTGGAACATGGCCGCCCCACGGTCATCGACCCCTATGGCGCAACCGGACACGAGGAATTCTTTGCCGTCTCTGTCGAGGTCTTTTTCGAGCGGCCCAAAGCCCTGAAAGCCGACGCGCCCGAGGTCTACGACCAGCTTTCAAAGCTGTTCCAACTGAACCCGGCAGACTGGGAATGACCTAAACATTTAACAAAAATGAATTTTTGAATTACGCTAAGCCTATTGATTTTTGGAGGGCTTTTCATGTCATCAAAACTTCTGGCCGAGTTTTTCGGCACGTTCTGGCTGGTGCTGGGCGGGTGCGGCAGTGCGGTATTGGCAGCCGGAGTGGCCGATGTGGGTATCGGCTGGCTGGGCGTTTCATTCGCCTTTGGCCTGACGGTTCTGACCATGGCCTATGCGGTCGGTCACATCTCGGGCGGGCATTTCAATCCGGCGGTCAGCCTTGGTCTGATGATCGGCGGACGGTTTGACGCCAAGGATCTGATTCCCTACTGGATCGCGCAGGTGATAGGCGCGGTTGCGGCAGCGGCTGTGTTATATCTGATCGTCAGCGGCGCGCCGGGGTTTGAAGGCGCAGGCGGGTTTGCCTCAAACGGGTATGGTGAGGCCTCACCGGAAGGCTATTCGATGCTATCCGCGCTGGTGATCGAGATCGTGATGACCGCGTTTTTTCTGATCATCATCCTTGGTGCGACATCGAATTTTGCACCCGAAGGCTTTGCGCCGATCGCCATTGGCCTGGGCCTGACGCTGATCCACCTGATCTCGATCCCCGTGACGAATACATCGGTAAACCCAGCGCGCTCGACCGGCGTTGCCCTCTTTGCAGACGGTCCTGCGATGGCGCAGCTTTGGCTGTTCTGGGTTGCACCCCTGATCGGGGCCGCAATCGGGGCACTGATCTGGAAAGCAATGGGCGACGACTGAAGCAAAAAGCACCGATGCAATGCATCGGGGCTTTTACTATTATTCCGTGACGGTGACTTTTTTCATCACATCCGGCTGGCCGATCACCGCGCCGTTGGGACCGTCGCCGCGCTTGATCGAGTCCACCACGTCCATACCGCCGGTCACTTGACCCACAACCGTATACTGACCGTTCAGGAACGGACCGGGCGCAAACATGATAAAGAACTGCGAGTTTGCGCTGTTGGGATCCTGCGCCCGCGCCATGCCTACAACACCCCGGTCGTAATTGAAGTCCGAGAACTCAGCAGGCAGATCCGGGCGATCCGACCCGCCGGTGCCCGCCCGACGCAGATCACTGCCCAGACGTCCATGCTCTACGTCCCCGGTCTGCGCCATGAAGCCTTCGATCACGCGGTGAAAGACCACCCCGTCATACTTACCTTCGGCAGCCAGAGTGCTGATCTGTTCCACATGTTTAGGGGCCAGATCGTCAAACAGATCAACGGTCACGGTGCCATTGGCACCCTCGCCCTCGATCTCAATCTCAAGGCCTGTGGCAAGCGCAGGGCTAGCCAGCAAGGCAAAAGCAGCGGCCAGCTTATACATCGGCGGCCACCTTGACGCTGATCATGCGGTCAGGGCTCATCGGCGGCTCACCACGAGTGATGGCATCGACATGTTCCATCCCTTCGATGACTCGACCGTAGACGGTGTATTGGCCGTTCAGGAAGTGATTGTCCTTGAAGTTGATGAAGAACTGCGAATTGGCCGAATCCGGATTCTGCGAGCGTGCCGCGCCCAGCGTGCCCCGGTCGTGCGGCAGTTTCGAGAACTCTGCCGGAACGTTCGGCAGCGACGAGCCGCCTGTACCCGCCATACGGATGTTGAACCCGTCTTCCATGTCGCCGTGCTGCACATCGCCGGTCTGCGCCATGAAGCCGTCGATCACACGGTGGAAGGCCACGTTGTCATACTCGCCACCACGGGCCAGCTCTTTCATCCGGGCCGAGTGCTGAGGGGCCACGTCAGGCAGCAGTTCGATGACGACATTGCCGTCTTTCAGCTCGATGATGATGGTGTTTTCGGGATCCTTGATCTCGGCCATGTGGCCCTCCTGTCGTTTATCTTGCGCAAATACCTATGCGGCATGGGCGTGAATGCCAAGTGACGCATTGACCTGAGGGCAAAATGCAGGAAAAGAACCGCCTAAATCGGTTGTAACGACAAGGACAGAGTGATGGGCTGGAAAACACTGGACGATATGGACCTGAACGGCAAACGCGTGCTGGTGCGCGTCGATATCAACGTGCCGGTCGTTGACGGTGTTGTGACCGACGCCACCCGCATACAGCGCATCGTGCCCACCGTGCGCGATATCCTTGCGGCAGGCGGCAAACCGATCCTGCTAGCGCATTTCGGCCGCCCGGGTGGCGAGCGACGTGAGAACCTGTCGCTGAAGCAGCTGATCCCCACCCTGACCACTGCCTTTGGCGCAGATGTGCTGTTTGCCGCAGATTGCGTCGGCACCGAGGCCGAGCTGGCTGCAGAGCAGCTGCAGCCCGGCCAGGTTCTGTTGCTGGAAAACACCCGTTTCCACGCTGCTGAAACCAAGAATGACGCTGATCTGGCCGCTGGAATGGCCAAACTCGGCAAAGTCTATTGCAACGACGCTTTCTCGGCCGCGCACCGCGCGCACAGTTCGACCGAGGCCATTGCCCGCCTTCTGCCCGCCTGCGCCGGTCGCCTGATGCAAGCCGAGCTCGAGGCCCTTGAGGGCGCTCTGGGCGCGCCAAAACGCCCGGTGACGGCGGTTGTGGGCGGGGCCAAAGTGTCCACCAAGCTGGAACTGCTGGGAAATCTGATCGAAAAAGTGGACTTCCTGATCATCGGCGGCGGAATGGCCAACACTTTCCTCGTTGCCAAAGGCCTGAATGTCGGCAAGTCGCTGGCGGAAACCGCCATGAAGGACACCGCAGCCGAAATCATGGCCAAAGCGGAAACCTCGGGCTGCAAGATCGTTCTGCCAACGGATATCGTTGTGGCCGACAAGTTCGAGGCAGGTGCTCCGCATCAGGTTCTTTCGATAGATCAATGCACCAATGACGGCATGATCCTAGACGCCGGCCCTGACAGTGTTGCCGCAATTTCCCAGATCTTCGCAGAAAGCAAAACGCTGATTTGGAACGGCCCGCTGGGCGCATTTGAGATCGAGCCCTTTGACGCTGCCACCAACGCCGCAGCCTTGAAAGCCGCCGCTTTGACCCGCTCGGGCCAGTTGGTGTCCGTCGCCGGCGGCGGCGACACGGTTGCGGCGCTGAACGCATCCGGCGCGGCCAAAGATTTCTCGTATATCTCGACCGCAGGCGGCGCGTTTTTGGAGTGGATGGAAGGCAAGACCCTGCCGGGCGTCGCCGCGCTAGAGTAATAAAATTCACGGCCCCTGACACTTTTTTGCGAATCAGGGGATTCACAACCCGAATCACCTGTGACATAGTGCTTTCAGAGGTCCGAAAAGGGCCCGTTATTGAGGCGTTTCATACGGCGGTAAACAGAGTGTCCCGTTCCAATCGGCCCGGTTTGGGCGCAGTCGTTTTCTTCATGGTAGCTTTTATGCTGGGTGTTTACTTCACCTTCGCTGCCGTGCAGGGGGACTATGGCCTGTTCCGACGGGTCGAGATTGCAGCGGAACGGGACGCCCTGTCGCGCGATCTGGAAAAGCTGGAAGCCAAGATCGCCAAGATGGAGAACCTGACCCGTCGCCTCTCGGACACTTATCTGGATCTGGATCTGCTGGATCAACAGGCACGCTCGGTACTGGGCATGATCCGCTCGGACGAAATTGTTATCCGCTAAGCCCGACCAAGATTTTTCGACGAAAAATCTCTGACGTCGCACCCTTTGATACCCGTGCTTGCAGGGTCAGTGTCGCCGCATATTTTCCCTCGCCAGAGCATCGGAAATGCTTTATGAAATAGTTTAACGCTAAACTATCTTGCCGAGAGGGGGAGATCGCCAATATGGCTGCGCGAAAAACCACAAAGAAGCCAAATGTTTCTGCTGAAGAACTCACCACATATTACCGGGAAATGCTGCTGATCCGCCGATTCGAGGAGAAGGCGGGCCAGCTTTATGGAATGGGCCTGATTGGCGGCTTCTGCCACCTTTATATCGGTCAGGAAGCCGTTGTTGTGGGTCTCGAGGCCGCAGCGAAAGTGGGTGACAAGCGAATTACCTCTTACCGCGACCATGGCCACATGCTGGCCTGCGGCATGGATCCGGGCGGCGTGATGGCCGAACTGACCGGACGTATTGGCGGCCTGTCCAAGGGCAAGGGTGGCTCGATGCACATGTTCTCGAAAGAGAAGAATTTCTATGGCGGCCACGGCATCGTTGGCGCGCAGGTTCCATTGGGTGCAGGTCTGGCGTTTGCAGATAAGTATAAAGAAAACGGCGGCGTCACCTTTACCTATTTTGGCGATGGTGCTGCGAACCAGGGTCAGGTTTACGAGACGTTTAACATGGCGGCCCTGTGGGACCTTCCCGTGGTTTTCGTGATCGAGAACAACCAATACGCAATGGGAACATCACAGGCACGCTCGACCTCGACCAAAGATATCTACCATCGTGGCGAGGCTTTCGGCATCCCCGGCGAGATCGTGAACGGCATGGATGTGCTTGCGGTCAAAGCTGCCGGTGAAAAAGCCGTCGCCCACTGCCGCGCGGGTAAAGGCCCATATATCCTTGAGGTCAAAACCTACCGCTACCGCGGCCACTCGATGTCCGACCCGGCCAAATACCGCACCCGCGAAGAGGTTCAGAAGGTCCGCGAACAAAGCGACCCGATCGAACATGTGCGTGAGCTGCTACTGACCGGCAAACACGCGAGCGAAGATGACCTGAAGGCGATCGACAAAGAGATCAAAGAGATCGTCAACCAGGCCGCCGAATTCTCGAAAGAAAGCCCCGAGCCTTCCGTGGAAGAGCTCTGGACAGATATCTACGCCTGAGAGGACGATTAAGACATGGCAACCGAAATTCTCATGCCCGCCCTTTCGCCCACTATGGAAGAGGGCACGCTGGCCAAATGGCTGATCAAAGAAGGCGACACTGTATCATCCGGCGATATCATGGCCGAGATCGAAACCGACAAGGCGACGATGGAGTTCGAAGCTGTCGATGAAGGTATCGTTGGCAAGATCCTGATCGCGGAAGGCACGGAAGGGGTCAAGGTGAATACCCCCATAGCCGTGCTTGTGGACGAAGGCGAAGACGCCTCCGCCCTGCCCGCGGCTGCGCCCGCAGCCGCAGCGGTGACCGAGGCCGCCCCTGCGGCGGTTGAGGCCCCCGCTCCCGCCGCCGCACCGGCGGCTCCGGTCGTCGATCTGTCGCCGGATTGGCCAGCCGATGCCGAGATGAAATCCGAAACCGTCCGCGAGGCCCTACGCGATGCGATGGCCGAGGAAATGCGCGGTGACGGCGACGTCTACCTGATGGGCGAAGAGGTTGCCGAGTATCAGGGCGCATACAAGATCAGCCAAGGTCTGCTGGATGAATTCGGCCCCAAACGCGTGATCGACACGCCGATCACCGAACATGGTTTTGCCGGTATCGCAGTTGGTTCTGCCTTTGGCGGCCTGAAACCCATCGTTGAGTTCATGACCTTCAACTTCGCCATGCAGGCGATTGACCAGATCATCAACTCCGCCGCCAAGACGCTCTATATGTCCGGCGGTCAAATGGGCTGTCCCATCGTGTTCCGTGGCCCCAACGGTGCCGCCGCCCGCGTGGCCGCGCAGCACAGCCAGGATTACGCGGCGTGGTATATGCAAATCCCCGGCCTGAAAGTCGTCATGCCCTATTCGGCAGCCGACGCCAAAGGTCTGCTGAAATCGGCCATTCGCGACCCCAACCCGGTGATTTTCCTGGAAAACGAAATCCTCTATGGCCGGTCTTTCGACGTGCCCCAAGTGGATGATCTGACCATCCCGCTGGGCAAAGCGCGTATCTGGCGCGAAGGCACGGATGTGACCATCGTCAGCTTCGGCATCGGGATGCAATACGCGCTAGAAGCCGCCGACAAGCTGGCCGAGGAAGGTATCAGCGCCGAGGTCATCGACCTGCGCACCATCCGCCCGATGGACACCGGCGCGATCATCAACTCGGTGATGAAAACCAACCGTCTGGTGACGGTCGAGGAAGGCTGGCCGCAAGGCTCGGTCGGTAGTTATATCAGCTCGGTCGTGATGCAGGAGGCGTTCGACTATCTCGACGCGCCGGTCATCAACTGCACCGGCAAGGATGTTCCGATGCCTTACGCCGCGAACCTCGAAAAGCTGGCGCTGATCACCACCGATGAGGTGATCGCCGCCGTCAAACAAGTGACCTACCGGTAAGGAGCGACACAGATGCCCACAGAAATTCTGATGCCCGCCCTGTCGCCGACCATGGAAGAAGGCACGCTTGCCAAATGGCTGGTCAAAGAGGGCGATACCGTGTCGTCTGGCGACCTGCTGGCCGAGATTGAAACCGACAAGGCGACGATGGAATTCGAGGCCGTTGACGAAGGCACCATTGGCAAAATCCTGATCCCGGAAGGCTCCGAAGGCGTGAAGGTCAACACGGCCATCGCGATCCTGCTGGAAGATGGTGAAAGCGCCGATGATATCAGCGCAACACCCGCAGCAGCCCCCGCGGCTGCCCCGGCAGTCGCTGCGGGTAACGAGGCCGCCCCTGCGGCGTCCGAGGCACCCGCCCCCGCCCCGGCTGCTCCGGTCAAGGCCGATGGCGGTCGTATCTTTGCCTCGCCTCTGGCCCGCCGGATCGCCGCGCAAAAGGGCCTTGATCTGGCGCAGATCACCGGCTCGGGTCCGCATGGACGTATCGTCAAAGCGGATGTGGAAGGCGCAACGGCGACGGCCCCAGCGGCAGCGCCCGCACCTGCAGCAGCGGCTCCGGCGGCGGCGGCACCGGCTGGCCCCTCGGCAGACGCAGTTGCCAAGATGTACGAGGGTCGCGACTACGAGGAAATCAAGCTCGACGGCATGCGCAAGACCATCGCCGCGCGCCTGTCCGAGGCCAAGCAGACCATCCCGCATTTCTACCTGCGCCGCGATATCAAACTGGACGCGCTGCTCAAGTTCCGCAGCCAGTTGAACAAGCAGCTGGAAGGCCGTGGCGTGAAGCTCAGCGTCAACGACTTCATCATCAAAGCTGTCGCCAACGCGCTGCAACAAGTTCCAGCCTGTAACGCGGTTTGGGCCGGTGATCGGGTGCTGCAACTGAAACCCTCGGACGTGGCCGTGGCCGTCGCGATCGAGGGCGGGTTGTTCACCCCGGTGCTGCAGGATGCCGACACCAAGTCGCTGTCTGCTTTGTCGACCGAGATGAAGGACCTGGCCGGGCGCGCGCGTGAACGCAAACTGGCACCGCATGAATATCAGGGCGGTACCTTTGCGATCTCGAATCTGGGCATGTTTGGCATCGACAATTTCGACGCTATCGTGAACCCGCCGCACGCTGGAATTCTGGCTGTGGGCACCGGTGTCAAGAAACCGGTTGTAGGCGATGATGGAGAGCTGACCGCAGCAACCGTAATGTCCGTAACCATGTCCGTCGATCATCGGGTTATCGATGGTGCGCTTGGGGCAGAACTGCTGCAAGCTATCGTGGAAAACCTTGAAAACCCGATGGTTATGCTGGCCTAACATCTAATAACACAAAACAGCCGCGCCCGATTTTCCGGCGCGGCTTTTTGGTGCCCTGACGGGATGTGAGCAAGCGTGATCTGCCCGACTGTTGCTAGGTTCTGCGCAGCACACCAAATTGAGTGCAGATCAGAAACGAATGCACAGGTGCCCCATGACCTTCACGCGAATTACTCGAACAGGATTGGTTTTGCTGATGCTGGCTTCGATTGCACCCGCCGACGCCTATGCCAAGCCCAATAGCTATCCCGGCGAAAACTCGAAATACAATTCAAAAAGCGCGGTTGCCAAATGGGAAGCAGAACGTTCCAAACGAATTGAAGAGCGTAAGAAACGGCGGGAAGAACGGCGGCTCAAGCGGTTGAACGAAAAGAACAACCGCTCAAACTAATACTCACTTACTGGTCCTTTCCCAGCATGTGATCCATCGAGATCGAGGGCTGATCGCACCCTGCTTCGCCCACGATCTTGGCCGGAATGCCCGCCACTGTTTTGCACGCGGGCACTTCCTGTAACACAACCGAGCCCGCAGCGATCCGGCTGCAATGACCCACTTCGATATTGCCCAGAACCTTGGCCCCGGCCCCGATCAGAACACCGTTGCCAATCTTGGGGTGACGCTGCTCTTCTTCCTTACCGGTCCCGCCCAGCGTCACTGAATGCAGCATCGAGACATTGTCCCCCACCACAGCAGTTTCGCCAATCACTATGGAATGGGCATGGTCGATCATGATCCCTTTGCCGATTTTCGCGGCGGGGTGAATGTCGATCCCGAAAATCTCGGACGAGCGCATCTGGAAGAAATAAGCCAGATCGTAGCGTTTCTTCTGCCACAGCCAATGCGCCACACGGTAGGCCTGCATCGCCTGATAACCTTTGAAGTACAGGATCGGCTGCAGCAGGCGGTGGCAGGCTGGATCGCGTTCGTAGACCGCCATAAGGTCAGCGCGAGCCGCCTCGATCAATGACGGATCGTCGGCATAGGCTTCGTCCACAATCTCGCGCAGCACCATCATCGACATCTCGTTCGAGCACAGCTTGGCCGCTACACGATACGACAACGCGCGCTCAAGACTGCGGTGATGCAGGATACAGGCATGCACCAGCCCGCCCATCAGGGGCTCATTTTCAACGGCCGCTTCGGCCTCGGTCGTGATGCGGTCCCAGACGGGGTCGACGGGGGTCACAAGACTGCGCTTTTCCAACATGGCTTTTCATCCTTTGCTGCGCCTAGAATGCCATTTAGTGGCAAAAACGCCAAACGCAAACCCGTGATCTGCAAGGCAACGAAAATGAATGCATCGCAACTGGCAGAATTCGAAGCCAAAATTCGAGCGCGGTTGGAAGAACTGGCGGAGGATTCAGCCGCTGGACAGGACGCGCAAGCGGTTGTCGAGCTGGACCAGCAAGCCGTCGGTCGCCTGAGCCGAATGGACGCTTTGCAAAATCAGGCCATGGCCAAGGCGCAGCAAGCAAACAGGAATCTGGAAATGCGTAGGTTGCAATCCGCATTGCAGCGTATGGAGGACTGGGAATACGGGTTTTGCGAGGATTGTGGAGAGGATATCCCCGCTGGCCGCCTGAATTTGGACCTGGCGGCCAGCAAATGCGTCAGTTGCGCGTCTGGTTGATCCGAGTGTCGATCAGGTGACGCAGCACCAGTTCAAAGCACTGACAATAGCGCAGATCGTCAAAGCTGGGCTCATCCGCCAGCTTCCTGTTACGCGCCGCCGCCATCAGGGAACCATTTCCAAACAGCGGATGCATACACCCGGTCTGGCCGACATAGGCATCGGCCAGTTCTGCTTCTTGGATCATACGTTGGCACAGGCGGTCCCGGTCCAGCGGGTCAACCCGTAACAGCACCCGCGCGGCGGCACTGACATCGCCGTGAAGCACCGGGCGCATGGTCAGCCCTGCCCGACCGACAGTCGCGCAAACAGGCCGGGGCCAAAGCTGGCGGAAACCTGCGCGACCTGTACGTCGTACCCCGCTGAGACACCATCGCTTAGCTTCATCGCGGCGCTATAGACCCAACGCGGTTCTGCAGTGATCTCTTCTCGGATCAAGGACCCGCTGGAGCGAACCTGTACCAGATAGGTTTCAGCTTCTTCCGCCAGTGGTACGTCCAACCCCTCCCAGTCGTCGCCATCCAGACGGGTGCGGCGAATCCAGCTGATCTGATCCTCGGACGCAGCGCGATGCGCGCGCAGATGAACCGGAGCATAGGGCCGCAAGCCATTGCCGTTGAAAGCCAGAACCTGATGCACATAGGACGGATCATCGTACCCTCGCGCTGCCGGGCCCATGCGATAATGCTTGGCGACACGACGTTCGGACCTCAGAAGGTTGGTCTGCGCGATCCGTTGATCCAGCAAGACAAAGGTCGAACCTTCTGGCCAAACATCCGGTATTGCGGCGTCGCTGCCCAACTGACCACGCAGGCGGCCAGACAGCGCGTAAGTGCCGGGGCTTTCCAATGTTGCCTGGGCGAACTGAAACACCTCCCAATTGTCGGGCGATCCGTCGCCAATTGCTGCCAGATTGGCTCCATTCAGCAATGCGTCGCGCGGTCGGGATTCCAATAGCCCTGCAATCAGCTCGACACGCAAAGGTGCGCCATTGTCCCATACTCCGGCACTTGCGCGCCGCAGAGGTGTTTGCGTGAAGCCGATCACCGCCTGCCGCGAGATCACATCCTGCAAGCTGTAATCCTCATCACTGCCAGAGGAATAGACAGCCGCCCCGCCCGGCCACGGTTCGGCCGACACCGCGATGTAGGGCGCATGAGGCGCCTCGGCCCCCGTGATCAGCGGCAGGTCCAGAAATACGGGCAGAACCGGAACCGGAGCGACAAAGGGTCGTTCGGGAACGGGATCCCCGGGCAAGTCCGAGGCACGGTAGACGCCCGGCTCAACCCGGACCGCGTCCGCCAATTGCAGCTCGGCCTGTTCCAGACGGTCTATGCGATAACGCGCGCCCTGTTCGTCCCCTGACAGGCTGATAACATCGCCCGCACCGATGGTCAGCATCGATGGAGGCAAGGCAAAGCGGACAGTTTCGCGCGACACGCGCGCCTCGCTGAGCCAACGTTCGACCGTCTGACGCCCTTCGGTGCGGGTCATCGACAGGGGCATCTCGTTGACCGAGACGGAATGTGTCTGATCGTCTGATAGAACGGCCTCCTCCGAGACGATGTCGTGATCGGCATCCGATTGCACGAAACGCAACCGCACGCGACCCGTCATCTCAGCTTCGGCTTCGCGCCGGTGCTCGATGGTGTTTTCGACATCCGGGCTGATGGCCAGTTGCTCGGTGTCAAGCACCTGCGGCGTCTGCGCCGCCCGCATCCGAAAAATCAAAACGCCGTCGCGTTCAATGGAATCGAACCCATAGCGCAGCATCAAAGGCTGCAAAGCCGCCCGCGCGTCCGAGACCTGCTCGATCACATAACCGCGGACAACACCATATAGCTGGGTGGTGTCGATATCGGTCACTCCGGCTCCGTGGCAGATTTCCGTCACCACGGACGCCAGACTGCGCGCGCCCGAGCGTCCGTTCAGCCAATGACCACGGGCATAGTTTTCACCGTCGCTCCACTGGCTGCGCAGATTGGGAAAGGTGGGATAGGGCCGTGCGTCCCAGGCCCAGACATAGGCGTTGGACATGTCAATCATCGGTGCGTCATAGACATCTGATACGGGGTTCAGGGTCGGGTCGGACCAGTACCCCAGCACCGCGCGCAGATATTGAAACTGCATGAAATCATCCCGCAACCCATTGGAATAGGCTGGCAAGCTGGATTCCGAGGACTTTGGGTCCAGAAATTTGTTCGGCTGGTTCGTGCCCTTGTCGATGGCCGCACAGCCAAGCTCTGTGAACCAGATCGGTTTCGACCCTGGAACCCATGCTGTTTGGTTCGCCTGTCGCACACCGCCGATGCGTTCGTGATGCGGGTTGGACCACCAACTGCGCAGGTCCTTGTAGCGCCAGATCCACGGCTCGTTGTGTTGCGCGTCTTCAATGGGCGCGCGGATTTGCGCCTCGGCCTCTTCGGGTGAGGCATAGAACCAGTCATACCCCTCGCCGCCTTCGATATTGCTGCGCAGGTAGTCCAGATCGTAGATCGCATTCGCGCCGGCCTTCAGGTCGGCATGATCCTCGCCGTCCCGCCAATCCGACAGTGGCATGTAGTTGTCGATGCCGACGAAGTCGATATTGTCATCCGCCCACAGTGGGTCGAGGTGAAAGTACCGATCCCCGCTGCCATCCGCAGGCTGATAACCGAAGTATTCGCTCCAATCCGCTGCATATCCGATCTTGGTGTCAGGCCCCAGAATTGCGCGCACTTCGGCCGCGAGGGTGCGCATCTGAGCAACGGCCGAAAACCCCGAAGCCCCTCGGATCTGCGTCAGACCACGCATCTCGGACGCGATGCAGAAGGACTCGACCCCACCTGCGGCCTTACACAGCGCGGTATAGTGCAGGATAAAACGGAACATCCCCCAGTCCTGCGGGCCGGTGTAGGTCACTGCACCATCGGCGATGGCAAAATCCGACGCCCGCGCCTGACCGAAGAATGCATTGACCTGCGCATCGGCCTGAGCGGTGCCATCCGGCGAGCCCGCGCGTCCCGGTGCGGTGCTAAGCGTGATCCGTCCGCGCCACGGAAGATGGGGCTGACCGGTTCCGCCCGACCAGGGGTCTGGCAGGTTATTGCCGCTGAGTTGGTCCATCAGAATGAACGGGTAGAACATCACCCGTTTGCCCGATTGCTTCAGGTGCTGGATGGCCTGCACGACCGACGCATCGGCCGGGGTCGCCCCATAGACCGGTCGGTCATTTTCATGCTGTACAAGCTGCGCCTCGGCACGAGACACGCCAGCAACCGTCCAGGGCATATTCTCGCCCTCATATTCCTTGTGCAAAACCTTGGGCTGCAACTGACATTCGCCGCAACGCAGGTCATTCCCGAACCACGACACGATCAAAGAGGCCGCGTCGCAAGACGGCAGTTCGGCTTCCAACGCGCGGGTCGAGGTTACAAGGTCCGGCACGCCAGACGCCGAGTTCACATTGGCCGCCCAGCTTTGCCCCCGTCCCTTGGTGTAATTCACCTGAGTGCTCGCTAGCGCGTATTCGCCGGTGCCCGGCATCAGGGCCACGCCCCGCACGATACTGGACAGTGCATTCGGTGTCTCTGGCAGGCTGGGTTGATCCGGACGCACCACCTCGAACGAGAATTGCGGCACCCTGTTGCCGAAGGCCGCCAGCTGCAAATCTTCGATCACTACATAGGCTGTCCCCCGGTAGGCCGGAACACTACCGGCCCCCTCAATCGCTTCGATCAGGGGATCAGGCAATTGCGCGTCATCGCCTGGGTAGACCCGCATGTTCAGGCCTGCGCGTTCCAGCTCCTCTCCGTCGGCCCAGACGCGGGACACATCGGCGATCTGTCCCGCCCCGACTGCAATCGCCAACGAGATCGAATAACTGTAGCTGTGAGTGGTGGTCGTGACCTCGGGTGCTTTCGGGCTTCCTTTGCCGCCGCCGCCCGACTGCGTGGTTGTGCTGGTACTGAGCGTTTCCAGAAAGTCCGAGGCCCAGATGACCTGCCCACCAACCCGCATCCGCCCGAATAAGGTAGCGACCGAGGCACCTTCACCCGTTTCTGTCAGTCGGAACCGGTCCAGCCGTCCGGTTTCAACGACCTCGCTGCCACTGCCCATGACCGATTGGCTCATCAGCCGCTGGTCGATTACACGACCCAGCGACGCCCCGATGGCGCGCCCTATGACCGCCGTAGACAACCCCGCGACCGTGCCCCCAATCGCGCCGCCAATCGCGGCACCGGCCGCAGAAAGTACAATCGTCGCCATTTACATATCCTTCCGCGGAAAACAGAAACAGGCGACCACGCGGCGGCGCCACGGATCGCTCAGGGTATTCTCGACAACGCCATGGCCGGAATACGCATGAATAAACTGCGGTAACGGTTTGATCTGGCTGACAAGTCCGACATGCTTAGCCACGCGTCCGTCACGCATCCGAAACAGCAAAACATCTCCGACTGCCGCCTCCTTAACTGGCTTTGCGATCAGGTGGCGGCGGGCCGCATCCCACATCCGTTCCTCACCCTGCGGTTCAGACCAATCCATAGAGTAGGAAGGCACCGCCTCCGGCTCGACCCCCATGACCGCGCGCCAGACGCCGCGCAGTAGACCCAGACAATCCGCGCCCGCCCCCTTGGTCGAGGCCTGATGAACATAGGGCGTGCCCAGCCAGCTTCGCGCCTCGGTCACGATATCCTGCCTTTCTTCGGTCATCGTCTGCTTCCCCCTGCGTTCGGATTGCTTTTCTTGGGTACGGCCATCACCCAATCCTCGCTCGGAAGATCAGGAAATCCTTGGAAGTTTATGAGATTGCTAAATTTTAATCGACAGGTCTCCATGCGCTTATCGCAACCTGCGGTCAGGCGAACGTGGTCTCCAGCGGCCAGACCACCGCTTATCCCGGACCACAACGTGATGCGACGACCACCCGAGATCGGCTCATCCTGCTTGACCGACGCCCATAGGCCCTCGGCCTGCCCCGACAAAACGTCAACGCGGCCTCGTTCGAACCACGCGGCTAAAGCGGCTTCAGCACCCGTTACCTCAAGCACACTACCATCGGTCAAACGAGTAATCTGGGCTTCGGCCTGAAACCCCGGTGCTTCAACGTCGAACCGACAACTTCGGTCGCCCAGAACCGCCGTACAGGGTTTTTGATAGATCCGCCCCAGAGGCCGGTTCAACAGATCCGTCAGGCCCCGTAGTTCAGCATGAAACGCCCCACCCGCACGACGTATCTCACCAATCGAGCCGCGAAATTGCAGGATACGCTGTTCTGGCTGCGCCCAGTTCACCAACCAGGCTTTGACTTCGGCCCCATCAAAACGACCCGCCTCAATATCTTGTTCCCGAACCGCTGCATCGGACAACGCGCCCATCGCCTCGGAATTATCGATGGACAGGCCCGTAGCTTGTTCTACCGCTGCGGCGGTCAAGCCGGTGCTGGCTTTGAAGGTCAGCCCCTCGAACTGCAATTCCAGATCATGATCCGTAAACCCATAGACCTGCCCGTCCGGTCGCGTGATGGCCCAGCACCGGCACGTAGTCGTCAGCCCGGTTTGCAGATGCGCTTGCAAGCTTTCCCGATCCACGCTCATCAGATACGCACCTCGACAACCGGTACATTGGGAACGTCACCGGCCTGAAAGCTGGCAACGCTGGTTTGAATCTTGTCGGTGTCAAAACGCACGGGCACGTCAAACTCGAACCCCGCGGTGATCTCGACATTCTCGGGCGGCGGGTCGGCGAACATCACTTGCCCGCGCAGCAGATCAACCTCGAAATCCACCCCTTCGCGCATTTCATCCTGTTCCAGGCCCAACCGCACCGTACCCAGAACCGGCTTGGTGATGGGGCGCACATACTGGAATCCGCCCGAACTGTAGGTTTTAACAAGCTGAAAGTCGGTCTTCACGCCGTCTCCGCGCGCGATGACCTGATCGCCTTTGTCCACGTCAGCGGTTGCTGCACCGGATTTGTAGTCGGACCAGTCCTTCCAGCGGAACCCGAACATTTGGCCCTGCCGGGCCTCGAAAAACGAGATCAAAGTCTCGATATCATCCAGCGACCGCATCCCGAACCCAGCGTCATACCGCCTGCGCGAATGAGCCCAAGGGGTGTTGCGTTCTTCGAAACCATTGGCCAGCGTCACGATGTCCGTTCGCCGCTCCGGTCCGCCGACCGAGCCGAAACTCAGGCTGGCGGGAAATCTCACCTCGTGGAAATTCATGACCTGCTCCGTGATTTACCTATTGCGATTGCCGCGACCCAAGGCGCGGCTCATCTGTGCGGCGATCTGGCTTTGACTGCGTCGAAAGCCCTGCACGTCAGGTGTGGTGATGTTCATCACCACATTCACCGCTCCACCTCCGCCCGATGTGCGAACGCCCAGCTTGCCATCTGGTCCGCGCGCCAGAGGCATAATCGCCTCAGGGCCAGCCTCACCCATCAGGCCGGTCGCGCCGCGCATCGGGAAAGTCGTCGGGCCGGTGATCACCCCGCCATTGGCAAAGGGCATTACCCGGCCCTGGCTAAAACTGCCGCCGTCTGCAAAGGGCAGGATGCCTTGGACAAAACTGCCGACCCCGTTTGCCAGCAGGCCACCGAAATGATCCGTTACCGGTTTGATCGCCGCCGCGTAAGCTGTCTGAATCATTGAGTTCTTCAGGACACCCAGCGCGTCCGACAGGTTCATCCCATCCAGCAGCACACCATCAAAGGCCCTCCGCAACCCGCCAGACATGCCGCGCTCCAGCGTGGCGACGTCCTTGCCAGTTTCCTCGAAGGCTGCGCTGATCCGCTTCATCTGGCTGTCAAATGCTGCCGCCATGGAAGCGGCATCGCCTAGCGCGTCGCCCAACGCCTCACCCCGCTCCTGAAGGTCGTCCAGCCCATCACGATCCGTCGTCATCACGCTCTCCTTGTTTCTTGTCCGGGTAGGCCGCCAGCAAAGCGTCCAGCCCCTTGCGGTTCATCGCAGGCATCCCTGCGCCCTGCCCCAGCATCAGCCGCAGCTCTGCCGGGGTCAGACGCCAGAACTGGTCCGGCGTCAGACGCAAGCCGGTCATCCCGGCCCGCATCAGGGTGGGCCAGTCGAACCCGCTCAACGATCCGGCACCATGAAGGCGCGGGCCAAAAGCTCGGCTGCAGCGCGGGCCCCTGCCATGGGGCCGCCATCGATCTCAGCCCGCAGCATGTCGGCACGCGATACATCCGCCCCACCGCCCCGCAGCCCCACCACGATCAGCGCCAAAACATCGCCGCTGGAATAGGCTCCGCCTTCGAACCGCTGCACCAGTTCCACCAACGTCCTGGTGCCCAGCTCCTGTTCCAGTTCCGCCAAAGCACCCAGCGTCAGCTTGAGCACCCGCGGCTCGCCATCGATGGTCAATGCCACCTCACCCGTCCACGGATTGGCCATCGGCTTACAGCGCCGTAAAGGTCAGAGCCCCGGCGCTGGCCAGGCTCATCTCATAGGTGGCCTCGCCGTTATGCGAGCCCGCATACTCGATGCCAGTCACCTGAAACGCGCCTTCGACAATGCCGAAATCGGGGATGATCACCTGGAAATCTGGCGTCTCACCGTCAAAGAACAACTGACGCGCACGTTCATCGGTGCCTTCGTCCTTGAACACACCCGAGCCCGAGATCGAGGCCGATTTGACCCCAGCCCCCGACAGCAGCTCGCGCCATCCGCCCTGGCTTTCAAGGCTGGTGACATCCACACTTTCCGCGTTGAAACTGACCCGCGTGGCGCGCAGGCCCGCGATGGTCTCAAACAGGCCAGTGCCGTTCATATCCACTTTGACCAACAGGTCTTTTCCGTTCTGGGCAGCCATATGCTCTCTCCGTTGATTGCTTAGTCGTCTTCCACGCGGGCGCGGAATCTCAGGTCGATCTGGCGGATCGCGCCGCCCGTTCCCGTGCGCTGGGCGCTGGCACGTTCGAACCACAGCCCCACAAGGCGGCCCCGGTCCAAGCTCAGAGCCGCGCCTTCCAGCGCATCACACACCGCGCCCGCCAACGTCTTGGCGGTTCCAAAGCCTGCGGCCTCGGACACCACCGACACAGTGAACCGATGCACGGCCCCCGTGCCCGACCGGTCTGAGGCATCGCGCACCTCTTCCGGGCCCAACGTCACATAGGTTTGGGGCACCGCACCCGCCGGAACCGCGTCATAGATCGCGCCGCCTGACAGCGTACTGACCTGAGCGTCACCGGACAGCTTTTGAAACACCGCCGCCTGCAATGCGGCCGAAACGCCATAACTCATGCTGCCACCTCTTCATCTGCAAAACAGGTCAGGTACTGGCCGCGTGGGTCGCGCTCGGCCACGGCGCGGATTACGAACCGGCGCGAGCCCTCAGAGAACCGCTGATCAGGGCTTGGGCGCATCGACGATCCCTGAGGCGCGCCGCGCACCACGATGCGATAGCCAACGCGCGAGATCGGAACGCCCGCAACAGACCGCTCGGACCCACTTCGCGCGGTGACCTCGGCCCAGACCGTGCCCAGGGCAGCCCATGTCTCGGTATAGCCACCCGCCCCGTCGGCACTGCGTACCGGCGCTTCAAGCACCAGTTTTCTGTTCAACCGGGGCGTCTTCATTGCGCCACCCCGGCACCAAAGCGCACAATCCGGTAGCGTTGGATCAGGCTGGTGACGCCAAAGGGCATACAGCCCGCGCCCAGCGCCGTCTCATCGCGGTATTCATAGTAATGCGCCGCCAGCAGCAGCACCGCCTGCCCCAGATCAGCGGGCAGAGCCCCCCAATCCGCAGCCATCCCGGCGGTAAATGCAATCTTGACCGACCCACCCGTGGGAATGGTCGGCAGGCTTGCTCCGGCAGGACGCAGACGCGGGCGTTGGCTGTCTTGGGCCAGACGATACCGGCCACTGTTCACCACCGTGTCAGTGCCGGTTGCGTCGGTCACAGTCACCGCGCTGATCGCCGTGACCGGGGCCACCGGCAACACCTCACCCGCCGCATCACGCCAGCCGTTCAAATCCCACGAAAACGCGCGCGCGATCAGCACCTTGCCGGTGCGCGCCTCAATCGCTGCAATCGCTGCCCGCAAAAATCCTTTCAGAACATCGTCCTGCACACTGTCTTCGGCGAAACCCGTTCCCAGCCGCAGATGAGCCTTGAACTGGTCCACCGGCAGCGCCGCATCCGCGATGGCGGTTTCTTCGATCAACATCATCCATTCACTCCGCAATCTCGGACCCCTCCGGGGCCGTAACTTCAGGAATTGACGGGCACGCGCCGCCCCACGTTGCTCGGACGGAGGGGAGCAGCTAGACAACGCAAGGGATCTCACCCCGGCACGCGCCCGCCGCCCCGGGGGGCCAATGGCCCCCCGAGGATTCAGCCCGCTTTAGGCGGTGCCGAATTTCACCAGCTTGATCGCGGCAAAGTCGCTCACGTCGCCGCCGACGCGCTTGGTCGCGTAGAACAGGACATGCGGTTTGGCGCTGAACGGGTCGCGCAACACGCGCAGGTCGGGACGCTCGGCAATGGTGTAACCCGCCTGAAAATCACCAAACGCGATCGAGAAACTGTCGGTGCCCGCATCCGGCATGTCCTCGGCGATCAGCACCGGATAACCCATCAGGCGCGCAGGCTCACCCGCCGCCAGACCGTCCGACCACAGGAAGCGGCCATCGCTGTCCTTCAGCTTGCGGATCAGACCCGCGGTTTTCGAGTTCATCACGAATGTGCCGTTCAAGCGGTACTGCGCGCCCAGCGCATAGACCACATCGACAATCGCATCCGCATCAACACCGCCGTCGATGCCGGTGGGCACGTAGCCAATGTTGCCCCAGTCCCAAACGTCATTGTCGACCTTGGTGTGGCTCAGGATACCTTTGGGCTTGTCTGCCCCATCACCGTTGATAAAGGCCGAGGCTTCGGCGCGGGCGAACTTGTCTGCAATGCGGCCTGCCAGCCAGCCTTCGACGTCAAAGGCGCTGTCATCCAGCAAACGCTGCGAGGCTTTGGGCAGCGCGCTCAGCTCGTGCAGCGAGATCGAGATACGGTCAATCGACGGGGTCGCGGTCTCACTCGCAGCGGTGTTCTCATCGGCCCAGCCCGCGCCCACATCGGTATGGTCGATCAGCACATCGAACGAGTTCGCCTCGACATTCACCACAGACGCGATCGAGCGGATCGAGGCGGTGGATTTCAGCACCGACTTGATTATTTCAGCGGTCTGCGGATCAACCAGATAGCCACCATCGCTGTTCACGGCGCTGGACAGGGATTTCGATTCCATATCAAGCCCGCGCAGGCCGTCATCCTCGCCCGAACGCACATAGGCGTCAAAGGCCTTCTGGTGCGGTGCGCCGTCCTCGATCGAGGCCGCAAGGTGCGGACGCGCCGCGATGGTTGATTTACGATCCAGCATGGTCAGTCGCTCTTCTGTCTGTTGCAGTTGGGTTTTCACTTCAGCCTTGAGGCCCTTGAATTCATTCACGAAGCCAGTCATCGCCTGCTTCACCTCCTGAACCAGGGGCGCACCCTCTCCGGTCAAGGCCGGGGTTTCGGTCTTGCTCATCAGCACTTCCATTTCTTGGGTGGGGGTTGAGGCGCGCTAGGTCCGCGCCAGCTCCTGCCGGGCGGTGTTGAACACCTCGGCAATACTGCGCCAGGTGTTTTCAACGTCAGGCTCAACGCCCTTCGCTGCCACCCGCGCACTGGGCAGCATCGGGAACGTCACCAAGGACACTTCCCACAGCTCCAGTTCGGTCAGGACCCGCTGGCCCTTGTCATTCTTCACGGCCCGCTTGGTGCGATAGCCAATCGACAGACCATCCATCGCACCCGCGCGGATCAGTTCGGCTGCCTCACGGCCCTTTTGCGTTGCCTCCAGCAGACGCCCTTTGACCCAAAGGCCCCGGTCATCCTCGCGCACCTCTTCCCAGACGCCGATGGGTTGCGCCGGATCGTGCTGCCACAGCATCTTGACCCGCTGCCCCGCTTTCGCCAGACCGTCAAGCGAGGCTCGGTACGCCCCGCGTTGCACCACGTCGCTGCCCTGATCTACCTGACCAAACAGGCTGGCATAGCCCTCGATCACAGCATCGTCCGTTACCGAAAGCCCGTCTCCGAACCGCGCGAATTTGTGTTCCAAATCCATGAACACCTCCTCGTAAGCCTCTGATTTCACGGTGTCGCCGCAAGGAATGACTGAAACACCTGCGCCAGGATCACTGCCGCCACGCCATAGACCGTCAGCCACAACCGTTTCTCCAGCCGTTCCATCATCTCTTCGATCTGATCCAGCCTGCGGCACAGATGTGCGTGCTGGATCTCGGCCACTCTCTCATGCGCGGCCAGACGCAGGCCCGGCGCGCAATCGAACGGGGGATACCCCTCAGCCATCCGCGCGCTCCGGCAGCCCCAGCAAGGCGCGCTTTTCAGCGTCGGACAGGAAGTCGGCGCCATTGACCCGCGCCCATTGCGCATCGCGTTCCGCCGACAGCGCAGGCACCTGATCCAGATCGGGCTTCAGCACCAGATCCTCGCCCGAATACCCGGCCAGCCATTCCGACACCGCCGCCGCCACCCGCGTTACCAGAGGCAGCACGGTCAGGCGGTAAAACGCCCGATTGGCCTCTTGATAGTTCGAATAGGTCGCGTCGCCCTGTATCCCCAGCAACATCGGCGGGACACCAAAGGCCAGCGCGATCTCGCGGGCGGCGGCTTCCTTGGTCTTTTGAAACTCCATATCGGACGGCGAAAAGCCCATCGGCTTCCAATCCAGCCCCCCTTCCAGAACCATCGGACGACCTGCATTGCGCGCCCCGCGATAGTTCTGCTCGATCTCATCCGACAATCGCCGGAACTGTTCCTCGGCCATCACCCCATGGCCATCGCCCTTCCACACCAAAGCCCCCGAAGGCCGCGCCGCGTTGTCGAGCAGCGATTTTGACCACCGCGACGCGCTGTTATGCACATCAATCGCCATCGCCGCCGCCTGCATGGGCGAAAAGCCATAATGGTCATCCTGAGGGTGGAAAGATTTGATGTGACAGATCGCATCCGCAGGGAAGCGGTGTGTCTTGCCGCCCGCCGTGTAATCATACGCCTTGGGCCAACCATCCGCACCCGGCACCACGCTCATCCGGTCAGAACGCAGGACGTGCAGCTCAAGCGGCAAGCCTTCTTCGGCCTGCACGGCCTCGACATAGGCATTGCCCGACAGCAACAACTGCCCGAACAAAGCCTCCATCAACTCCGCCCGCCCCTGCGCCGCGTTAGGGCAACGCATCAACGACAGGATCGGATGCGCATCATAGCGCTGCGCCTGATCCTGCAGGACCAGAGGCAGCGCCGCCGCCGCCTCGGCAATCAGCTTGACCGACCGAAACCCCACCGGGTTGCCCGAAAACCCCGTGCGGGTCAACGACACCGCGTCCCGAGGGCTCCACGCCACGCGCCCGCCTGTCTGCCACGCCACCACGGGACCCGCCGCGCTGGCCTTCGCATCGGGCGCTTCGCCCGCCGATCCACGACGCAAGAAATCGAATACCATCTGTGCTCCTTTCTGCCGCTGCTCTGCCCGGCTTGTTGAAAGGAGTTATGCAGGAAAGAAGTTTAAGCCTTGGGAATGGGGCGTACGGGGGTTGGGCAACGGTGGCATTATCGTGTGGTTACGACGTTTTACCTGCCATGATAAAAACACGTGACATGAATGTCAGAAAATCTGTATCAACCTAACATGTTGATTGAGTTCTTTAAAAAAGTTGGCAGTTCGAAATGGTTGCCGTGGATCGGGTTAACTCCAATCCTGATTTTCTTAGTTTGCGCGATTATTGTCGGAGAAGGTCTCCTTGGTATCGCAGGTGTAGCCTTTTTAGCCAGCATGCCTTTAGGTGTCGCGGTGGGTGGGTTTGCCGCGCATCGTTTGAGCAGGAGATTGTTCCCACGTAAGCCCGATATCGAACAAAGGCTTACCCAATCGCTTTCGGCACTCGGGTTTCTTTCGTTGCCTTCTTTCGTCGGATGGGCGGCCAATTCTTACTTGGATGCAGGAATCGACATGTATTCTCTGAAAACACATTTGTTTTGGGCTTGCGTCGTAAGTGGCGGCTTTTTTCTGATCAATCCAAGTTCATCAAAGACTTAGCTTGTCGTTCGGTAAAAAAAACCAAAGCTGACAAATCCGAACGCCTCGCCTAGTCAAGCTGTGATGAACCAGACTTTCCAAAAGCCTTCACAAACTCCGCACCCTAGGCCTCCGATACCCCCCCGCAGGCCCCACAACCAACTCATGCAGCGCCCAGACCAGCGCGTCGACCCGGTCAGGCGAGCCCGGCCCCTCATACCCGCGCGCCGTCATCTGGCACATCTGTTCCTCCAGCGCGTCCAGCCCTGCCACATGGCTTACCCGTCCTTGTTCATACAGAGCCGCCACAGGCTCGGCTCGCGCAACCTTGCCGCGCGACGCCCGCACCGCACGGAAAGGGACCAGAGGGTCCAGCTGCCGCACGACCTCTTCCACCAGTTGCCCGCCCTGATTGACCTCGGCCACCAGCCGCTCGGCCCCGAATTCGTCCATCGCGTCAATTGCTGCGCGCGCCCAGCCCGCCGGGCCAACGCCCTGTACTGTGCGATCAGCCAGCACGTAGGTCCGCCATTCCTCGGGCGGCCCCTGTAGCTGAGCCCCCACAACCACGATCCCGCAGGCATCCGCACTGGACCCCGCCGTTACTGCCGGGTCCAGAGCCACCACGACACGGTCCAGTTCGGGCACAACCTCCACCCGCGCCGTATCCAGCATCGAGCCGGTCCACAGCGCGCCCTCGGCATCTGACAACAGCACTCCATCCAATTCCTGCCGCCCAAGCCGCGTGCCCGCGTAGCGCGCGCGCACTTCGGCCAAAAACGAGTCCGCCAGATTGGCCCGGTTCGCCTCGGTCGGCGCATGGGTTTGCACGGTGGAGGGCGACGCCAGCAGATCCTTCAAGACCTTCACATTGCGCGGCGTCGTGGTTACACAGACCCGAGGCTGATCGCCCAACCGCAATGCAAATTGCAGCATATCCCAGGTCTCGCCCGCCTTTTTCCACTTGGCCAACTCGTCCACCCAGGCCGCATCGAACTGCGGGCCCCGCAGCCCCTCAGGATCATGCGCCGAAAACGCCTGCGCCTCGGCCCCGTTTGGCCAGATCAGCTTGCGCTCCGATGCTTTCCACACCGGCCGACGATCCGGGGGCGAGCATTGCAATATGCCGCTATCGCCAAAGATCATCACATCGCGCACCTGATCAAAGGTCTCCCCAACCAGCGCCACCCGGCTGGCCTCGCCCTTGTCCAGCGGCTTGGACCCTTCGACCATCGACCGCACCCATTCTGACCCCGCCCGCGTCTTGCCAGCCCCGCGCCCGCCCATGATCACCCAGGACCGCCAGTCGCCCTCGGGCGGTAGTTGATGCGGCAGCGCCCAAAATTCAAACAGGAAAGGGAGGGCACACAGCCCCCCCTCCCCGATCTCACTCAGAAATCTGTCCCTCACCGCAGCATCGGCGGAGGCGAGCCAGCCTGCACCCGATTTCAAATCGAGCGCGCTCAAGGTCGAGCGCGTATCCCCCTTGGGCAATTCCGGCTTGTCTGTAATGTTGTTCGACAAAGCTTGTCTCCACTTTCTGACAACTTCGGATCAGCCCCTCTAACTGACCCAGTTGTTTTGCCGTTCCGGCAAGATCTGCATCCTCCCCGGTTCCGATTTGCCTGCGCAGTTCTTCTGCTGCTTGGCGCAAACCGCGAATAGATGTTTCCAGCGACTGCAACAGTTCCGCCGTCTGGGACATCCGCTCTTCCGGGGTAATTAAAGTCATGTGTGCCTGTGACCTCATGCGTGAGTTTTCTCCGCACGAGAGAAACGAAAAAACGACCGCCGGGTTGCCCCGCGGCCGTTGCTCATTTCTTCTAGCATGACACAATCAATACGACAAAAAGCACGCAAAGTCAATATGTTGCGCAACACCCATGCAACAGGAACCGCACTGCCTGTTAAGACTGTTGGCGTTTGATCTGTCTATCCAGCGGTAAACTCGCTCAACCCCGAGCGATCTCCAGCACAGCGGCACTCACAATCAGCACTGCCCCCGTGGCCTCGCGCAGTCCAAAGGGCTCGCCCGAAAATACAGCAGCCGAAATCAGGCCGACCACAACCTCGCTCATCAATAACAACCCCACCCGAGCCGGTGTCAGTAAGGTCGCGGGCCAGATCGTCAGAAAGATCATTGGCAGAGTGTACAGCACCGACAGTATCGCAATGGGCAGCACACCGACAATCGCGCTTTGCTCTTGCACTCCGCCCGCGCTGAACACCAGGCTGATCAGCGACAGCATCAGAGCCCCGGCAATAAACGCAAAAACCTGCCCCGGAACCGAAATGCCCGAGGAGCGATACAAACCCAGCGTGCCCACCGCCCAAGCCATGCCGGATACCAGCGCCGCCCAATCTCCGACATTGCTGGGCCAAGGGATCCCCTGACCGCTGCCAAGGACGATCGCCATGCCGCCTAAGCCACATATCAACCCCAAAACGCGAGTTCTGGTCAGATGCTCGCCTAGAAAAACCCGGCCTAAGATCGTGCCCCAAACCGGCGTCAGGTAAAACAGCAGGATGGCTCGAACGACATCCGTATAGACCAGACTGATCGTGAACAGACCAAAGGCCGCACCCGTGAACATGCCGCTGAACATCAAATCCTGCCAGCGCCGTGCCAAACCATGACGGTCGCGCCACAAAAGCGGCAAAAGGAAAAGCAGCGCTGCCGAATACATCACGATCCCCGGCCAAGCCCCTTCCAACCCCTGATCCACGAAGTAGCGGACAGGGATCCAGTACAGTCCCCACATCATACCGCCAAGAACCAGGGCACCACTGGCGAGCTTGAGGCTATGGCCCTGCTGTGCACTTCCCGTCATTCCCAACCCCAAACTTCGCCTCGCAATGTTACGACGCGCTGAACCGCCACTCGGAAATCGATGGCTCAAACTGATTGAGAACGCCAGCAGAATTTAGAACTCCGACCGCCAGTCCATCAGACAAATACTTGACAATGCCCGCGCCAACGCTCATGTGCCGTCCATCAGCGCCGCCGCGTGAGCATCCGGGCCTTTGCCCCCACGGCGCACCATATCTCTCCTGGTTCCCCTTCACGCAGGGTTCTTGATGCGATGGCCGGATGGCGCAGGATACGCCTGTGCGTCCCGAGGTCTCGCTAAACCCTGCCTGCCGCGCTTTTGCGCGGTCACACGCGTCCGCGCGCAAAGTTGCGGATATCAAAGGATTATTACGTGTTCGACTTCGACATGCTGGGCCTTGCCCCGGCTTTGAATGACGCCCTGAAACGGGCAAACTTTACTCAACCCACACCGATCCAAAACCAGGCCATCCCAATGGCGCTGAATGGACATGACATTCTTGGGCTGGCCCAGACCGGCACTGGTAAAACGCTGGCCTTTGGTCTGCCGCTGATTGATCACCTTCTGGCGCAACCGGCCAAACCTGCCCCCAAGACAGTCAAGGCGCTGATCCTTGCCCCGACGCGCGAACTGGTGAACCAAATCGCTGACAGCCTGCGTACCCTCACGCAAAAGACAAAACTACGCGTCGCCACCGTTGTTGGTGGGCAATCAATCGGCAAGCAGATTTCTTTCCTATCGCGCGGCACCGATATTTTGGTCGCCACCCCGGGACGACTGATCGACCTGATGGAGCGTGGAGCCGTCGATCTTGGTTCTGTGCGCCATCTGGTGCTGGACGAGGCTGATCAAATGCTGGACATGGGCTTTATCCACGCGCTCCGCAAAATCGCGCCCGCTTTGGGCACGCCGCGCCAGACGATGCTGTTCTCGGCCACTATGCCCAAGCAGATGGAGGAGCTAAGCCAGTCCTACCTCACCAACCCACAGCGCATACAGGTGTCGCCTCCTGGCAAGGCGGCGGACAAGATCACTCAGTCCGTGCACTTCCTGTCCCGCGCGGACAAGCCCCGCAAGTTGCGTGAAATCCTCTCGGCCGACTTGGACGCTCTGACGCTGGTCTTCTCCCGCACCAAACACGGGGCCGAGCGGTTGATGAAGGACCTCGTTCGGGATGGCTTCAACGCGGCCTCGATCCACGGCAACAAAAGCCAAGGTCAGCGGGATCGCGCCATCAAGGCGTTCCGCGCTGGCGAGATCAACATCCTCGTCGCGACGGACGTTGCCGCGCGTGGCATCGACATCCCCGGCGTAGCCTATGTGATCAACTATGACCTGCCCGAGGTGCCCGATAACTATGTCCACCGCATTGGTCGTACAGCCCGCGCGGGACGCGAGGGCGAAGGCATCGCCTTCTGTGCCCCGGACGAGTTGGACCAGTTGAAGCAGATCCAGAAGCTGATGAAGATCGACATTCCGGTCGCCAGCGGCACCATGCCCGAATTCGCCGAGCCCAAAAAGCCGCGCAAACAGGGCGGTTTTCGGGCGCGTAGGCCACAGGGGGGCAACACATCTTCCAAGCCTTCGGCGTCTAAACGGCGGCGTCCGCGCAGACGCCCCGCTGCGTAAAAAAGAAAGGGCCGCGATTTCGACGCGGTCCTTTTTTTCTTAGTTGCCCGAACTGTTTCTCTCGGCCTCAATCTCGCGCCACTTGGCGACGTTTCGATTGTGCTCGTCCAGCGTTTCGGCAAAAGCGTGCCCACCTGTTCCATCCGCGACGAAGAACACAAAGTTTGTCTCCTCCGGTGCCACGGCGGCCTCAAGACTGGCCAGCCCCGGATTGGCAATCGGGGTCGGTGGCAGACCGTCAATCACATAGGTATTCCAAGGTGTTGCGCGCCGCAGTTCACTGCGGCGCAAGCCACGCCCCAGCGTGCCCTTGCCCTCGGTCACGCCATAGATAACCGTCGGGTCCGTTTGCAGTTTCATACCCCGCTCCAACCGGTTCACGAAGACGCTGGCCACTTGCCCACGCTCATGCGGGACGCCGGTTTCCTTTTCGATGATCGAAGCCAGGATCAACATCTCTTCGGGGTTCGAGATCGGCAGATCATCCTGACGGCTTTCCCAGATCGCGTTGATCCGAAGTTGCTGCTTGTCCTGCATCCCCCTCAGCACGGCCGTCCGGTCGGCTCCGCGCGCGATGTCGTAGCTGTCAGGCGCCAACATCCCCTCGGCGGGTATCTCAGCCACCTCGCCCGTCAACGCGTCGATCTGCTTCAGCCCTTCGACCACCTGCCACGAGGTCACACCCTCGGCCACCGAAACACGATAGCGCGTATCCGCATCTTCGCGTTTCTCGACATAGGCGGCAGGCACCTCGTCCGAGGTCACATCAAAAGTCGCAATCTCATCAAAATCCAGCGTCGCCGGGTTCAGCTCGCGCACGCGGGTCTGAATTCGGGTGACGCCGATGCGATATTCGATCTCTGACCCGCAGGTGCTGGCACCGCTGCTGGTGATCTCATCTATGATCTGTTCCATCGACGCACCTTCGCGCACCAGAAAGCTGCCAGCCTTAAGCTGCGGCGCCTTGTCGGTGTAGTCTGCCGCCATCCGAAACAGCACGGCGCTGGTGATGGCGCCTTGCTCCTGCAGCTGTTGGCTGACCGCACCCATGTTCGAACCGCGCTGGACCTGAAGACAGATCGCAGTTTCAAGCGGGCCCGCGTTTTTGTAACGGGATTGCCCCCACAAGATCAGACCACCCATCAGGAACAAGCCAACCACCAAAACGGTCAGCATGTTCGATGCAAGGGCCCGCCACATTTAACTGACCTTTCCGAAGATCACGCTGGCATTGGTGCCACCGAACCCGAACGAGTTCGACAGCGCCACGTTGATCTCACGCTCGCGCTTGGCGTTGGGGGCCAAGTCAATCGGCGTCTCGACAGCCGGGTTATCTAGGTTGATCGTAGGCGGTGCAACCTGATCGCGGATTGCCAGGATCGAGAAGATCGCCTCGATCGCGCCCGCCGCGCCCAGCAGGTGGCCGGTCGCCGATTTGGTCGAGGTCATGGTCGCATTCGCCGCGTGATCGCCCAGCAGGCGTTCGACCGCGCCCAGTTCGATCGTATCCGCCATGGTCGAGGTGCCATGCGCGTTGATATAGTCCAGATCTTTCGGCTCCAGCCCGGCGCTGCGTAGCGCGGCTTTCATCGAGCGCTCGGCCCCGTCACCATCCTCGGACGGTGCGGTGATGTGATAGGCGTCACCGGACATGCCATAGCCCAGCACCTCGGCGTAAATCTTCGCGCCCCGCGCCTTGGCGTGTTCGTATTCTTCCAGCACGACAATGCCCGCACCTTCGCCCATGACGAAGCCGTCGCGGTCGATGTCATAAGGGCGGCTGGCTTTCTTGGGATCATCGGCATATTTGGTCGACAATGCCTTGCACGCGTTGAACCCGGCAATTCCAATCTCACAGATGCAGCCTTCGCCGCCGCCCGCAACCATGACATCCGCATCACCTGCACGAATGATACGGCTTGCATCGCCAATTGCATGAGCACCGGTCGAACAAGCAGTCACGACCGAATGGTTCGGCCCTTTGAACCCGCGACGGATCGACACCTGACCCGAGGCCAGATTGATCAGCGCGCCAGGAATAAAGAAGGGCGAAACACGGCGCGGGCCCTTGTCACGGATCAGATTCGCGGTATCCGCGATAGACCCAAGCCCACCAATACCCGAGCCTATCAGAACACCTGTGCTCAAGCGCGCTTCTTCGTCTTCGGGCATCCAGCCAGCATCTTCGCAGGCCATATCGGCAGCCGCAATCGAGTACAGGATAAAGTCCTCAATCTTGCGCTGTTCTTTCGGCGACATCCAATCGTCGGGGTTGAACGTTCCGTTCGTGCCATCACCGCGTGGAACCTCGCAGGCATAGGTCGTCGTGACCCCACTGCCTTCGGCATCAAACTGAGTGATCGGGCCCGCACCGGATTCTCCGTCCAACAGCCGCGACCAGGTTTCCTCGACCCCGCTGGCCAACGGAGTGACCAATCCCAGACCGGTTACAACGACTCTGCGCATGAAATGCCTCTTGCCTGCTTCGTGTTTAAGAAACGCTCATACCCCGGCGTAGGGGCCGGGGGCAAGAGCAAGGGCGCATTCAGCCCAGAACCAGTTATCATCATGTGCGTTGCACAGACACCGAAAAACAAAAACCGCCCCCTCAGGTCGTTTGAGAGGGCGGCAAATTCATGATGGAACCGATTTTACTGGAATTCGGCCACCGGCTCATGTGCGGTCGAGGCCACAGCCAGTGCATCCGACAGCTCCAGCGTCTTGCGGAACAACGCCCGCCCGACAATCGCTCCCGAAATATTGGGGATATAGGCCAGGCGCGAGATATCGTCGGCCGTGCGTACAACACCGCTGGCGATGACAGGCGTGCGCGATTTCTCGGCAACCCCCGAGATCAAACCCAACTGCGCCTCGACATCTTCCATGTCGCTGTCGATATCTGTCACCAGAATTGCGGCAAACGGAGTATCGGCGAAGGCTTCGATATAAGCTTCGGCGGTAAATGCGCTTTGACTGCGCCAACCTTCGGTCATCACGTGACCTTGCCAGATATCGACCGCCAGAACGATCTGGTCCGGATACAGCTTTGCCAGCTCTTTAACCAGATTAGGGTCCCAGGCGGCCAATGTACCGATGACGATCCGACCCGCGCCCTTGTCGATCCAATGTTCGACCTGCTCACGGGTGCGCATGCCGCCCGCCAACTGCACCGGGATCTCGGCCGAGCGGATGATCTCTTCGACCAGTTCCGCATTAGTATCACGCCCTTCGATGGCGTCGAAGTCCGTCAGGTGCATCCATTCCGCCCCTGCGGCAGCCCAGCTACGGGCTGTTTCGGCAGGGTTCACATGCCAGATCATAGCTTCGTCCAGGCGGCCCTTGTCCAGTGTGACGCACCGGCCGTTCTGCAATTCCATCGTTGGGTAAATCCTCATGAGCCTGATCCTCCGCTCAATCCTTGTGCTATACCCCAGTATCATAGCCGAAGAAATTACCCGTGCGGCAACCAGTTTCGGCAAACCACGGGCATTTTGCGGCATCGCAGCACGGGGATCAGTGACGTGTCGGTGGACCTGTCCGGCGCAGCAATTTGACCGACGTTCCTTGATAATCGCAGTCGCGCAGAGGCTGGTACCCCAGTTTTTCCGCCAATCTTTGCGAAGTCTCATTTTCGGAATTTATCATTGCAACCAATGGCCCCGGCATGATGCGGTCAAACCATTCATGCGCGGCCTGAGCGGCCTCAAGGCCCATGCCCTGTCCCTGAGCCTCGGGGGCCAGAACCCAACCTGCCTCGGGAAAACTGTCGAAATCCTCGCCCAACGCACGGTTGCCATAGAAAAAGCCGGCCTGCCCGATCATCTGCCGATTCGATTGCTGAATCACCGCCCACTGACCAAACCCGGCCATCTGCCAATGCCCGGCATTGCGCAAAAACGAATCCCACGCTTCGCCACGCGATCGCGGTTTGCCGCCAATATGCCGCACGACACACGGGTTACGCCAGATCTCGGCGAACCGGTTGAAATCCTCAGGCCGCATGGCGCAAAGCGTCAAGCGTGCCGTGTTTATCATCGGGGTGGATCGTATCATGCCCTGCCCGCTCTGAAATTTTTGCCTCAGCTGAAAGCGTGCGTGCGAAATGTACATCTGACAAGCCTGAATACGCGTCAGGCAACAAAAAACGGCGCCTCCGTTGCCCGGAAGCGCCGCTTTCATAAGATTTCGAAGGTCTTAGGACGCTTCAGATATGAATTTGACGGCGTCGCCAAAGGTCTGGATGGTCTCGGCTGCGTCATCAGGGATCTCGATGCCGAACTCTTCTTCGAAGGCCATAACCAGCTCAACGGTGTCCAGGCTGTCTGCGCCCAGATCGTCGATGAAGGAAGCGTTTTCCGCTACTTTGTCTTCTTCAACACCCAGGTGCTCAACAACGATCTTCTTAACGCGATCTGCGACGTCGCTCATGTCTATTCCTCATTCCATTTCAGGGCATAGTGCCCGGTTCTGCCCTTGCCCGCTCAGGCTGGCCTTGATGTGCCCGTCTGGGCGGTTTGGGTTCCCGATTGCCGGGAAACTAGAAGGCCGACCCTATGGCCGACCCCCGAATTGATGCGCCGCCTATAGCACAGACAACGCCCAAGGCAAACGCTTTCGCGCCTGCCCCGACAGGTGGTCACAACATGGCCATACCGCCGTTTACATGCAAGGTGGTTCCGGTCACATATCCGGCCTCGGGGCTGGCAAGGTACAGAACTGCCGCAGCAATTTCCGATGCATCCCCCATACGTCCGGCCGGGACCTGACCCAGAATGCCCGCCTTCTGATCGTCGGTCAGCTTGTCGGTCATCGCCGTAGTGATAAAGCCCGGAGCCACCGCATTGGCCGTGATTCCGCGACTTGCAACCTCGTATGCCAGCGACTTGGTCATCCCGACCATCCCCGCTTTGGACGCCGCATAATTCGCCTGACCGGGGTTGCCCGTCGCGCCCACCACAGACGAGATGTTGATGATCCGACCCCAACGCGCCTTCATCATGCCGCGCAGCACGCCTTTGCAAAGTTTCGCGGTCGAGGTCATGTTGACGTCGATTACGCTCTGCCATTCGTCATCCGACATACGCATGAACAGGTTGTCGCGGGTGATACCCGCGTTGTTGACCAGAATATCGACTGACCCCATCGCATCCGCCGCCTGCTTGGGCAGTGCGGCCACAGCCTCAGGGTCGCTCAGGTTACAGGGCAGCACGTGGGCACGGTCGCCCAACTCAGCGGCCAGCGCCTCAAGCGGTTCAATCCGTGTGCCGGACAGCGCCACCGTAGCACCGGCAGCGTGCAGAGAGCGCGCGATCTCACCACCGATCCCGCCCGAGGCACCGGTGATCAGTGCGTTCTTACCTGTCAAATCAAACATTCTCTTGTCCTTTTGCTACGCGCCACGCGGCGCGCGGTGTCTTACGATTCGGCTTGTGTCACATTCTGCACGTCATCCGGCGTGCCGACAGCTTTACCCGCGATCGAACGGTCGATTTTGCGGATCATCCCGGACAGAGCTTTCCCTGCCCCGATCTCCCACGTCTCGGTCACGCCCTGCGCGGCCATATACTGCACGCTTTCGCGCCAGCGGACCGAGCCGGTGACCTGCTCGACCAGCAACTGTCGGATCAGATCGGGGTCACTGACTGCTTCGGCGCGTACATTGGCAATCAGCGGCACGGCAGGCGCTTTGATTTCAACCCCTGCCAAAGCTTCGGCCATCACGTCGGCAGCAGGCTGCATCAGCGCACAATGGAAAGGCGCGCTGACAGGCAGCATGACGGCCCGCTTGGCGCCCTTTTCCTTGGCAATCTCGGCCGCACGTTCCACAGCAGCCTTCGCGCCCGAGACCACAACCTGCGTCGGGTCATTGTCGTTTGCCGCCTGACAAACCTCACCCTTCGCGGCCTCATCCGCCACGGCGCGCACTGCATCAAGGTCCAGCCCAAGGATCGCCGCCATCGCACCTTCGCCCACCGGCACGGCGCTTTGCATAGCCTGGCCACGGGTGCGCAGAAGACGCGCAGTATCTGCAACCGACAGCGCACCAGCAGCGGCCAGCGCGGAATATTCCCCCAGCGAATGCCCGGCCACAAAGGCTGCATCGGTGACTGAGACGCCCTCGGCCTCCAGCGCCCTCATTGCCGCCATTGACGTTGCCATCAACGCAGGTTGTGCGTTTTGGGTCAGGGTCAATTCAGCAATATCGCCGTCCCAAATCAGGCCGCTCAGCTTTTCGCCCAGGGCTTCGTCCACTTCGTCGAACACCGCCTGAGCAGCGGGGTAAGCCTCGGCCAGAGCTTTGCCCATTCCGATGGTCTGGGCGCCCTGCCCCGGGAAAACAAATGCGCGTGTCATTGCAACCTCTTGGATGACGTTAGGTTGCGGCGGGGTGTAAACTGTGTGATCGCGCGGCACAAGCATTGCCTGATCTCTGCACAAAGGCACCGTATCTGTGCGCCCTGCGCCCTTGAGTCCTGCCCTCACGGCGATAGGTTGAACCCAACCATCTTTTCGCCGGAGCACCCGATGCCCTCGACCAACACGTTTTCCAGCTATGGCAGCGTCACCAAGACCTTCCACTGGCTGACCGCCCTGCTGATCTTCACCGCCTTTCCGCTGGGCTATTTCGCCAATGATCTGGCGCAGGCCATTTATGACCCGAACATCCCGACGACCGAGGATGACATCACCCGCGCGGCGCGCCTATTCTCACTGCACAAAACATTGGGCGTTGCCGTCTTTTTCGTAGCCCTTGCTCGCATTCTCTGGGCCCTGACCCAAACCAAACCCGGCCTACTGAACGCCGACAATAAGCCCGAGGCCTTTGCTGCCGAAACCGTGCATTGGCTGCTTTACGGCTCGTTGGTGCTGGCACCGCTGACCGGCTGGATACACCACGCCGCAGCCGAAGGGTTCGCGCCGATCCTTTGGCCCTTTGGTCAAAACCTGCCGCTAGTCCCCAAATCCCAGCATCTGGCCGAATTCACCGCCAGCCTGCACTGGCTGTTCGTCTGGACCCTAGGTGGCGCGCTTGTGCTGCATATTGCCGGGGCGCTGAAACACCACGTCATCGACAAAGACAGCACATTGCGGCGTATGCTGCCTGGCTCAGCCCAGGCCCCCGAGCCCCCGGCCCAACACCATTCGAAGACACCCGCGCTTGCCGCGCTCGTCGTCTGGGGTGCGGTTTTGATCGGCGGCTGGGGCATCGGCGCGTTCAGCCATCACTCTTACGCTCAGGGCGAAGCCACGGCACTGGCCGAAGTCCAATCGGACTGGCAGGTTCAGGAAGGAACTCTGGGCCTTACCATCAACCAGCTGGGTAGCCCAGTCACCGGTAGCTTCCAGGACTGGACGGCCGCCATAGCCTTTGATGAGCCCGCCGAGCCCGGCTTGGCCGGTTCGGTCGAGGTGACGATCTCAATCCCGTCGCTCAGCCTAGGCACGGTCAGTGATCAAGCTATGGGCGCGGATTTTTTCGACAGCGCACAATATCCCACGGCGCTGTTTAAGGCAGATCTATTCAAAACCGAAACCGGGTATGAGGCACGCGGCCCCTTGACCATCCGCGACAAGTCCTTGGACGTTGTGCTGCCGTTCACTTTGGATTTGCAAGGCGACACCGCGACGGTTTCTGGTGAATTGGAGTTGAACCGCATGGATTTCGATGTGGGCACATCGCAACCCACCGAAGCTTCACTGGGCTTCGCAGTCACTGTAAGCGTCGAGCTGACTGCTACGCGCGGTGAATAGCGGCGAACAAACGAAAACCGCCGGGGCAAAAAGCTCCGGCGGTTTCGATTCTAGAATAGTAGCCTTATTTACTCGGCTTTCTGCGCCTCGACCGAGATCTGAACATTAACCTCGTCACCCACGAAGGGTGCGAACTGGCCCAGATCGAAATCGCTGCGGATCAGAGTGGTCGTCGCGTCGAAGCCAGCCCACGGCTTGCCTGCCATCGGATGCTCACCCGCCTGGTTCAGCTTGGCGTCCAGTACGACCGATTTGGTTACACCATTCATGGTCAAATCGCCGGTGATATTGGCGGTGTTCTCGCCTGTCACTTCGATGCTGGTAGACGTGAAGGTGACAAGATCGCCTTCAGCGGCACCGAAAAAGTCTTCGGTCATGAAGTGATCTTCGCGCGGTTTCCAGCCCGTGAACATCTCGATAACGGGCATCGAAACCGTCACGCTGGACGCAGCCGGGTTTTCCTTGTCGAACAGGATCTCGCCTTCAAAGCCCGAGAACATGCCATAGGTGGTCGAAAAACCAAGGTGGTTATAGTTGAAAATGACCTGGCTGTGGCTTGGGTCCAGAACGTATTTCTCGGCACTTGCAAACGCCGAAGTCGCCGACACGGCCAGTGCAGCAGCAAGAAGGATGGGTTTCATGACAAACTCCGCAATGTTGTGGATGCAAACCTGTTGGGTTGCTCGGTAACGAAAATGTGCCGCCAAGGGGCGGCACACAAGCTTTATTCGCTCACAACTTCTGTTCCTATATGAACAGAATAAAATTCAGGCGAAGATTGTTACACTTCCACTCAATTGACCCTTGAGCGCTCGGCTGACATCCGCCGACTGCAGGGGCAGCTTCATCAGCAGGCTGCCATCGACATCAAACAGTTCGACCTGATCATCGCTGAATTTGGCACCGCCTAGCGTGTCATAGCTGCGGCGCAGAACCGTTTGCGGGCGGCCGTTTTCGTTCTTTTGCAGAACGCGGACTTCGCGACGGATCGGGTCAAAATAGGCATCGGGACGCGAGTCCAGCAGCTGAATGGTCAGCAGACTGACACCAACGATCAGGAAAGCAAGCGACGCTGCCATCTTGATCGGCCAAACTTCGGCGGCCATGGCCGAACCCGGTGCCAGCCACATGGAAAAGGACATCACGATCAGAAAGGCACCAACCATGCGCGCCAAAATCATGCGCACTTTCCAGTTCGGAGCGAATGTGATCAGTACTGGAACGGATTTCTCAAAACGCGCGCCGGTCGCCGACTGTTCAAGTGTATTCGTATTCATCGCGGTCATTTCTCTCACCCTGTTTCTCAGGTTGCCGTCGTGGGTCCGGTGTGTCCGGTCTGTCCCCGGTATGAAATTCAAGATCGACTTGAAAAGCGTCAGGAATTGGGCGGTGCAAAGGAAATAGCAGGACTTCACCAAGGCACGTGTGTCAGGTCTTGCCCCGCCGCCATAAACGTGTATACGGGGCCATCCTTCGCTAATCACATGAATCGCGCAGCCTCTCGTGGCAGGGTCGCGAAGGACCAAACGGCCCCGCCTATGAAATGCGCCTTGATATAAACAGGAGTGCACATGCCACTGTATGAGCATGTAATGATCGCGCGTCAGGATCTGTCCAACGCGCAGGCAGAAAGCCTTGTCGAACATTTCGGCACTGTTCTGGCTGACAACGGCGGCAGCGTCGTCGAAAGCGAGTACTGGGGCGTCAAGACGATGGCTTACAAGATCAACAAGAACCGCAAAGGCCACTATGCCTTCCTGAAAACCGACTCGCCTGCTGGCGCGGTTCAGGAAATGGAGCGCCTGATGCGCCTGCATGAAGACGTCATGCGTGTTCTGACCATCAAGGTCGACGAGCATGCCGAGGGCCCTTCGGTCCAGATGCAGAAGCGCGATGAGCGCGAAGGCCGCCGCGAGCGCCGCTGATCAACGCCTGACGAAAGGACACCAAACCATGGCCGCAAAACCATTTTTCCGCCGCCGCAAGGTCTGCCCGTTCTCGGGCGAGAACGCGCCGAAGATCGACTATAAAGACACTCGTCTGCTGCAGCGCTACATCTCTGAGCGTGGCAAGATCGTTCCCTCGCGCATCACCGCCGTTTCGGCGAAAAAGCAGCGTGAACTGGCCCGTGCTATCAAGCGCGCCCGCTTCCTCGCCCTGCTGCCCTACGCCGTGAAGTAAGGAGAGACTGATATGCAAGTTATCCTGCTGGAACGCGTTGCGAAACTGGGTCAGATGGGCGACGTCGTTGACGTCAAGCCCGGCTACGCCCGCAACTTCCTGCTGCCCCAAGGCAAAGCTCTGAGCGCATCCGAGTCGAACATCGCCTCGTTCGAAGCCCGCAAGGCGCAGCTTGAAGCGCACAACCTGGAAACCAAGAAAGAAGCTGAAGCACTGGCTGAAAAGCTGGACGGTCAGCAGTTCATCGTGATTCGCTCGGCGTCGGATGCCGGTGCTCTGTACGGCTCGGTCACTCCGCGTGACGCTGCAGAGGCCGCGACCGAAGCTGGCTTCACCGTCGACAAGAAACAGATCGCCCTGATCGCACCGATCAAGGAGCTGGGTCTGCATTCGCTGGCAGTCAAACTGCACCCCGAGGTCGAAGTTGAAATCAAGATGAACGTCGCCCGTTCGGAAGAAGAAGCCGAACTGCAAGCTTCGGGTAAATCGATCCAGGAACTGGCCGCTGAAGAAGAAGCCGCCGCAGAATTCGAAATCGCCGAGCTGTTCGACGATATCGGTTCCGCCGCGTCTGACGACGAAGACCTGATTGCCGAAGAAGCACCGGCTGCGGAAGAAGACGACGCGAAAGCGTAACCTTCAACCTGCGAACTTCGAAAAGGCCGCGCCATTTTGGGCGGCCTTTTTTCATGCACGAACTGGGCGGCATAATTCAGCCTGAATTTCCAGCTACCCTTGCGGCCAGAGACAAGTTTCCTAGTATTTAGTCCAAAATTCCGGAGCCCTTGATGACTCAGATCCCGCGCCGCAGTGTCTTAGCCCTTCTTCTTGCCGCGCCGCTGGTGGCTTGCGGCACCCCCGACACACCGACGCGTGCGGCCTTTGATCCCCCGCTTTACCCGAACGAAACGCCCGAGCTGCGGGCATCGATCAATAAATGGGCCGATCACTACGAATTGCCGCGCGAGCTGGTGCACAAACTGGCTATTCGCGAAAGTACGCATCGCCCCTGGGCCGTGAACCGACCCTATTACGGGCTGCTGCAAATCCTTCCGGCCACTGCACGGTCCATGGGCTACCAGGGCGATCCGCAGGGGCTCCTCGACGCCGACACCAATTTGGAATTTGCCGGCAAGTACCTGCGCGGCGCATGGCTGCTGTCCGACGGCGATCAGCAACGCGCGATCTTTCTCTATGCCAAAGGCTACTGGCCCGAGGCAAAAGCACGCGGATTGTTGGTTGAAACAGGGTTGGTTCCCGAATAGCCGTCCGAGGCTGCCGAAAACCTTGTATTAATGCGTTATGACGTCGCGAATGGCGGATAATAACACTACACATGTGAACAAACTGCTTGCGCGCTGCCTTACGCCTCGTAAGATTTACTGAACATTAACGCCGTTAACCTCTGAACCGAGGTTAACCTCCGTAAAGGTTGAAAAGTTGAAGCTGATCGACTTGGCCGCTATCGACCACGAGGAAAAGTCAGCCGCTGACATAATTGACGCGGTTTGTTCCGAGCTTGGCTTTGATTACGCATCCTATGCGACATTCAACCCCGTTAAGGGAGATGTTCAAGGCTACGCGAACTATCCTGACGAATGGAAGATTCACTATGGTACGCAGGGTTTTCATAAATTTGACCCGACTTTGTATCAATCCGTGCTCAGTATCGCCCCCGTAGACTGGGGTCGCTTTAACCATGATGACAAGTTCCACACCGTGTTTCGGGACGCCCATGACTTTGGCATCACGACCCGAGGCCTTTCGGTTCCGGTGCGCGGCCCTTACGGCGAATGCGGGCTGCTGAACGTAACGCGTGACTGCTCGGACGACGAATGGGACAAGCTCAAGCGGCACGTGATGGGGGACCTGCAACTTGCCGCCGTACACGCCCATGACACGGTCATGCAGTCGGGTTTGTTGGGCAAAGCACTATACCTACCTGCCCTGTCAACGCGCGAGAAAGAGATCCTTCAATGGGCGGCCGTGGGTAAATCTCAGCAGGATATCGGTGATATCCTGTCCATCTCGCACCGGACCGTCGAAGTGCATATGCGGTCAGGGCGGGAAAAACTAGGCGCATTGACCACGCCGCAGGCGATCGGACGGGCCGTTAGTCTCGGCCTGATAGCTCCCGGTTAACAAAAAAACTAAAATTCTACGGGAATCCCCTAATAGTCTCAGATCACAACTTTGTTAATCCTCTGTTCACGGTAACCAATCTGTAGGGGGATGGAACATGATCATCGTGATTGATGGGATGAACCAACACAAATTCAAAGACATCTTGGATGAGATGTATCAACTGCGCGCACGGGTCTTCGGCGACCGCTTGGGATGGGACGTAACCATCCAGGACGGGCGAGAGATCGACAGGTTCGATACGCTCAATCCTGCACACGTGGTCAGTCTGAACGACGAGGGGAACGTCGTTGGCTGTATGCGTCTGCTGCAGACCACAGGGCCTCATATGCTGGCCGATGTGTTTAACGCGATCCTGGATGGCGAGCCGCCTGTGCGCAGCGCCCAGATTTGGGAGGCAACCCGGTTTTGTGTCGACACTAAAAAGTTGGGGCGCGGGAGGGGTGAGAATTCGGTCTCCTATGTCACCAGCGAGGTCATGATCGGTTCGTTCGAATACGCCAAGACAGCCGGAGTGCTGGACTCGATCGCTGTTATCGACCCGGTGATGAACCGCGTCCTGCAACGATCCGGGAACGCGCCTTATGACTATCTGGGCACCGCGAAACCCATGGGGAAAGTGGTGGCGATGGCCGCCCTCATGGATTGCTCGGACGAGCGTATTTCAGGAATTCGCGACTATGCTGGCATCGCCCATGACGTGTTTCTGACCGACGAACAAGCGCTCCAGCTTTTCGCCAAGTCCAACGTCAAACCACAACCCAAACCCGCAAACTTCGATCACAAGCCACTGAGTCAAATGGAAAAATACTTCGTAGAACAAATGAGCGCCGCAACCACCCAGGAAGAGGTCAATGCCGTATTGCGCTTGATAGAAGAACTCTCGGACAAGTTCACACCCGAGCAGAAGATAGCCCTGATGCGTTCCCCCCGTGCTCTAGCTCATGGGGCCTGACCCCCTCACCTCAGAAGTTAGAGCCACTTAGTCGGAGCCGCCTTTATCAGGCGGCTCCGTATTCTTTTGCCCGGCTACGCGGGCGACAAGGGATTATTCCTCGTCCAGCGCCTCAACGGCTTTTTGCAAGTCGTCTTTGCTGACTTCCTTGTCAGCAACCTGAGCCAGCTCGACGATATAGTCGATGACTTTGTCCTCGAAGATCGGCGCGCGCAGTTGCTGCTGCATCTGGGCATTCTGCTGCACGAACTCAAAGAACTGACGTTCTTGACCAGGGTACTGACGCGCCTGATTCATGATCGCCTGTGTCATCTCGGCATCGGTGACTTCAACCTCGGCCTTCTGGCCCAGCTCCGCCAACAGCAGACCCAGACGCACGCGGCGCTCGGCCAGTTTGTTGTGCTCGTCGGTGGGCTCGATCGGGTCGTGATCGTGGCCTTCGACATCGGGGTTTTCCTCGTGCCACAGCTGGTGCGCGATTTGCTTGGCTTCAGCTTCTACCAGCGACGGCGGCAGGTCGAACGACACCTTCTCATCCAGCACGTCCAGCAGAGCGCGCTTCATCACGGCCCGCGATGCGCCGTTATATTCGGCTTCAAGACGCTCCGAAATCTGACCCTTCAGCGCATCCAGATCTTCGGCACCGAATTTGGTGGCCAACTCGTCGTTGATCTCGGCGGCGACAGGCTCTTTCACTTCTTTGACGGTGCAGGTGAAAACAGCTTCCTTACCGGCCAGATGCTCGGCACCGTATTCGGTCGGGAAAGTGACGTTGACGTCTTTTTCCTCTTCGGCTTTCACACCAACCAGCTGTTCTTCAAAGCCGGGGATGAAGCTATTCGAGCCCAGAACCAGCGGGTAGTCCTCGGCCGAACCGCCTTCGAATTCTTCGCCGTCTACTTTGCCAACGAAGTCGATCACGACCTGATCACCGTCCTTGGCTTTCGAACCTTTACGGCGCGCTTTGAAATCCTGCGCGGTTTCAGCCAGGTTGTTCAACGCTTCTTCGATCGCCGCGTCGTCGGCTTTGACGACCAGCTTTTCCAGTTCGACCGATTTCAGGTCAACTTCAGGAATGGCAGGCAGCGCCTCATAGGACATCTCGACATGGACGTCGTCGCCTTCTTTCCAGTCCTCGTTGGTCATCTTGACCTCGGGCTGCAGCGCAGGACGGTCACCGCTATCCTCAAAGTGCTTATTCATCGCACCGTCGATGCTTTCCTGCATCGCTTCACCCAGCAGGCGCTGGCCGAACTGCTTTTTCAGCAGCGCCATCGGCACTTTGCCTTTGCGGAAACCTTTCATTTCGATTTCCGGCTGTGCCTCGACCAGTTTTTCATTCACTTTGTCGTCCAGCTCAGTTGCGGAAACGACAATATTGTAACCGCGTTTCAGACCTTCGTTCAGCGTCTCGGTAACCTGCATTATGGTAGTCCCCATAGGATTCGGGGCGCGCAAAACGGCGCGCCGGGCAAATTTGAGGCCTTCTATTTGCCCTGCCCCCAACGTGCAAGGGGCAACTGCCCGATCAGCCTTGTTTTGCCGCGGATTTGAAGAAAAAACGCCCCGGACTGGGCCGGAGCGTTTGTTGTTGGCTGCAACTGTCGTCTCAGAACCGCCAGCGCGCGCCCAGAGCCCAGGCTTCGTTCTCGTCGAAATCGACCATATCGTCAAAATCGTGGCGGCGGTATTTCAGATATGCATCCGTGTTGATGCTGTCGATCCGCTGCACAACCGCGATGCCCCAGGATTTGGTGCTTGATCCTTCATTCTGGAAATCGGATCCGTCGAAATAGTCGATCCCGATACCGGTTTGCCCCCAAGACACCCAATCGGTCTCATAGGCGATCTTTGTGTACCAATAATCCGGATCGCTAGCCCCGTCAGAGGTATTGTCCCGCGTCCCCAGAGCCGCTGTGAAACTGAACCCGCTCGGCAGCAGCACCGAGGCCGATCCGATCGTATCCCGACGTTCACCTGACCCATCATCAAAGTCGCGCACCGCATAGGCGATTGTGGCCGCAAACTCGATCCCATTTGTGAAGGTGTTTCCGTAAGATACTGCAATATCGTAATAATCGTCGTCGTCACTGCTGGACAAAATATTCTGACCATAGGCGATAGCGCCCGAGAACCCATTGTAACTAGGCGTGTCATAACGGATACGCCCGCGCCGCGCCCCGTCAAAGTTGTCGGCGGAATCTCCAACCGTGATGTCGCTCAGTATCCCGTCGGGCTGGCGATAGAAAAAGGCACCGTTCTCGTCATTGGTGAACGAATACAGCACAGTGCCAACATAGGACAGATCAACCTCGGCCGCGCCATCGGACGCCATGCTGCCCTGCCCTGCCGAGAATTTGCCATAGCTGCCTTTCAGGGCGAAATCGACGTGGCGAATATCTTCGCGCGACCAGCCATCATTATTGGTGCCGTCCTGATTGGCCGAACCGGTGCTGGGCAGCCCCAATCCGGTTTCAAACCAGAACGTGAACTCGTTGCTGCCATAGGGCTGCATCAGGCGAAGCCCCACACGGCTGTTCGACAGATCATTGTCGAGTAAACGGGTTTCCGTTTCTTCCCCGTCATCTACCGAGACGATGACCGGGTGAATCTGGCCGTAGAGCTCGACATAGCCGCCGCTGTTATTGTCGTATCGCAATTGCGCCATTGCCGGAACGGCAGTCGCTACGGCCAACACTGCAGCCAGAGAATGAATTCTAAAATTCTGGGTCATTTCAGTCACCATGAGAAAAACTGTTTTGGCGCTGCTCAATTTTTTGTCTTCTACCTGCCTAGGACGGGCGCTGAACGCACAAGTTGATGCCTATTGCCTTCCGTAACGTACCTCACACCGCGTCCTTGAAATCTGACTTCTTTTTAAATTCTTACTTCTCGCAAAACCTGACTTTGCTTCCAGGTTGGTTCGTCCCAAGGCACAGACACAATTGTCGATTGGTCAGCTTCACCCTTCAGACGGCCATTACCAGTGCAGCAACCAGCGTTTGACGACACTTCGAATATACAATCATATATCTATGTTTTTCAATACATATGGCAGTTGCTCAGGCAAATCCTCGGCAATCAAGCCCGGCCCAAAGCTGCGCGCACATTCCACATGCAACCACGCCCCAGTTTCCGCAGCCTGCATGGGCGCGAACCTTCGGGCCAGCAAACCGGTGATGAACCCGGCCAGCACATCTCCAGACCCCGCCGTTGCCAACCAAGGGGCAGAACGGTCATAAAAAGCCGCATTGATCGAGCATCTACCATCCGGCGCCGCAATCACCGTATCCGGCCCCTTGAAAAGCACCACACACCCGGCACGCTTGGCCGCCTCTCGCGTGGCATCCACCTTCGAATAAGCCGGTCCCTTTGTCGGCGTCGCCGCCAGCTTTTCGGTGATATCCGGGAAGAGCCGCGCAAACTCGCCCCCATGCGGGGTCAGAACGCAATTCTCGTGCAACTGCCCTAACAGGGCCGCCGGATCATCTGCAAACGCCGTCAGAGCATCCGCATCCAGCACGGTGGCACGCTTGGCCTGCAACACAACCGGCACCAGTTCGCGCGCCCGCTCCAACCCCATTCCCGGCCCAAGGCAGAGCGCATTCAACCGCTCGTCGCCCAGCACAGCCGCAAGCCCCTGGGGCCCATCAACCCGCTGCAACATGAGGGCCGTCACCTGCGCCGCCACCTCCATCTGAGCCGAACCTGGCACCCCAAGCGTCACCAGCCCCGCCCCAATCCGCAAAGCGCCCCGCGCCGCCAATCGCGCAGCGCCGGTTTTAGCCGCACCGCCCGTGAGGATAAATGCGTGGCCGTGGGTGTATTTGTGGTCTGCGCGCCCCTTGAACACGCGCTTTGGAGCACCTTCGATCATTTTCAAAACCGGGCGCTCGGCCTGACTATTCCAATGCTCCGCCAACCCGATGGACTTGACGATCAAGCGGCCCGATTGGATGGCCCCGCGATCAAGAAAATGTCCACGCTTTGCAAGGTGAAATGCGACCGTCAAGGAGGCCACCGCAAACGGACCGAGTGACTTACCGCTATCAGAACAAAGCCCAGACGGGGTATCAACCGCGATAACTTTAACGCCCCCTAGCGCAATCCACGCATCCAAGTACTGCAAGACCTGCCCTAGTTCTCCTTCAACGGGACGCGCCAAGCCCGTACCGAAGACCGAATCCACGACGATGTCGGGCTTTGCCGCATTTTGAAGTGCGCCCTGTTTGCTCAAATGCTGAACAGCCCCCAACTCCACCCACCGCCCATAGTTCTCCCGTGCATCCGGCGGCAGTTTCTCGGCATCTCCATACAGAAACACGTCAACTGCCCACCCCAACCCATGCAAAAGCCGCGCTACAACAAACCCGTCACCACCGTTGTTCCCTGGCCCGCACAGCACCACAGCGCGCAGCGGATCCTCTTCATCTGGCCGCAAATATCCCGGGGAGCGCGAGGGGCTGGCCCCTCGCCTGTTCAACTCCGGCCATTCCTCAAAAATAGCCTCGACAACACCCTGCCCGGCGCGCTCCATCAACTCCAGCCCAGTGACTTCACCAGACTCAATTGCTGCCTGTTCAATGGCCCTCATCTGCGCCGCAGTCAGCAATTCTGTCATCTCAAAAACCCAACTCGATTCAATTCTGATTACTTTTTGAGCAAGTCGAACAAAAAGTAATCTATCACTTCTTTTCCCTGCACCTGCACCAGAGCAAATCCGCAATCCGATTGCCGACCAATCTTAGACGTGGTCAGTGCCATCCTGACAAGAGTTAAAGGGAGCCCGGTATGAAGAAGATCGAAGCGATCATCAAACCGTTCAAGCTGGACGAAGTAAAAGAGGCGCTGCAGGACGTAGGCGTCCAGGGTCTCAGTGTGATTGAGGTCAAAGGCTTTGGCCGTCAGAAAGGCCACACCGAACTCTATCGTGGCGCGGAATATGTCGTCGACTTTCTGCCCAAAGTAAAAGTCGAGGTCGTTTTGGACGACGATCAGGTCGATGCTGCCATCGACGCCATCGTTTCGGCCGCTAAGACCGACAAGATCGGCGACGGCAAGATTTTTGTGTCGCCCGTTGAGCAAGCCATTCGCATCCGGACCGGTGAAACCGGCTCGGAAGCGCTGTAATCGAACACTCCAATCAGAGGAATAGAGAGTATGAGCAAGGACGCAGTTCTTCAGCTGATCCGTGATGAAGACGCAGAATACGTCGACATCCGCTTCACCGACCCGCGCGGCAAGCTTCAGCACGTCACCATCATGTCGGACCAGGTTGACGAAGACTTCCTGGAAGAAGGCTTCATGTTCGACGGCTCGTCGATCGCTGGCTGGAAATCGATCGAAGCATCGGACATGAAACTGATGCCCGACACCGAAAGTGCCTATGTTGATCCGTTCTACGCGGAAAAGACCATCTGCCTGCACTGCTCGATCGTTGAGCCCGACACCGGCGAAGCCTATGAGCGTGACCCGCGCGGCACCGCCCAGAAAGCCGAAGCCTACCTGAAAGCTTCGGGTATTGGTGACGTTGCCTACATGGGCCCAGAAGCCGAATTCTTCCTGTTCGACGACGTCCGTTTCTCTAACAGCATCAACAAGGTATCTTACGAAGTTGATGCAACCGACGCGTCGTGGAACACCGACACCGAGTACGAGATGGGCAACATGGGCCACCGTCCCGGCGTCAAGGGCGGCTACTTCCCCGTGAACCCTGTTGACGAAGCGCAAGACCTGCGCTCAGAGATGCTGTCGACCATGAAGCGCCTGGGCATGAAAGTGGACAAGCACCACCACGAGGTTGCTTCCTGTCAGCACGAGCTGGGCTTGATCTTCGACAGCCTGACCAAGCAAGCTGACGAGCTGCAGAAGTACAAGTACGTCATCCACAATGTTGCACACGCCTACGGAAAATCGGCCACCTTCATGCCGAAGCCGATCGCAGGTGACAACGGCACCGGTATGCACGTGAACATGTCGATCTGGAAAGACGGAAAGCCTCTGTTCGCTGGCGACAAATACGCTGACCTGTCGGATGAAGCGATCTACTTCATTGGCGGCATCCTGAAGCACGCCAAGACCCTGAACGCCTTCACCAACCCGTCGACCAACAGCTACAAGCGCCTGATCCCGGGCTTCGAAGCACCTGTTCTACGCGCCTATTCGGCCCGCAACCGTTCGGGTTGTGTCCGTATTCCGTGGACCGAAAGCCCGAAAGCTAAGCGCGTCGAGGCTCGCTTCCCCGACCCAGCCGCGAACCCCTACCTGGCGTTTGCTGCTCTGCTGATGGCTGGTCTGGACGGCATCAAGAACAAAATCGATCCGGGCGAAGCCATGGACAAGAACCTGTACGATCTGCCGGCCGAAGAACTGGCCGACATCCCGACCGTATGTGGTTCGCTGCGCGAAGCGCTGGAAGCTCTGGCCTCCGATCACGACTTCCTGCTGCAGGGCGACGTGTTCACCAAAGACCAGATCGACGGCTACATCGCACTGAAGATGGAAGAAGTCGAAACCTACGAGCACACACCGCACCCGGTCGAGTACGGCATGTACTACAGCTGCTGATCCAAGAATTTCCGACGAAAATTCTTCCAAGGGCGCCCAACCGGGCGCCCTTGTTTCGTTTCGGGTGATCTTCCAGACTGCCTGCCAAGGAGGAGATCCCATGGACACCGAGTTTACGCATTTCGTGACCACCGCCGAAGAATTGGAACAGATAACCGGCGCGCCTCTGCCCCAGATCATCGCCAAGGAATTGCCCGCTCTGGATCAGATGTGCCGCGACTTTGTTGCAACCTCGCCGTTTTGCATCATTGCCTCTGCCAATCCCGACGGACATTTGGATGTGTCACCGCGCGGAGACCCAAGCGGTTTTGTTCACGTGCTCTCGGACACCCTGATCGCCATCCCCGACCGCCCTGGCAACAAACGCGTGGACACGTTCCACAACATTCTGAAAGACCCACGCGTCAGTTTGATTTTCATCGTGCCTGGCAAGATGGAGACATTGCGCATGCGCGGAACGGCCCAAATCTGCGCCGATCCAAAGCTGCTGGACGCCATGGCTGTGCAAGGTCGCGCGCCCAAGCTGGCGCTGCTGATCAAAGTTCAAACCGTCTTTGCCCATTGCCCCAAATGCGTGATCCGCGCAAACCTGTGGAACCCTCAGGATTGGCCAGATTCGTCAAACCTGCCGAACATGAACGCCATGATGGTCAAGCACGCGCGGATCAACAAAACTCCGGATGAATGGTTCGAAACCCTCAAGCAAAGCGGAGAACTGGATCTGTACTGACCCCCTTTGCGGGACAGCTCTCGGTACGTAAGATGGGAATTGTTCTTTTCAGTCCATCAGGTTTTTCACCATGTTTCGCCTTGCCCTGCTTTTCGCCTTGATCCTTCCAACTCTTGCGATTGCTGCCCCCTGCGGTGACACAAGCGCCGATTTTGAGGCGTGGAAAAAGGACTTCGCGAAACAAGCCAAACGCGCGGGTGTAAAGAAGAAAGGCCTCCAGGCACTCGCCCAGACGACCTATGCAACACGCACTATTGCAGCCGATCGCAACCAGAAGAGTTTCAAATATTCGCTGGACAAATTCATGCAGGTTCGCGGCGCCGACACGATTGTCGCGCAGGGACGCAAGCGCAAGGCGCGAAACCCGCAATTCTACGCGGCGCTCGAGCGGCAATATGGCGTTCCAGCAGGTGTTCTGATCGCCATTCACGGCATGGAAACCGGCTTTGGCGGCTTTATGGGCGACAGTCAGGTTGTTTCGGCAATCACCACCCTTGCCTATGATTGCCGCCGGTCGGAATTCTTCATTCCCCATGCGATCGGCGCTCTGAAACTGGTGGATCAAGGCAGCATTACGACCGCGACACGGGGGGCGAAACATGGCGAATTGGGGCACACGCAGTTCCTGCCCGGCAACGCACTGAACTATGGGGTCGATGCCACGGGGGACGGCAAAGTGGATTTCTACAACATGACCGACGCGTTGGCCTCGACCGCGAATTTTCTTCGCAAAAAGGGTTGGAAACCGGGGCGCGGCTACCAGCAAGGGCAGCCAAACTTTGCCGTCATTCAGCAATGGAATGCTGCCACCGTGTACCAGCAATCCATCGCCATCATGGCCGCGCGAATCGACGGCTAAGGCTGGCCACAATCTCGGCACGCGCCTCCTTATTTCAGCCACATTCCTGCCACAGACATTTAATGGCCCTTAAATTGCCTAGGTTTCCAGACCGTAATCAATCTTTGCAATTTGTGATTTTTTTCCATTTTCGCCCAAATCTGCCCCATTTCTCTCACTAGACTGGAGTCCAAACAGGATGCGACAAAGGAATGCGCAGTGACTCCGAAGAACAGCTATCATGGTGGTTTGCAGTTTGACGGCGAGACCGATGGCGCGATCGAGCGGTTCAGCGCCATTGTTTCTGCAACGCTTGAAGATTACGGGCATCTGGTCGAACGCAAAAGCATTCGTGACGCGACCGAAGCCAGCATCGTCTGCAATCAATATCTGGTGCGTCTGACGCTGGACACACAGGTGCCCGTGGCTGAAGACCGGTTTGAGCGCATGAACCGCTCGGCTGGTTTGAAGACGCTGCAACGGCCCGTGGTGACGTTGCCGAAAAACCGGCTGACCATTACGATCACGCCGGTCTCACCGCTTCTGGACGACCGCGAGATTTCCGAGCTGATGCTGGTGGTTGTCCTGTATCGCATGGTCGACATCTGCGCCACGCAGCGGGTTGAATGGCTGACGCCCAACACCGTGCTGACCATCGAACAATTCATGAGTGCGTTTGACACTCTGCCCCCCGTTAAAAAAAAGAAGCGAAATAGAAAACAGATTTTCGAGGCAGTCTCAGGCCCGTTCGCGGAACTGGACACTATTGAGGAAGACCCACTGGACGAGCCACAAAAAAAGGCGCCGCCCCCGGCAGCCCGGCCGATCCAGTTGTCGGATGAGCAGTTGCTCAGCATCGCTTTTCGGACAGAACCTATCGAGCAGCCTTTGGATCGGGACGACACGCACCCCCTCGACCACGACGAACAGCCCAGTGATATCTTGCGACTGACCAGTTGGGGATTGACCGGTGCCGTGGCCAGTGTGTCTGTTCCGATCGCGGCCTCTATGGCCGCTGTGAACCTGATCCGGGGCGAAGATTTTCGCCTTAACACTCAGGTGCTTGCCTATTCGGTAGCGATCTCCGCTCTCAGCACAAGCGGGGCCTTCGCAGGTGTTGCCAACGTTTTGGGCATGTGATTCACGAACCTAAGACCCTCCTAGGAGGCCCCGCCATCAGGCGGGGTTTTCTATATTTGGCAAGCTGTACGCTTTCAGCACGTAGGTATGGATTGTAAATACCACCGCCTGCGTCTGCGGCAGCCGCAACAGTGTTTGCTTTTCGCTGCGCAGATAAGGCGCGGATCCGGGGTCTTTGATGTGACGTGGCTCATGCGCGCTTCGGGGTTGGTGCAACTCGGCATCATCGTACCACAGCGCGTTGAACCTCCAGAGCGGCCGACCCGGCCGTATCCCGTCGAACAAGCGCTGGACACGGCGGGCGATGTCATCGTCATAGCTGTCGACCGGCACATGGATGTCGATCAGCGGGCGCATGAACTTCTCGGACAGGCGCCAACTGGCCGGAAAACACAAGACGGCCCCGGTCAGAACATGTTCTTCGCCGTGCTTTTGCAAGATACAGATATCCTCCTGCACCAGTTTGCATAGGGTCTCCATCGGCTGGGCTCGATCAATGACCACCTCTTGTCCATCGGGTCGGGTGACATGGTCGGAGCACCCCGGATAGGCGTGGTACAGCACAAGATCTAGCAGCTCCTGCGCCGCCGGTTCAGCGCTTGGGTCCAGCGCCACAACATCCGCCCGGCGGTCGCGCAACAAAGCTTCTCGGTGCTGCATCTGCGCCGCAAACGCATCATCCCGGTGCAGCCATGTCTCCATACTGTCGGGCTGGATACCCGGCAGTGGGCGTTGATCTAGCGGGTTGTAGGGAATTGCGGTCTGAAAAATCGTCATAAGGCTGATCTATCACTGCAACGCAGAGCTGTCGGTCAAAAAGCGACGATCCGACCGTCGCAATTTATCGAGACTGCGCGGCAATGATTCTCCACGCTGAAAAAACAGGCAGAGAGGGCATCCATGAACACACATTACCGCGACGGCCGCAAAATCGACCCCACCAAAGGCGCGACCCTTGGTGATGGCACCCCGAACGAATTGGACCGGATCGAGATCGGTCCCACCCAACTAGCCTTTTCCGAGTGGGAGGCCGCCGGGTTGACCCTGCCCAACCTTGCCAACATGCGCGAGTATCGCTGGAAACGCCTGACGCAAGCGGTCGTGGATCGCGGCTATGGCGGGGTGCTGATGTTCGACCCGCTGAACATCCGCTATGCCACCGACAGCACCAACATGCAGCTTTGGAACACCCACAACCCGTTTCGCGCCGTACTGCTGTGCGCCGATGGGTACATGGTAATCTGGGACTATAAAAACTCGCCCTTCCTTTCGACCTTCAACCCGCTGGTGCGCGAACAGCGTTCAGGCGCCGACCTGTTCTATTTCGACCGGGGAGACAAGGTGGATGTGGCGGCTGATGTGTTCTCGAATGAGGTGCGGGTGCTGATCGAAGAGCATAGCGGCGGCAACAAACGCTTGGCCGTGGACAAGATCATGCTGCATGGGCTGCGCGCGCTCGAGGCGCAGGGGTTCGAGATCATGGAGGGCGAAGAACTCACTGAAAAGACCCGCGCGATCAAGGGCCCGGACGAGATTCTGGCCATGCGCTGCGCCCATCATGCCTGCGAGACCGCTGTTGGCGCGATGGAGCAGTTTGCCCGCGTCAATGTCGGCGACAGCAAGACATCCGAGGATGACATTTGGGCCGTTCTGCACGCTGAAAACATCCGACGCGGCGGTGAATGGATTGAAACCCGCTTGCTCGCCTCAGGGCAACGCACGAACCCGTGGTTTCAGGAATGTGGACCGCGGATCACGCAACAAAATGAGATTATCGCGTTTGATACGGACCTGATCGGTTCTTACGGTATATGTATCGATATCTCACGCACATGGTGGATCGGCGATCAGAAACCCCGCCCGGACATGATCTATGCCATGCAGCACGCGCATGAGCATATCATGACCAATATGGAGATGCTGAAACCCGGCGTCATGATCCCCGATCTGACGGCCAACTCACACAAACTGGACGACAAGTTTCAGGCACAGAAATACGGTTGCCTGATGCACGGTGTCGGCCTGTGCGATGAATGGCCGTTGGTGGCCTACCCGGACAAGGCGGTTGCCGGCGCTTACGACTATGCCTTGGAGCCCGGCATGGTCCTGTGTGTCGAGGCCGCCGTGGGCGAAGTGGGCGGTGACTTTTCCATCAAGCTGGAGGATCAGGTTCTGATCACCGAGGAAGGGTATGAGAACCTGACAACCTATCCGTTCGACCCCCAGCTGATGGGTCTGGCCTAGTCCGGCCAGGTTGAGCGTTTGACATTGCCGTGCCAGTCTTCAGCGGTTTGCGCCGCGACCGGCGCGGCCTCGGGCCAGTTGTGACCCGCCGCAAAGCTAAGCAGCGCCGTCAGGGCAAGAATGATCAGAAGATCGGGGCGCAGCGCGGTGCTGCGTGGTGCGCAAGAAATGTGTGCCATCATGGCCTCCGAGATTGTGTGACGTGAACAAAGTCAATGTGGAGGCTCCAAACATATTTTTAAAACGAATATTATTTTGATACCTCATCACATAACTTGATGGTAATTGAAACCTACGTTCCGCTTCATGTACTGGATGACCGATCTGTTCTCACCTTCCCGTGACGCGCGTTACATATGGGTTGAGCGACCCGGTAGAAGCCCACAGTATTGGCGCTAACTTGCGACGTAAGGAACTGCCATGCCCACCGAACGCATTACCTTTGCCGGTCACGACGGCAACCAACTTGCTGCGCGCCTCGACCTGCCTGACGGGCCGGTTCTGGCCACAGCGTTGTTTGCCCATTGTTTTACCTGCTCCAAGGACATTCCCGCCGCCCGTCGCATCGCGGCTCGCTTGGCTGGAATGGGTATTGCCGTTCTGCGTTTTGACTTCACCGGTCTGGGTCACTCTGAAGGCGAATTCGCCAACACCACTTTCACTTCTAATGTCGAAGACCTGATTGCCGCCTCTCACTATCTTGCCGGGCGCGACATGGCGCCGTCGTTGCTGATTGGGCACTCGCTTGGCGGAGCTGCTGTGCTGCGCGCCCGCGCTGGCATTCCCAGCGTCAAAGCGGTGGTCACGCTGGGCGCACCTGCTGATCCGGGCCATGTCTCGCACCATTTCCAGGCCGCTCTTCCCGAGATCGAGCAGGAAGGCTCGGCTGAAGTAACGCTAGGCGGGCGTCCTTTCCGCATTGGTAAGGCCTTCGTCGATGACATATCGGAAACCGAACTGACCCCCGCCATCAAAGAGCTGAAAGCCGCGCTGCTGATCCTGCACGCCCCCTTGGATGAGACCGTGAGCGTCGACAACGCCAGCGCCATCTTTATGGCCGCCAAGCACCCCAAAAGCTTTGTTACTCTGGATGATGCCGACCACCTGATCACGCGGGCCTGTGACGCTGAATATGCGGCCGATGTGATTGCGGCCTGGGTGACACGCTACATAACCCTGTCCCCACCAGCCCCACCGCCCGGCGCCCCCGAAGGCATTGTGCGCGTGACCGAGGCCGACCCCAGCGGTTTCTTGCAGGACATTCAATCCGGCCCCCGTCACCATGCGGTCGCGGACGAGCCTGCCTCGTATGGCGGCACCGACCGAGGCATGTCGCCTTACGGTTTCGTGTCTTCCGGATTGGGGGCCTGCACCTCGATGACAATTCGCATGTATGCGCGTCGCAAACGCTGGCCGTTGACGGGCATTGTTGTCGATGTCTGCCACAACAAGGTCCACGGGCAGGATGCGGGGCTAGTCGGCGACGGAAAGGTTGATCTGTTCCGGCGCAAGATCCGGCTCGAAGGTCCTCTGGACGACGAACAGCGCGCCAGGTTGCTGGAAATTGCCGACAAGTGCCCTGTTCACAGGACACTTGAGGGTTCGGCGGAAATTACGACCGAATTGCTGACCTGACGCACCTTACCGTCGCGGTGCCGGTCGATGGATCGGCGGCCGTGCTGTCGGGGGCCGAGCCACAGGTGGCCGGGGCCGCGCGGGCGGTTTGGCGATCGGTGGCTTGGGCCGTGCAGGCGGTTTCCCAACCGGCGGCTTCGGGCGAACCGGGCGATCTACGTCGATGTCCACATCTACGTCGTGGTAATAGTCGTTCCAAAGAAGCGAGTCGTAAAACGGATCATATCCGTATCCCACGCCAACAGTGACCCCATCACAGGCCGAAAGGGTAAAACTGGCTGCGCCCAGACTCAGGGCAAGACAGGTGCGTTTGATCAGTTTTCTGGTCATCTTCCCCCTCCTCACCGAGCAGCCCGGAACGAGGCAAACACTGCGTTCAGATCATCCACATAGGCCGGATCGGCCCCATCGCGCAGAACGGCCACGGCCACGGCGACGCGGTCATTGGGCAGGTCGATCACAGTCGCAGTGAAGTTAATGCCCCGCCCATCACGGGTACCGGTGCCCCGGATCACTTGCGCGGGCAGCCCTCCGATACGAGTCGAAACATTGTCTGAAACCACTGGAGATTTGACCAGAAACTTGTCGACATCCTGAAGATACCGCAATCCTCCGTCGATCGAGGCGACGCCGGCGGGTGCGACAAAACCGATCCAGACGTTGTCATCGGTTACAGGCCGTATCCCCATGACACGAGCCACTGCGCGGGGATCTCCCAGTTGCGTATCCTCAATCTCGCGTGTGCCACCTGTCCGCACGGCCCAGAAATCGGGCACCGAAAAGCTGAACAAGGCGCGTCCATTATCCGTATACGTCACCGGGGTATCGGCCAACACTGGCGCGGCGCCAAGCCATATCGCCGCAATGGCAGAGCTTAATCGCAAAAACATATCATAATAACCTGTTGTTTCTGTTGGCTCAGAGTGGCCCGCGATGACCGGATTTGTCCAGTCTCATTCCATAACAAAAAAACCCGCGCCGGGATTGCTCCGGGCGCGGGTTTCGTCGTTCTCAAAAGCGGGAAATCAGGCGCGGGCGTCGCCCACCAGTTTCCACAGGCCAGGGATCAGCAGCGCCGCCAGCGCCAGTTTGATCGCATCACCCACCAGGAACGGCGTCAGGCCCCAGGCCAGGATCGGCTGATCCCAACCATACAGCTGACCCAGCCAAAGCAGGCCGGGGACGTAGATCAACACATTGGCCAGAACCAGCGCCAGCGCCAGCTTGCCAACCGAGCGGTCCCAACCGCGCGCGGCCAGAGCACCCAGAGCCAGGGTTGCCAGCACATAACCCACCAGATAGCCGCCTGTGCCACCCATCATGTAAGTCAGCCCGAATTTCTCGGCCGACGAACCGGCGAACACATCAAAGCCCAGCGCTCCGATCAGCAGGTAACCCAGCATGGTCACCAAACCCAGACGCGCGCCATAGGCGGTACCAATGGTCAGAACGGCAAAGGTGCCCATGGTGATCGGAACCGGCCACATCGGCACTTTGATTTTCGCGGCAACGGCCAAAGCAACGATGCCCAGCGCAACCAGGATCACTTGCTTAACACGCAGCGCCGTGCCTTCGCGCGGGCCAAACGCATTGGCCAGTACATTTGCATTCATCTTCACTTCTCCCCAATTCGGATCGGAATTCTGCGACAGCAATGCCCAATCCGGCCGCTCACTTCAAGGTGATTACGCTACCGTAGCACGTATTCCGTGTCCATTTCGTAGGATTTTCGGGGCCCGGAGACTATCCAGCGTACGCTCCATCGCGGCCAGTTCGAGAAATCATAGACTGCGTCGTAACTGTCTGGCGCGCAATCATGGTGATCCGATGTCTGCGGAACCCCCAGATTCAAACGGTGGAAATACCGCCCGTCGTCGAAAAAGACTGCTACGTCGTCGCGGTCCGCACGCCAAAGGTAGCGCCGGGCGCCTTTCACCTCAGCCTGACCGGGTATGCGCAAAACCACTTCTTCGTCATAGATCAGGCCGTCATCAACAGGACGCAGATACGCCATCCCATCCGCCTGCACCACCTGCCCCGCTCTTGCGTCGCGGATGGTGCGCGTCAGGCCCCAGCAGCCTTCGAAATCGGACAGGCTGTTCGGAGCGATCATTCCGGCAGATACCCGTCCGTGATCCCGCCCCTGTCGTCGATGAATCGAATGATTACCCCGCTTTGCAACACATCATAGCAGGCCCAAAGCCCGGATGGTGGCCAGGTCGAACAATACTGATCTCCGCGAACTGCCCACCGTCCACTGCTGGGTCGCCCCGAGAAATACTGCGTGGCCCCGCTTGCATCGAAGGTTTGCCAGACGCCTTCGCCATAGCTGAGTTTCTGTCCGGTCAAGGTCGACACGATTTCACTCCCGGTCAGTGGCCAAAACTCTGTCGCGGCCGAAATATCGGGCCAAAGGGCTAAAATCAGGGCAAACCGTCTCATCTGCGCACTCGCATCTTGTTCCCGTGGCGGGTCGGGTTTAAACCGCGCCGCAACGCCTCCTGCCAAATCACAATAAGGTGCCGCTGCCAATGATTCCACGTTATTCCCGCCCCGAGATGGTTGCCATCTGGTCGCCCGAAAGCAAGTTCCGCATCTGGTACGAGATCGAAGCCCATGCCTGTGACGCCATGGCCGATCTGGGCGTGATCCCGCGCGAAAACGCCGAGGCAGTGTGGAAAGCCAAGGATGTGGAGTTCGACGTAGCACGGATTGATGAAATCGAAGCCGTCACCAAACATGACGTCATCGCCTTTCTGACCCACTTGGCCGAACACGTCGGCAGTGAAGAGGCACGCTTTGTGCATCAGGGCATGACCTCGTCCGACGTGCTGGACACCTGCCTGAACGTACAATTGACCCGCGCTGCCGACCTGCTGATCGCCGATCTCGAAGGTCTGCTGGCCGCCCTGAAACGCCGCGCGATCGAACACAAGGACACTGTCCGCATCGGCCGCAGCCACGGCATCCATGCCGAGCCCACCACCATGGGTCTGACCTTTGCGCGTTTCTACGCAGAGATGGACCGCAATCTGTCTCGCATGCGCGACGCGCGGGCCGAGATCGCCACCGGCGCTATCAGCGGCGCGGTCGGCACCTTCGCCAATATCGACCCTGCGGTTGAAGAGCATGTCTGCGACAAACTTGGTCTGGTGCCCGAGCCGATCAGCACGCAGGTCATTCCGCGCGACCGTCACGCGGCCTTCTTTGCCACATTGGGCGTGATCGCCAGCAGCATCGAAAATATCGCTATCGAAATCCGCCATATGCAGCGGACCGAGGTTCTGGAAGGGGCCGAGTTCTTCTCGATGGGTCAAAAGGGCTCGTCAGCTATGCCGCACAAGAAAAACCCGGTGCTGACCGAGAACCTGACTGGTCTGGCGCGTATGGTGCGTGCGGCGGTGATCCCTGCGATGGAGAATGTGGCACTTTGGCACGAACGCGATATCTCGCATTCCTCGGTGGAACGCATGATCGGGCCGGACGCCACGATCACGCTGGACTTTGCGCTGGCCCGTCTAACAGGTGTGATCGACAAGATGCTGATCTTCCCTGAAAACATGCTGGAGAACATGAACAAATTCCCCGGTCTGGTCATGAGCCAACGGGTTTTGCTGGCTCTGACCCAAGCGGGTGTCAGCCGCGAAGACGCCTATGCCATGGTTCAGCGCAACGCTTTGAAGGTTTGGGAACACCGCACTGATTTCAAAGAAGAACTTCTGGCCGATGCCGATGTCACCGCCGCCCTCAGCCCCGCGGAGATCGAAGAGAAATTCGACCTTGGCTATCACACCAAGCACGTAGACACGATTTTCGCGCGCGTGTTTGGCGAGGAATAAAGCCTAACGCACTAAACAAGGCCCGGACCGTATAGGCGGATTCGGGCCTTGTCTTTTTGTCAGGTTGCTCAAATTCGGATATGATGGGGTCGTTGTTCCGAACAGGAGACCCACCATGACCCGTACTCTTCTATGCGCATTGGCTCTGACCTGCTCTGCCTCGATCGCGATGGCCTGCAGCGGACATTCCAAGCAAACGCAATCCTGCGCGCCGGGCACCCAATGGGACTATGAGACCCAGAGCTGTACCAAAACCGTGAACAGCTAAGAAAATATTTCCTACTCGTGAATAAAAGCGAGCCGCCGATTGTTCGTCTTTTATCGGATCGCGCTATGCTTGATCAGAGCAGCCCAGAGAACGGAGTAGGAAAATGCGCCTAGTACTAGCCTCAGCAATTGCCCTGCAGGCATTCGCTTTCGCCCCAGTTGCCCACGCCGCTGGCGGTGGGGACAGCAGCCCGCCTAAACCGACGAACACGACCAAGAAGTGTCTGTTCGGTCGGGTCTATGACAAGGACGCCGGGCGCTGTGTGAAACCGAACAAAACAAATTTCACTCAGGACGAACTTTATGGCGCGGTGCGTGAGCTTGCCTATTACGGGCAGTTGGAAAACGCGCAGGACGTCCTTCGGATCATGGATCAGGATGATGACCGTGTTCTGACCTATTGGGGCTTTACATTCCGAAAGCTGGGCGATCTGGAACAGGCCAATCTGTTCTATCAGGACGCTATCAGGGTCAATCCCGACAATATTCTGGCGCGCTCGTACATGGCACAAGGCTATGTCGCCGAAGGTCGCACCGATCTGGCCATCGAGCAATGGCGCGAGATCAAGGCGCGCGGTGGTGAAGGCACCTGGGCCGAGGCGTCTCTGCGCGAGGCAATCCGCACGGGGCTGACCTTCAACTACTAAGCTTCAGGTTTTTTTTACCCGAGTCTCCCTATTCTGCCCGTGGATCAGAATGATGGCACCGCAGGCAGATGCAGGACTCACACACATTGGTACAAATGGCGCCGGGGGCTTCGGCCCCCATTGCCGACAAAGAACAAGAAGCGCCGCGCGTGGTACCACGCGCGCTGAGCAATCGACAAAAGGCGGCAGTGGTCGTACGGCTTTTGTTAAATGACGGCGCGGATATCCCGCTTGAGGATCTTCCCGATGACTTGCAGGAAAAGCTGACCCACCAACTGGGGCAGATGGGTCTGGTGGACCGGGTGACGCTGGACGCTGTGGCCGCTGAATTCGCCGAAGCGCTGGACAGTGTCGGGCTTTCCTTTCCGCACGGACTTGCGGGTGCGCTGGATGCTGTGAACGGCAAAATCGCTCCGGCCACCGCCGCGCGGCTGCGCAAAGTCGCAGGGGTGCGTCAAGTCGGCGATCCCTGGCAGCGCCTGCGCGAAATCCCAACCGAGGATCTGGCCGACATGGCGCAGGCCGAAAGTATCGAGGTCGCGGCAGTGATGCTTTCGAAGCTGGAAACCGCGAAGGCCGCGCAGCTATTGGGCCACCTGCCCGGCCCGGTGGCGCGACGGATCACCTATGCGGTGTCAAAAACCGCCAATGTCACACCCGAGGCAGTGGACCGAATCGGATGGTCGCTGGCCACCCAACTGGATCAACGCCCGACCATGGCATTCACAGATGGCCCCGGTGCGCGCGTGGGGGCCATCCTCAACCAATCCGCCGCCTCGACCCGCGACGGGCTGCTTAGCGCTCTGGATGAGGAGGATTCGGATTTCGCCAGTGTCGTACGCCGGTCCATCTTTACATTCGCCCATGTCCCAACGCGCATCCTGCCGCGCGACGTACCCGCTATCCTTCGGGGCGTGGATCAACCGGTTCTGGTCACGGCGCTCGCCGGTACCGAGACCGAGGATGACAAGGCAACGGTTGAATTTCTTCTGACCAACATGTCCTCGCGCATGGCCGACAATCTGCGCGAGGAAATGACCGAACGCGGCAAGGTCAAACAGGCTGAGGCAGAAGAGGCCATGACCCAGATCGTTGGCGCAATCCGCGATCTGGTGGATGGCGGCGCGATAACCCTTGTCGAAGAAGAGGCCGAGGAATAACGAGACGCCTCCGTGCCCTTGTAACCCATTCAGAACGCTTGTGGTCGCTCGGTCGGGGTTGTATGTCTGGCCCGGCAACGCCCGCAATAGCCGCCGAGAGCCACAGATGCCCGTAGAAAAGTCAGAACTCAGCCGGATTGAGCTTGGCAAATATTACGTGACCGGCCTGTTCCTAAAAGGGTTGATTGGCGCGATGCGCCTGCTGCCGTATGAGCGCCGCATTGCGACAATGGGCGCATTGGTCCGCACGCTTGCACCAGTGGTGGGGTTTTCGAAACGCGTGCGCGACAACCTGAAGCTGACCTGCCCCGACCTGCCCGAGGATGAAGTCAATCGCATCTGCCAGGCCGTCCCTGACAATGCTGGCCGCGCGATTATGGAACATTTCTCGCCCGAAGGTTTTACGGATCGACAGCGCCATGCAAAGGTTTCGGGTCCTGGTATCGCCGCGTTTGACGCCGCCGTTGCCGAGGGCAAGCCGGTGATGATGATCACCGCCCATTTCGGCCACTACCTTGCGGCGCGCATCGCGCTACAGGAACGCAGCGGCGAACCGATCGGTTGTCTCTATCGCCGGATGGCAAACCCCTATTTCAACGACATGTATGTCGACGCCTTTTACAAAACCGGCGCGCCGATGTTTGAACAGGGCCGCCGCGGCATGGTTGAGATGGTGCGCGCCCTGAAAAAGGGTGGGATCATCGCCATCGTATCGGACCTGCATGCCCATGGCGGCGAAGAGCTGACCTATTTCGGCAAACCCGCCGTGACCTCGGTTCTGAATGCCGAGCTTGCGATGAAGTACAAGGCGGTGTTGATCCCTTGCTATGCCGTGCGCCAGCCCAACGGTATCGACTTTGAGATCGTCCTGCACGACCCCGTCCCCCATACCGACCCCAAGACCATGACCCAGTTCACCAATGACGATCTTGAGGCGATGGTGCGCAAAAACATGGGCCAGTGGTTCTGGATTCACCGCCGCTGGAAAGCTTGGAATGGGCTGGGTGTTCAGCCGGAAGACATGGTTTAATGGGCGGTCGACCTATTTGACCCGCGCAGCGGCCACGATCGGGCCATGACCCGCCTCTTGAACCAGCACAACCGCAGGCAGGTCCGAAGTCAGCGCAACCGAATATTGCTGTGCCTGGTTGCCATCCCAGGATCCCGCCCAGTGCCAGGATTCCACCACATTGGCATAGTCCAGCTCATGCCCTGCCAGTTCCCCTCGGCGGATCGAGGCATGGCGCATCGGTGAATACTCCACCACCCGAATCTCATAGGTCGCCCCTTCGGGCAGTTCGATCGGCGTGACATCCACCGTGACATCATTCGCCGCCCGTGTTGCTGAGACCGATGCCTCTGGCGCAGCTTTCAGATGGGCTTCGATGATGCGATTTAGTTCATCAGCCTTGGCGCCCACAACATCCTGCTGCCCGTTGATCACCATCTGCGGCGTATAGATCATCGACCGCCCGCCCCCACTCGCATAGGCGCGCTGCCGGGTGGTGTGATCGGGATTGGCATATTCATCTTCCCACCCGATATAGTCCCAATAGTCCACGTGCAGCGCCAAGCCGATAACGTCGTCGCGCTTGGCAAGCTCATGCATCAGCTTGTCCGCAGGGGGACAGGAAGAACACCCCTGAGACGTGAACAACTCCACAACCACCGGGTCACTTTCCGCCATCGAAGACGAGGCAAGAAACAGGGAAACAAGCGCGGTCGCAGTAACGGTTCTGATCATGGGGCTCTCGGGATTTGTGGGATGCGAGACAGGTGTACATCTATCGCCGCTCAACCTCCAATCAAGGTTTCTTGAGAGCCGCGACAGCCAGATTTCAAAAAAATGTGTGCAATGGTATACAAAAATTGCCGCAGGTGGGCTGTTGGACCTTGAACCGGCGGCTTGGGTGATGCAGATACCCCTCAGCGAATCCCATATTCCACGTCATTTGAGAGGGAGGCCACTAGATGCCCATCAAAGTCGGACAGGATACCGCCAAGACACGCCGCAGCCTGAGCGTGAATGGCAAGTCCATTTCCTATTATTCCATCCCCGCCGCACAAGAGGCCGGTCTGGGTGATTTCTCAAACCTTCCCGCCGCGCTGAAAGTGGTGCTAGAGAACATGCTGCGGTTCGAGGATAACGGTTTCTCGGTCTCGGTCGACGACATCAAGGCCTTTGCCGAATGGGGCGCCAACGGCGGTAAGAACCCGCGCGAGATCGCTTATCGCCCTGCCCGCGTTTTGATGCAGGACTTCACCGGTGTTCCGGCGGTTGTCGATCTGGCCGCAATGCGTGACGGCATCAAAGGACTGGGCGGCGACGCTCAGAAGATCAACCCACTGAACCCGGTTGATCTGGTCATCGACCACTCGGTCATGATTGACGAGTTTGGCAACCCGCGCGCGTTCCAGATGAATGTGGACCGCGAGTATGAACGCAACATGGAACGCTACCAGTTCCTGAAATGGGGCCAGAACGCCTTTAACAACTTCCGCGTTGTGCCCCCCGGAACCGGCATCTGTCACCAAGTGAACCTGGAATATCTGGCCCAGACCGTCTGGACTGACACCGATCAGGACGGCAACGAAGTCGCCTACCCTGACACGCTGGTCGGCACCGACAGCCACACCACCATGGTCAACGGCATGGCCGTTCTGGGCTGGGGTGTTGGCGGGATCGAGGCCGAAGCCGCGATGCTGGGTCAGCCAATCTCGATGCTGATCCCCGAGGTTGTGGGCTTTGAGCTGACCGGCGATCTGGTCGAAGGCACCACCGGCACCGACCTGGTTCTGAAGGTCGTCGAGATGCTGCGTGAAAAAGGTGTTGTCGGCAAATTCGTCGAGTTCTACGGCGAAGGTTTGGATCGTCTGCCCCTGGCCGACCGCGCGACCATCGCCAACATGGCCCCCGAATACGGCGCGACCTGTGGCTTCTTCCCGATCGACGGCGAAACCCTGCGTTATCTGCGCAATACCGGTCGCGACGAAGACCGTATCGCGCTGGTTGAAGCCTACGCGAAAGAGAACGGCTTCTGGCGCGATGCGGACTACGCACCGATCTATACCGACACCCTGTCGCTGGACATGGGCACCATCGTTCCTGCGATCTCGGGTCCAAAACGCCCGCAGGACTATGTTGCACTGACCAACGCCAAGGCCGCTTTCACCAAGGAAATGGAAGAGACTTTCAAGCGTCCCATGGGCAAGGAAGTCGTCGTCAACGGCGAGGACTACACCATGGAATCGGGCAAGGTCGTGATCGCCTCGATCACCTCCTGCACCAACACTTCGAACCCCTATGTGATGATTGGCGCGGGCCTTGTGGCGCGCAAAGCCGCAGCGCTGGGTTTGAACCGCAAACCTTGGGTCAAAACCTCGCTGGCTCCTGGGTCGCAGGTTGTGTCAGCCTATCTTGAGGCCGCTGGCCTGCAAGAAGATCTGGACAAAGTGGGCTTTAACCTCGTGGGTTATGGCTGCACCACCTGTATCGGTAACTCGGGACCCATCCAAAAAGAACTGTCCGAGGCGATTGCCGAAGGCGACCTGGTCGCCACGTCGGTGCTGTCGGGCAACCGGAACTTCGAAGGACGAATCTCGCCTGACGTACGCGCCAACTATCTGGCCTCGCCGCCGTTGGTGGTGGTCTATGCGCTGGCAGGCACCATGGATATCGACCTGACGTCCGAGCCGATTGGTCAGGATCAGGACGGTAACGACGTCTTCATGAAAGACATCTGGCCATCGGCCCAGGAAGTCGCTGAACTGGTTGAACAGACCGTTACGCGTGAGGCGTTCCAATCGAAATATGCCGACGTCTTCAAGGGCGATGAAAAGTGGCAGGGCGTAGATGTTCCGCAGCAGGAAACCTATGATTGGCCCGCGACATCGACTTACATCCAGAACCCGCCCTATTTCCAAGGCATGGGGGCCGAGCCGGGTACGATTTCGAACATCGAAGGTGCCAAGGTATTGCTGATCCTGGGTGATATGATCACCACAGACCACATCTCACCGGCCGGTTCGTTTGCGACGACCACGCCTGCAGGCAAGTATCTGACCGACCGCCAGGTTCAGCCGCGCGAGTTCAACTCGTACGGGTCCCGCCGTGGCAACCACGAGATCATGATGCGCGGCACCTTCGCCAACATCCGCGTCAAGAACGAGATGCTGGACGGTGTCGAGGGCGGTTACACAAAAGGCCCCGATGGCGAACAGACCTCGGTCTATGAGGCATCGATGGCCTATCAGGAACAGGGCACCCCGCTGGTTGTCTTTGGTGGCGAACAGTACGGTGCGGGTTCTTCTCGTGACTGGGCGGCCAAGGGTACGGCTCTGCTGGGCGTCAAGGCCGTGATCGCCGAAAGCTTTGAGCGTATTCACCGCTCGAACCTGGTTGGCATGGGCGTCATTCCGTTTGAGTTCACCGGCGGTGACACACGCAAGTCGCTGGGTCTGAAAGGGGACGAAACGGTCTCGATCCACGGTCTGGACACGATCCAGCCGTTGCAAGAGGTGCCCTGCACCATCGTCTACGGCGATGGGTCCGAGAAGACCATCACCCTGAAGTGCCGCATCGATACCGCGCCCGAAATCGAGTATATCGAAAACGGTGGCGTACTGCACTACGTACTACGGAACCTTGCAAAGGCTGGATGACCGGAATTTGTGCATATAGAATAAGAAAGGACGCCTAAGGGCGTCCTTTTGTTATTTGCGAGGCTCTGCCTCGCGCTCCGAGGTATTTTTGAACAGAAGAACGGGCGGGCTTTATTTGCCTGCAGCTTTTTCCAAGGCTGGGCGGATGGTGCCTTCGATCACGCGTTGGGTGATGGGTCCGGCAAAGCGCAGGATTATGGTGCCTTCGCCGTTGATGACATAGGTCTCGGGTACGCCGTAGACGCCCCAATCGAGGCCCATTCGGCCCTGTTCGTCGCGACCGATGCCAGTGTACGGATCGCCGAGTTCGGTCAGGAAGTCTTCGGCATTGTCCAGTTGGTCTTTGTAGTTGATGCCGTAAAGCGGGATGCCTTCGTCGGACAGGGCCTGAAGGTTAGGGTGTTCCACACGACATGGGGCGCACCAGCTGGCCCAGTAATTGACCAGTTTGACATTCCCGTCGCGCAGCGTGGCGTCGTCGAAATTGGGTTTGCCTTGAAATTCGGTCAGGACGACCGGTGGCGCGGGCTGGCCTTCGCGGGCGGATGGCAACGCGTTTGGATCGTCGCGGAACATGCCGATGCCGGCCAGAACGGCAAAGGCGCCAAAGATCAGCGGTGGCGCGATCATCAGAGGCGAGATTTTAGCCATTGCGGGTCATCCGTTCTTCGAGTTTTTCCATCTCGGTCCGAACCTTGCGGCCGCGCATCACGCTGAACAGGATCAGCGCTGTCAGAAGTCCGATTGAAACCACATAGGACCACAAGACCGTGTCGGCGTATTTTCCAAGATCGGGGATCATCCATTTACCCTTTCCCGTGCCAGCAACGCCTTGATCCGGCGCGCGCGAATTTCCGTACCCGTGCGGTAGAGCACCAGCGCGATGAACAGTAGAACAAACCCGATGATGCACAGAAGCAGCGGGTAGAAATAGATGTTGCTGACTTTTTCCTCGGTATCCGCCCCGGTAATGGCAGCTGCACGCATCACCGATGCGCCTTGGTGCAGACCCTGATTCCAGAAATTCACCGCATAGCGGCTGAGGATCGCAAAAACCGAGCCCACCAGACACAGGACCGAGGTCAGGTCGGCGGCGGTGTCGGGGTCTTCGATCGCTTCCCACAGGGCGACATAGCCCAGATAAAACAGGAATAGGATTAGGAAGGAGGTCAGGCGCGGATCCCAGGCCCACCAAGTACCCCACATGGGCTGACCCCAAATCGCGCCTGTCGCCAGTGCGATCAAAGTCATCACGATGCCGATTGGCGCAGCAGCACGGGCGGCCAGAGCGCTGACATGGTGGCGGCGCACCAGCCAGACCAGCGAGGTCGCCAGCATCATCAGCCAACAATTGATCGCCATCAGCGCCGCCGGAACATGCAGGTAGATGATCTTGACGGTCGAGCCTTGTTTATAGTCATCCGGCGTGAAGAAAAACCCCCAGATCAGCCCCACCACGATGCACGCGATAGAGGTGATCCAGAAGAACGGCATCACCCGTTCGCTGGTCGCAAGGAACTTGCGCGGGTTGGCGTATTCCCAGAGGGCATTGGCTTTGGCTGCGATAGACATGGGCCTTATCTAGTCCGAGTCGGGTTCGTTCTCAATTGACCTTGGTCAAAGTTTGAGCACGTCACCGAAGGTTGATGCGTAAAACGGCGGCGCTGGCAAAGGGCAGCAGTGCGATTGTGGCGGCGGTGATCCCCGCCAGCATGAGCAGCGGGGTCTGGGTCTCCATCCCCGTGGCGCCACGGCGGGCCATTTCAGCGCCGAAGATCAGCGTGGGCACGTAAAGCGGCAGGACCAACAGCGACAACAGCAAACCGCCGCGTTTCAGGCCGACGGTCAGGGCTGCGCCGAAGGTGCCGATGACGCTCATGGCGGGGGTGCCGATCAGCAGCGAGATCACCAGCCACGAAAAGCCCGGCACCGGCAGATTCAGCAGCACGCCCAGAAACGGCGCGGCCAGAACCAGTGGTAGGCCTGTGGTCAGCCAGTGCGCAAGCGCCTTGATCGTAACCACGGCTTCCAGCGGCAGCGGTGCCGTGGCCAGCAGGTCGAGCGAGCCGTCCTCCCAATCCAGCGCTAACAGGCGGTCGAGCGACAGCAGGCAGGCCAGCAGTGCGCCCAGCCAAAGCACACCAGGCGCGATAGTCGAAAGCAGAGAGGATTGCGGCCCGACCGAGAATGGCACCAGCACGGTCACGATCAGGAAGAAAGCCAGCCCAAGGCCGAAGCCCCCTCCGGCGCGGAAGGCCAGTTTCAGGTCACGCAGCAGCAAGGCGATCACAGGAAGCCTCCGTCGAAATCGTCGATGGGTTTGGGTTTGGCCTTGTTGGGGCCGACATCCAGAACCTCTCCGTCAAGGCCCAAGTCTATATGAGTGGCGATCAGGGCTGATCCCCCCTGCCCCAGGTGCGCGCGCACGGCGTCGGCGAACATTTTCACTGCGTTCTGGTCCAGCGAGACGGTGGGTTCGTCCAGCATCCAGATCGGTCGCCCTGTAACCAGCATCCGCGCCAGCCCCAGCCGCCGTTTCTGTCCCGCCGACAGGTTGCCTGCGTTGCGGTCGGCCAGATCATTCAGAGCGAAGGCGTCCAGCGCCGGTTGTATGCCTTGCGTGCCAAAGACCGAGGCCCAGAAACTAAGATTTTCGACAACCGTTAGCGTGGGTTTCAGCCCGTCGGAATGTGAGGCATAGGCGATCTGATCCTCGGCCCCTTCGATGCGGCCATGCAGCGGCGGTTGCAACCCGGCCAGCGTGCGCAGAAGGGTTGTTTTGCCGATCCCATTGGGACCGCGCAGGATCAGCGCTTTGCCTGCGGGCAATGAAAAGCTGAGCCCTTCGAGCACGGGAATGCCACCACGGGTGATGGCCAGATCGGTCACGGTCAGTGTCATAGCGCTCGCTTAGCGGATTGTGGGGGCGGACAAAAGGTCGGAATTGACGCAGAGCTTTAGACGGAACGCGATGTGGTTGGGGTGGGAGTGAGGGGCCAGCCCCTCACGCTCCCCGGGATATTTTTGGCCAGGTTAAGGGGGATCCCTCAGACCGGAAGCGCGGCAAGGGCGATGCGGCGACCTTCAGAGAGCAGTACGTTGTAGGTTCGGCAGGCGGCGGGGGAATTCATGATCTCGACCCCGATACCCGCATCTTCAAGCGTGTTACGCAGTTTGGCGGGAATATGTGCCAGCTCTGCCCCGGTGCCGATGAACAGGACGTCAATGTTGGCGGCAAGATCGAGGAGCGGTTGGGCATCCTCATAGCCCCGCCATTCCGAGGTGCCGGTTGGGCCGGTGAGAACCGCGCCGTGAAAGAGCGCGCCGCCCACGCGGAAGAAACCGGGGCCGTAGCCATCGACAGGGGTGGCGTTGGTATAGGTGATCTCGTTCAGGCGCATGGGTGCGTTCTAGCCCCAAAGTGGTAGGCCCGACAAGGCCGCAACGGCAATCACCAGATACGCGGCAGCGCGGTAGAGCCTTTCGTGTTCGGGACGGAACAGTTTGCCGCCCAGCCAATTGCCGATCAGGTTTGGCACAGCAAGCAGCAACCCCAGAAGCGCGGCCATTCCGGTCACCCGCCCCATACCTGTGAGGTACCCCAGTAGCAGAAAGTCGAAGGCAAATAGGAATAGTAGAATGGTGGCGCGGATGACCGTCACTTGCAGTGGCCGGGACATGTAGAACAGTATGACCGCTGGACCAGGCAGGCCTGCCACGCCTCCAAGAAATCCTGCAGCGCAGCCAATGCCGACCACCATCGTGCGGCTGACATAGCCGTGATAGCGCAGACCCAGGATCAGGACCGCCAGCATCGCGATCGACAGGAGGCTAACCGCGTACCGAAAGACATTCGCATCGACCTGCGTCAAAATCCAAAGCCCAAGTGGCAGGATCAGGGCGCACCCGGCCACCAGCCGGATCAGGTCGCCCCGGTCAACCTCGCGCCACGCACGGCGCAGGTTGGGGAGCGGACCGAAGATATCCATGATGGTCAGCCCAATCAGCGCGCCGAACGGGCCCAGAAAAGGCGTTGCGATAGGCAGGAAGATCAGCGCCGTGCCAAAGCCGGAAAACCCACGCACGATGCCGCTGAGGAAGGCGGCGCATAGAATAATGGCCAGCCCTGTGGGGGACTGGCCAAAAAGATCAGGCGTCGATGTTTGCAAACTGGTTGCCCGCCGTGTTCGACGGTTTGGACCAGTCGCGTTTGACCCCCAGCCACAGCAGGATGGTCGAGGCCACAAAGACCGAAGAATACGTCCCGACGATCACGCCCCAGATCATCGCGAAGACGAAGCCACGGATGACGTCTCCGCCCAACACATAAAGCGAGATCAGCGCCAGAAGGGTTGTCACCGAGGTCATGACCGTCCGGCTGAGGGTCTCGTTGATCGAGATGTTGAGGACCTCTTTTAGGTCTTTCTTTTTGTATTTGCGCAGGTTCTCACGCACCCGGTCAAAGACAACCACCGTGTCGTTCAGCGAATAGCCCACGATGGTCAGCAGCGCAGCGATGATCGCCAGATCGAACCGGATTTGCAGTTCCGAGAAGATGCCGATGGTCAGGATTACGTCATGCACAAGCGCGGCCACCGCCCCCAGGGCAAACTGCCATTCGAACCGTAGCCAGATATAGACCAGCACGGCCCCAATCGCGAGGACAACGGCGATCACGGCGGTCTGGATCAGCTCACCCGAAACCTTGGGACCGACGGATTCAACGGACACAAATTGGATATCGGGGGCTGCCGCCTTCAATGCCTCTTCCACAGCCGTTACTGTTGCGGCCGAGACCGCTTCGGCTTCCGCCTGCGCCTGAATGCGGATCATGGCGACGTTTTCGTCCTCGCCAAAGGTCGGGTCGAAAATCTCGGTGATTGTGACATCGCCCAGTTCAAGCGGAGCGATGGCGTCGCGATAGGCACCCACGTCGATCTCTTGCGCCGATTGGGTGCGGATCGTGGTGCCGCCCCGGAAGTCGATGCCGAAATTCAGGCCCTGCAACATGAAGGACGTAAAGGCCAAGACCATCATCAAGCCGGAAATACCCAGCCAGACCTTCCAGCGGCTGAAGAAATCGAACGAGGTTTCTTGTGGGACAAGTTTCAGTCTCATGATCAAACCTCGATCGTTTTCGGGCGGCGGCGTTCGAACCAAATCACGATCATCAGGCGCGTCACGAAGATCGCGGTGAAGACCGAGGTGAGGATGCCCAGACCCAGAGTGATGGCAAAGCCCCGCACCGGTCCGCTGCCCATGGCAAACAGGATTGTCGCCGTGATGAATGTGGTGACGTTTGCGTCCAGAATTGCCGACAGTGCCTTTTCATAACCCAGCTCAATTGCACGGGCCGGACCTCGGGCGGATTTCAGTTCCTCGCGGATACGTTCAAAGATCAGCACGTTGGCATCCACCGCCATACCGACTGTCAGTACGATCCCCGCGATCCCCGGCAAGGTCAACGTCGCCCCGATCAGTGATAACAGACCGAACAGCAGCCCGACGTTCAGGATCAGCGCGATATTGGCGAAGATACCGAACAAACCATAGCTGAGCGCCATGAAGACCAGGACGGCAACAAAGGCCACGATGGTGGCCACCTTGCCTGCGTCGATACTGTCTTGTCCCAGCTCGGGGCCGATCGTGCGTTCTTCAAGGAACTCCAGCCCCGCCGGCAGCGCACCTGCGCGCAGCAGGACGGCCAGATTGGTGCTTTCCTCAACCGTGAAATTGCCGGTGATGATGCCCGAACCACCCGGAATACGGCTTTGGATCACTGGGGCCGAGATCACTTCGTCATCCAGCACAATAGCAAAAGGCGCGCCGATGTTCTCCAGCGTGTAGTCGCCGAATTTGCGGGCACCGGACGTGTTAAAGCGGAAATTGACCGCAGGACGGCCGTTCTGGTCGAACGCGGGTTGAGCGTCGACCAGTTCCTCACCCGTCACAACGGGGGCGGATTCCAGAATGTAGTACACACCGTCTTCATCAAGCGAAGGGACGACCTCTTGCCCGATGCCCGGCGCGGTATCCGCATCGGTCGTGCGGCCAGCAACCGGATTGAAGGTCAGTTGCGCAGTGGTTCCGATGATCTCTTTCAGCTCACCCGCGCTGCCGATGCCCGGCACCTGGATCAGAATACGATCCGCGCCCTGGCGTTGAATAGTGGGTTCACGCGTGCCGACCTCGTCGATACGACGGCGGATGATCTCAAGCGACTGTCGAACGGTGCGATCGTCCGAGGCCAGCTTCTCGGCATCCGACAGTTGCACGACGATGGTGTCGCCTTCGGCGCGGGCTTCGATATCAGTGGCCCCTACCCCGGACAGCGTCTGCACCTGCCGGGCAAGACCACGCACGACTTCCAGTGCGCGCGCCATGCCTTCGGGCTGACTGATACGCACCCGAATCTCATCGGGGGCCGAGTTCTGACGGCGGATGGTGCCTACGGTCGCCCGCTCATCCCGCAGCGCATCGCGGATTTCAGGCCACATTGCATCCATACGGGATTCGTAGACATCGCCGACCTTAACCTCGGCCAGCAAGTGCGCACCGCCCCGCAAGTCAAGACCCAGATTGACCAAGGACGACGGCAGCCAGTTTGGCCACTGCGCCGCTTCGGCCTGCATCTCGGGCGTGTCGATGCCAAGCTCGATCGCGGCCTTGGCATCGTTGGATTGTTCAACGCGCGTGTAAAACGCATTCGGCAGGGCCATCAGCAGGCCGGTCACGCAGACCAGCCAGATCAGAACCCGCTTCCAGGTATCAATGTGCAGCATTACCCTGCCTTTTCAAGGATTTGACGCGCGACGTTACTTCGCCGGTTCAGTCTTGTTCAGAACCTGCGCGATGGTCGATTTGACGACGCGAACCTTGACACCCTCGGCCAGTTCAACCTCGATCTCGTTCTCGCCTTCCTTGACCTTCGACACTTTGCCGATCAGGCCACCCTGCGTGACCACCTGATCACCCCGGCGCACAGCTTCGACCATGGCCTGATGTTCCTTCATCTTTTTCTGCTGAGGACGGATCAGCAGGAAATACATGATCGCAAAGATCAGGATCAGCGGGAGAAACTGGGCGATTGCGCCACCTTCCATGGGATATTCCTTTTGGTTTGGTGCTTGCGGAGGGCCCGCAAATTTTGCGAGAACCTATTCTTTGAACTGACTGTTTGCAAGGAATGGCGGTACAGGTTTTTGCACCGAAACTCAGATAATGCGCAAAGATTTGGCCAAGCGTTGCAGTTAAGTCCTAGAAACAAGCGCTTGCGTCGATATAGTTGAACCGCGGGAGGTCCAATGGCGCAGATTCATCTGAAACTGGGATTGCTACTTCAGATACTGGTCACGACCCTATGGGTTGGCCTTTGTGCAGCGCCTGCTTCTGGTCAGGAAACGGTCGAAGCACCTGTCGAAAACGAAGAACAATCCGAGACCTTCAAAGCACCCGTTATCGTGGACGGCGATACTCTGTTTTTCTTACGTGGTTCCAGCGCACTACCAGCATCGGAACGCGCCGAAGCAGTACAGGAAAAAATAATAGAGGCGGCCGAAGCTTCGGATAGCCTTGAAGTCACAATCACTTATGAGGATACTGAACTCGGTACACGCATACTGGTCGACGGACTTTCGGTATCGGTTGTGACAGTCGCCGACGCGGAATTGGAGCAGATTGAACTGGAAGTTCTCGGTTTTCTCCATGGCGAGGCCATTGAGCAAGCGATCCTAGCCTACAGGTCCAATCGAACTGATCAAGCGCGAGTTTCCGGAGCGATCGAAGCCACCGCATGGACAATAGGCTTTGGTGTCTTTGTAGCCATCATCCTTTGGCTGCATCGCAGGATCAGACGCAAAACGCTGAAATTCGTACAACGGCATCTGAAGGACGTGGAAAACGCCACCGCAAAAAGCGTTCAGGCTGAAGCGATTGCCGCACTGGTTCGATATACCCTGAATTTCGTCCTGCTGGTGATCTTCTTTCTGGGTTTCTACTATTACCTGTCCTTCGTCCTACTCGCCTTTGCCGAAACACGGTACTTCGCGCAGCTTCTGCTGACTTACCTGACTGAGCCTGTTCTACTGATCTTCAAGGGCATCCTTAGTTACATCCCCAACTTGATCATGCTGGGTCTAATCAGCTGGGTCACGCTTTATATCATTCGGGGCATGCGGGTGTTCTTTGACGCCGTCGAGGCCGGGTCATTCGATCTGGGGGATTTTGAGAAACATTGGGTGAGCCCAACCTTCAACATCGCGCGCGTCGTCGTCATACTAATCGCGCTGGTCTTTGCCGTTCCTTATATTCCGGGATCAGATTCGGCTGCCTTTCAAGGCCTGACCATTCTGGTGGGCGCAATGCTGTCGCTGGGCGCGAACTCGGTCGTTTCAAACATGCTGGCGGGACTGTTTGTGATCTATCGCCGCTCGACCTCGATTGGGGACCGCATCCAGATTGGCGATCACATCGGTGACGTGGTGCAGATCAAGCTGATGGAGACGCATCTGAAATCCATCAAGAACGAACTGATCTCGATCCCCAACGCGCAGTTGATGAACTCGGACGTGGTGAATTTTTCCAAGAAAACCGATGGCAGCGGGCTGTTACTGCACACCACTGTCGGCATCGGCTATGAGGAACCGCCCGAGAAGGTCGAGGCCATGCTAATAGAGGCTGCCCACCGCACTAAGGGGATCAAGGCCAAGCCGGAACCCTTTGTTTTGTGGACTGCTTTAGCCGATTACGCGATTAATTACCAGATCAACGGCTATACCACGCGGGGCAGCATCATTCCCAAAATCCGCTCGGACCTGCACCGCAATATCGTGGCCGTGTTCAACGAAAACGGCGTGCAGATCATGACGCCGTCTTATATGGCAGATCCGCCCGATCCGAAAATCCCCAGCGAAGACTGGGATGGCCATCTGGCGCATGAATCCCACGAGGGCGCGGATAAGTCGTAACCGGTGCTACACCCTGCGGTTCAGATGGTGCATAAGCGGTCTCAGTGATTCACGCATTCAAGGATCTGAGACATGCACGACATCCGCGCCATTCGCGAAAACCCCGCCGCCTTCGACGCCGCCCTTGCGCGCCGTGGGGACGCGCCGGTGTCGTCGGACCTGCTTCGGCTGGACGAAAGCCGCCGTGCGAAAATTCTGGCAGCTGAGACCGCTCAGGCCGAACAGAACAAGGCCAGCAAAGAGGTCGGCGCCGCCAAAGCGCGCGGCGATGAGGCCGAGTTCGAACGTCTGCGCGGGCTAGTCGCCGAGAAAAAGGCCGAGATCGCCCAAATGCAGACCGAAGCCAAGGATCTGGACGCTCTGCTGACAGACCAGCTGATCCGCATCGCCAACCTGCCTGCCGAGGACGTGCCCGAAGGCGCGGATGAAAATGACAATGTCGAGGTCAATCGCTGGGGCACCCCACGCGAACTGGACTTTGCCCCGAAAGAGCATTTTGAGATCGACGCCGTGCAAAACGGCATGGACTTCGAGACCGCCGCGAAATTGTCAGGCTCGCGTTTTGTGCTGCTGTCCGGCGGCGTCGCACGCATCCACCGCGCGCTGGCGCAGTTCATGCTGGACACGCATATCAACGAGAACGACCTGACCGAGGTCAACGGCCCCGTTCTGGTTCTGTCGGAAATGATGCAGGGCACTGGTCAGCTGCCGAAATTCGGCGAAGACAGCTATCAGACGCGCGAAGGCTGGTGGCTGATCCCGACGTCCGAAGTCTCGCTAACCAATATCGTCAACGACACGCTGATCGAGGAAAACTACCTGCCCCGCCGCTATACCGCGCATTCGTTGTGCTTCCGGTCCGAGGCCGGTTCTGCCGGCAAAGATACGCGCGGGATGCTGCGTCAGCACCAGTTCGAGAAGGTCGAGATGGTCTCCGTCACACATCCGGACAATTCCGACGACGAGCAGAAGCGCATGTTGCGCTGCGCCGAAGGGATTCTGGAAAAGCTGGGCGTGCCCTATCGCACCGTGATCCTGTGTACCGGCGATATGGGCTTTGGCGCGCGCCGCACCTATGACATCGAAGCCTGGCTGCCCGGTCAGGATACGTACCGCGAGATCAGCTCGGTCTCGACCTGTGGAGACTTTCAGGCTCGTCGCATGAACGCACGCTTTCGTCCCGAAGGCGGGGGTAAGCCGGAATATGTCCACACGCTGAACGGCTCGGGTCTGGCGGTGGGGCGTTGCCTGATTGCAGTGCTGGAAAACGGCCAGAACGCCGACGGCACCGTCACCCTGCCCAAGGTGCTGGCTCCCTATCTTGGTGGCAAGCTGACACTGCAACTGGACGGCAGCTTGGCATAACAAAACCGGCGCGCCACAGCCGCCGGTTCGCAAATCTCAAAGGCGAGGAAGGGTTACTTCTTCGCCTTTTTCTTTTCTTTCTTCTTGTCTTTGTTCTTGTCGTCTTTTTTCTTCTTGTCCTTGGACTTGTCGTCCTTTTTGGACTTTTTGTCCTTCTTCGCCTTTGCCTTCACCTTGTCCTTGGCTTTCGAGAACACGGCCTCCATCTCGGCGCGTTTTTTGGCGGCCTTTTCCGCTTTGGCTTTGGCCTTGGCTTTTTTCCGTGCTTTGGCTGCGGCGGCATCTGCGGCTGCTTTTTCCTCGGCCGCTTTGCGGGCCGCCGCCTCAGCCGTTTTTTCGGCAGCGGCCACCGTCTTGCGCGCGACCGGTTTACGCGCCGCCGGTTTGCGCGTCGATGTTCGGCGTGCGGCTGGCTTGGTGGCAGCCGGCTTGACGGCTGGTTTGGTCGAAATCGCCTCTTTCGCTGCAGCGATCAGCAGCGGCGCACGCGCGACACCAATTCGGGGGACCTTGACCAGATCGGCAGGGCTTGCCTTGGCGATGGCTTCTGCGGTTCTAAAACCGTTTGCCGTAAGCGCTTGTCCTAACGCTTCGCCCACACCTTTAACGTCGGTCACTGAGGTCATTCCTTGTCCTTTCTGTATCTCCAAGCAGATGTATATACACTGAATATACAGATCCGCAAGCCGTATGATCCCAGACCTAACTGCTATGGGCCAAGTTGGCTGTTTGTCGTTTCTTTGGGAACGGCACCAGGCGTTTGGCGTCTTCGTCCCACAGTTTGAGGTTCAATGCCGCCACCGCTTCGGGGAACTTGATCCGGCGCGGCGTGTATTCGGGCGGTAGGTTGTAGTGACATTCCCGCAGTCGGTAAGACGGGATACGCGCGTTGAAATGGTGGATGTCATGCAACGTAATGCAGGCCACCGCGTTGTCGAACCACCAACCGAAATCCAATGCGGACGACCCCTGCAAAGCCGCCAGTTTAGGGTCCAGGTCAGGACGCCGATCCCAATAGGTATCCTCAAAATTATGCTGGAGATATACAAGGAATACGCCCAGCATCCCACCCAACAAAGAGAAGACAAGCCACACCAGAATGCCGGTACTGCCCGCCATCAGGTACAGCAGCCCCAGAAACACGATGATAGACAGGTTGTGCAGAACGACACCGGTCACACCGAACCGCATCGTGTTCTTGGGCCAGCGATAACGGATGAAATAGGTGAACAATGCGCCCACTGGGACAAGGATGAACGGATTGCGGTAAAGGCGATAGAACAAACGGGTTTTCCAGTCCGCCTTAGTCCACTCGCGCACTGTCATCGTGTGAATTTCACCGGTTTCGCGATGTTCCAGGTTTCCGATTCCGGAATGGTGCAGATTGTGGTTCTGCTTCATCACTTCGAACGGGGCAAAGGTGAAAGGTGACAGCCCATGCCCGGCCCATTCATTTTGTAGACGTGTTTCGAAAAGGGAATGGTGGCCGCAATCGTGCTGCAAGACATACAGGCGCACGGCGGCAAATGCGAAAACAATCCCGGCGGGGACCATAATATACCAGCGATCCACATAAGCGATGGCCAGCGCAAGCGATGCAAAATACACCGCGAAAGTCCCAAAATAACTGAGAGCCGCCAGCCGGTTGTCCTGCACCGCATATTGTCGCGTGTATTCTCTTAGATCCATCCAGCCCGCCCCTCACGATGGCCCGGTTTAATATCAATTTGAAATTAAGCGTGGAATTCTCACATGCAACCCGCACGCGCGAAAACAAATGCACGCCAGTGAATGCTAGCGTGCAGTTTGGGGCCTGTCACGCCCCTCAGCCGAAAATGCTGCGATTTGGCGCGGTTACGCGCGCCCTTTGAGATGTTTGGCCAAAGCACCGGCGTTTTTCTTACGCCGTCCTTTGTAGGGGTTCTTGTCGCCCTGGCCGCGCAATGTCAGGCGGATGGGCGTACCGGGCATGTCAAAATCCTCGCGCAAGCCATTGATCAGATAGCGGTTATAGCTTTCGGGCATCTTGTCGGGATGCGAGCACATCACCACAAACCCCGGCGGACGGGTTTTGGCTTGCGTCATATAGCGCAGCTTGATCCGGCGGCCCTGCGGTGCGGGCGGTGGGTGCTGTTCCAGCATCGCAGTCAGCCAGCGGTTCAGCGCAGCCGTGGGCACACGGCGATTCCACACATTATGCGCACGCAGGATGGCCGCACGCAGACGTTCCAGACCCCGGCCCGTCTTGGCGGACACCGTGATCAGAGGCGCGCCGCGCAGTTGCGGCAGCAGCCGTTCAAACGACTCCTTGAGGTCGCGCAGTTTCTCCTGCTTGTCCTCTTCAATATCCCATTTGTTCACTGCGATGACGACCGCGCGACCTTCGCGCTCGGCCAGATCGGCAATACGCAGGTCTTGCTGCTCAAATGGAATTGCTGCGTCCAGCAGAACCACCACGACTTCGGCGAACTTCACCGCGCGCAACCCGTCGGAAACCGAGAGCTTTTCAAGCTTTTCCTGCACCTTGGCCTTTTTACGCATGCCTGCCGTGTCGAAAATCCGCATCGGCGTGCTGTCGCCATCCGGGTCGGCCCAGTCTACCCGAAGGCTGATCGCGTCGCGGGTGATCCCGGCCTCGGGGCCGGTTAGCAGACGATCTTCGCCCATGATCTTATTGATCAACGTAGATTTTCCCGCATTCGGGCGACCTACAACAGCCACCTGCAACGGCTTAGCTGCGGTGATCAGAGGGGTTTCGCCCTCACCATCCTCATCCAGTTCGATATCGGTCTGGGGGGCGTCATCGACGGCCTGCTCCTCGGCTGCATCAGCCAGAGGCATCAATTGGGTATACAGGTCCGTCATCCCCTCGCCATGCTCGCCCGACAGTCGGACGGGTTCGCCAAGGCCAAGGTTATACGCCTCAAGCACACCGGCATCCGCGGCTGACCCTTCAGCCTTGTTCGCCGCAAGGATCACATGTTTCGAGCGTTTGCGCAGGATATCCGCAAAAAGCTCATCGGTCGGCGTCACGCCCACGCGTGCGTCGATCATGAACAGGCAGACATCGGCCATGTCCACTGCACGTTCGGTCAGTCGACGCATCCGACCCTGAAGGCTGTCATCGGTGGCGTCCTCAAGCCCGGCGGTATCAATCACGGTAAAGCGCAGATCGGCCAGACGCCCTTCGCCCTCGCGCAGGTCACGCGTCACGCCGGGCTGATCGTCGACCAAGGCCAGACGTTTGCCCACAAGGCGGTTGAAAAGGGTGGATTTGCCCACATTCGGGCGCCCCACGATGGCGAGGGTCAGTGACATGACATTCAACTTTCAAGACTCAGACGCGCCCTTTAGCGCATCTTTTCGTCAACGGAAAGCGTGTAGATCACCTTTGGTCGATACAACATACAAGGTCTGCCCCGCCACGACAGGCGCAGTGGTGGCACCGCCGGGGACCTCGACCCGGTTGACCAGCGCGCCATCGACGGGATTAAAGAAGCGCAGGTAGCCATCATTCGAGGCGATTACGATGCGCCCTCCGGCCAGAATCGGGCCGTAGTGAGCCACTATGGGACCACGACGGTTGGGTTTGTCCTTTACGAAGCCTGGCAAGTCCTGCGCCCAGACTACCTGACCAGTCGCTGCGTCCAGACGGATCAGCTGGCTGCGGTCGCTGACCTGAAAAATGCTGTTGCCCGCAGGCCAAACCGTATCAATTGCGCCTTCATCGGCGGTCCACTTTCGCTCACCGGAATCCGCGTCAAAGGCCACGGTGCGGCCCGAGTGGTTCCCAATATAAATCGTGTCACCCACCACCATCGGGCCACCGGTGACATCAACGATCTGCGCCGCCGCGCGTCCACGGCGCCCACCGGCCACCGAGGCGTTCCAGCGGCGGATGCCGCCACGACGGAACGTGGCCGACACATCGCCAGAGCCAAAGGCGAACACGGCAAATTCCTGCGCGATTACCGGAGCGGGCGCACCCAGGACGTTTCCGACGCTCGGCGTGGCTTGAATCTGCCAAGCGATCCGCCCGTCTTTGACATCCACGGCCCAGCCGGTCTCATCCCCGGCGACCAGATACAGCAAGCCGCCATTCACCAAAGGCGCGCCGCTGCCGGTGGCGTTCAACCGTTTCTGCCAGCGGGTTACGCCGGTTCTGGCATCCAGCGCGGTAAGGCGACCAAACCCAGATGACACATACAAAACACCATCAGCATAGGCCAAGCCACCGCCTGTGGCGTCCGCGTCGCCATCCTGTGCAGGGATCAGATTAACGCTCCAGACAGTTGCGCCTTGTGCGGATGTCGCGGTGACGTTGGCGCCAGAGTCCAGAGTGTAGATCAAACCGCCTGCTACGACAGGCTCGGCTGTGATGCGCTGTTTGCGCGAATCCCCCTTACCGATGGAATTCGACCATACCCGTTGCGGAGTCGCGCGCAATTGCGCATGCGTGGTGCGGAACGCCGCTGTGCCAGGACTTTGCGGCCAGGTTACATTAGCTTGCTGGGCCGGCAGGCTGATCGGTTTGGCTCCACGTGTCTCAACCGCCTCGGAATCCGCAGCGGGGCGGATATCCTCACGGGGGCCGACCAGGATCACCTCGGCTTCCTGACAGGCAGCCAGTACTGTCAGGGAAAGAACTGCGCCCGACGCTCCGACGCGGGAAAATAGACTTGTTACCATGATGTTGCGCACTCGCCTGTCCAATATGTGTTCCGCCCCGGATTAGCCCTGCCGGGCTATCAGCGGTTCGGGTTCACCCCCAAGGGCTACAATCAGTTGCGCAGCACGCTGTTGCAGGTCAACACCGATCTCGGCATCTTGGCGCAGCGCTTGCAACCGCGCAATCGCCGCGTCGACATTGCCTTCAGACACATCCAGCAGCGCCAACTGCTCCTCGGCAAGCAAGCGCAGCGGCGCACCCGGCGCAGCCAAGGCTTCGAATTGCTGGCGTCTGTCTGCGATGGGCAGGCTATCCGCTTGCAGCAACAAGGCTTTAAAAGCCGCAATCGCCCGGTAGATCTCAGGCAGGTCCCCCTGCACCGCAATGGTGTTCAGACTTGCAACCGCATCCGCCTCGGACCCGGCTTCAACCTGGGACGCCGACAGCAACATATTCAGGACTGCATCTCCACCTGGCGCCGCCGCCTCAACCTCCGACAGGGAAGCAGCACGTTCCGCCGAGTCGTTTAACGCCAGAGCCGCTAGAATCGAGTCGCCCAGATCCTGGGCCTGTCCGGTTGCCCGCGCCTTACGCACCTCGTTGAAGGCCGCGCCGCCGACGATCAGAACCACGGCCAGCACACCGACCCAGCCCCAGCGCCGCAGCAGCAGGTAAAGACGGTCCCGGCGGACCTCTTCGGTCACCTCATCAATGAAACTGTCGGTGTCGCTCATCCCTGCCCTCCGGGGCTGTAATCCGTGGTGTATGGCGCCATGTCATAACCCGCCACATTTGCCAAGCCAAGGGTTCGAATTCGCACATTTCCCACTAGGCGGCACAGGCTTGCGGAAAAAAGTGAACCAAACTATTCAGTTTAGCGTGGAAAAGCTGCATAATCAGCCCCACATTTAAGTACGTGCGCCAACACCATCTTGGCGAAAATTTCTGGGAGAAACCCTTTATGCGCTTGATTTCGCTGGTAAATGCGGTTCTGGTAACAGTCGCACTGTTCCTGCTGGTGTTCGAGCGCGATGCGTTGTTTGCATTCGCAGGGCGGGCCGAAGCCGACGAAACAAGCGCAACCGAATCGCCTGAACCAAAGTCAGATGCTTCGGACAAGTCCGCCGTCAACGTGGTTGCCCTGCGTTCAGTCGCACGCGAGATTGACAGCGCTGTGTCGCTGCGGGGCCAAACAAAAGCCAATCGTCAGGTCGAAGTTCTGGCCGAAACCACCTCGACCGTGATCTCGGAACCCAAGCGCAAGGGCACCTTTGTCGAGGCCGGGGATTTGCTGTGTGAACTGGATCCCGGCACCCGCCCGGCCAGTCTGGCCGAGGCAATGGCCGCCAAGCTTGAGGCCGAAAGCCGCATCCCCGAGGCCGAAGCCCGCTTGGAAGAAGCCCACGCATTGGTGGCCGAGGCCGAGATCAACCTAACCGCCGCGCAAAGACTGTCGGAAACTGGCTTTGGGTCGGAAACGCGGCGGGTTGCCAGTCAGGCCGCCATGCGCACCGCCGAGGCGGGTATCAAAACTGCCGAGGCCGGTCTGGAAGCCACACGCGCCGGTATCGAAGCCGCCATTGCCGAGGTCGAAGCGGCCCGGCGCGAGATCGACCGTCAAACGATCGAGGCCCCGTTCAAAGGCCTACTGGAAAGCGACACTGCCGAACTTGGCAGTCTGATGCTGCCCGGCTCGCTATGCGCCACAGTGATCCAGCTTGACCCGATTAAGCTGGTCGGCTTTGTCCCCGAGACCGAGGTCAACCGCGTGATTGTCGGGTCTGAGGCGACGGCGCAACTGGTTACAGGCCTTCAGGTGGCTGGCCGGGTCAGCTTTCTCAGCCGGTCCGCGGACGAAACCACCCGGACATTCGAGGTGGAAATCACCGTCCCCAACCCTGATCTGACAATCCGCGATGGCCAGACGGCGGATATTCGTATCGCGTCCGAAGGCACCAAGGCGCACCTGCTGCCGCAATCGGCCCTGACCCTCAGCCGTGAGGGGCAAGTCGGTGTGCGCACCATTGCGGCGGGCAACATTGTCGCCTTCCAGCCGATCCAACTGTTGCGCGACACGTCCGAAGGTGTCTGGGTCGATGGCCTGCCTGAAACGGTGGATATCATCGTGATCGGGCAGGAATTTGTGACTGCGGGTGTGGAAGTCGCCCCCACCTACAGGAACCTGACCGAATGACCGGAATCGTCAGCTGGGCCGCTGGCCGGGCCCGGATGGTCCTGGCCTTTATCGCCATCTCGCTGGTGATTGGCGGCTATGCCTATATTGGTCTGCCCAAAGAAGGCGAGCCGGATATCGAGATCCCGGCCCTGTTCGTCTCGGTTCAGTTCCCCGGCATCTCGGCGGAAGATTCTGAGAATCTGTTGGTCAAGCCGATGGAAACCGAGCTGGCCGATCTTGATGGTCTGAAAGAGATGACCTCGACCGCCGCCGAAAGCTATGCCGGGGTCGCGCTGGAATTTGATTTTGGCTGGGACAAGACCGCCATCATGGCGGATGTGCGCGATGCGATGAACAGCGCTCAGGCCGAATTTCCGGAAGGGGCCGAGCAATATTCGCTGACAGAGATCAACTTTTCCGAATTCCCCATCGTCATCGTCAACCTAACCGGCGCGGTACCCGAGCGCACAATGGCGCGCGTCGCCAAGGACTTGCAGGACGATCTGGAAGCGATGGACTCGGTTCTTGAGGCCGGTATCGCGGGCAATCGGGACGAACTGCTGGAGGTCATCATCGACCCCCTTCGTCTTGAGGCCTACAACGTCACCGCAGCAGAACTGATCAACGTCGTTCAGAACAACAACCAACTGATCGCCGCAGGTGAGGTCGAAACCGCACAGGGTACATTCTCGGTCAAGATCCCCTCGTCGTTCAAAACGGCGCAGGATGTCTACGACCTGCCGGTCAAGGTCAATGGCGACCGGGTCGTGACCATGGGCGAGCTAGCGCAGATCAACTACACTTTCGAAGACCGCGAAGGCACCGCAAGGTTTAACAGCGAATCCACGGTCGCCTTGCAAGTGGTCAAGCGCAAGGGCTTCAACCTGATCGACACGGTCGAGGACGTCAAAAAGACCATTGCCACAGCTCAGGCGAAATGGCCCGACCAGATGCGCGCCACGATCGAACTGGGCACCTCGAACGATCAGAGCCGCATCGTTGGCTCGATGGTCAGCCAGCTTGAAGGCTCGGTCCTGACGGCGATTGCGCTGGTGATGATCGTCGTTCTGGCCTCGCTGGGCACGCGGGCGGCGCTGTTGGTGGGGTTTGCGATCCCGACCTCATTCCTGCTGTGTTTTGCCTTCCTTGCCGTTATGGGCGTCAGTATTTCCAACATCGTGATGTTTGGCTTGATCCTTGCGGTGGGGATGCTGGTCGATGGCGCGATCGTTGTGGTGGAATATGCTGACAAGCGCATCAAAGATGGCGTCGGGCCCATGCATGCCTATGTCGAGGCGGCGCAACGCATGTTCTGGCCTATCGTGTCGTCTACTGCGACCACACTCTGTGCCTTCCTGCCCATGCTGTTCTGGCCCGGCGTACCGGGTGAGTTCATGGGCATGCTGCCGGTCACGCTGATCTTTGTTCTGTCTGCCTCACTGATCGTTGCGCTGATCTACCTACCCGTGATGGGCGGCGTATCTGGCCGTCTGAGCCGTGTGTTCGACCATGCCGCAGATTGGCTGCGTGCCCGTTTGTCATGGCGCGCACGTGTCGCGCTGGTACCGCCTGCACTGCTGCTGATCTTTCTGGGGGCCATGCAGGTCCTGAACCCGGCCTATCTGATGCCTGCTGGCAGCTCGGGCGGTTTGGTATTCGGGGCCATCCTGTTCACGCTGGGGGCGTTTGCCGGCTCTGTCACGCTCAGCGCCGCTCGGATTGAACGCGCGCCGGACCCGCATGTGCACACCGCCCGCGAACACACTCGCTTTGGCCATGTGATTAAGTTTCTAGTCGGCAATCCGATCATGCCGGTGGTGTCGATTCTTGTCGTAAGTGCCGCTGTTGTCATGGTCATGATCGCCTATGGCAACAACAATCGCGGGGTCGAGTTCTTTGTCGAAAACGAACCCGAACAAGCCACTGCCTATGTGCGCGCCCGTGGCAACATATCGCTGGCTGAAATGGACCAGATGGTTCTAGATGCCGAACGGATCATCGGATCGCACCCCGCCGTGGTCAATGTGTTCTCTTTCGCTGGAGAAGGTGGCCTGACGCAGAACAATGGCGGCGCGCAGGCCCCCGCTGACACCGTGGGCCGCGTTCAGTTCGAGATCATCCCATGGGAGGATCGCCCAACCATTTCCGAGCCGATCCTGTTTGGTCTGCTGGACCGTCAGACCATCGCGCCAGAGTTTGACGGCGATGTCGTTCTGGACGAGTTGAATGCCGAACTGGCTACCATTCCCGGCATCGTGGTCGAGATTCTGCCGCTGGAACAGGGCCCGGCCTCGGCCAAGCCGGTACACCTGCGCCTGAAGGGCGACAGTTGGCCTGAGCTGACTGCTGCCACGCAAACCGCACGCGGAGTGTTTGACGAAACGCCGGGGCTGATCAAGATCGAAGACACCCTGCCCCTGCCCGGTATCGACTGGCAGATCGACGTGGACGTTGCCAAAGCGGGCCGGTTTGGCGCGGATGTGGCGACCGTCGGTGCCATGGTTCAGCTTGTGACCCGCGGCTTACTGCTGGGTGAAATGCGTCCCGACACGGTCGATGAAGAGATCGAAATACGCGTCCGACTGCCCGAAGATGACCGCGTGCTGTCAACGTTGGATACCTTGAAAGTGCGCACAGCGGACGGTCTGGTGCCCCTGTCTAACTTTGTGACCCGCCAACCTGTCGCCAAACTGGCCGAGATCAATCGCGTCGACCAGCAGCGTTACTATGATGTGAAGGCGGATGTGGAACCGGGTTTGGTCGATATGGTCGCCATGTCGACCGACAGCGAAGGACAGAGCATCGAAGACAAGCGTCTTGCCTTGGTTCGCGAGGTTCTGGACGGTGCGTCCTCGTCGCTCAGTACGTTCGAAGGGGGCAATGGAAAGACCTATGAGGTCGTGCAACTAACCGGCGCTGCGGATATGCAAGAGTTGCTGTCCCAGGCTGAAACCGCGACCTACCGGCCCGTGACACCGAACGAGCGCATCGCGCTGCTGACCGAGTGGCTGGATAGCGATCCGTTTGGTCCCGCGATTGCGTGGGAATGGACCGGAGATCAGGAAGAACAGGCCGAATCCGGAGCCTTTCTGGCGAATGCCTTCCTAGGGGCGCTGGGGTTAATGTTTGTGATCCTGCTGGCGCAGTTCAACTCGCTCTATAACTCGGTGCTGGTGCTGCTGGCGGTGGTCCTGTCGACCACCGGGGTGCTGATCGGCATGATGGTGATGCAGCAGCCCTTCTCGATCATCATGACCGGGACGGGCATCGTGGCTCTGGCCGGGATTGTGGTGAACAACAATATCGTTCTGATCGACACCTATCAGGAATACAGCAGCTATATGCCCCGGATCGAGGCGATCATACGCACCGCCGAATCCCGTATCCGCCCGGTCTTGCTGACCACGCTGACCACCATGGCCGGTCTGACGCCGATGATGTTCGGCCTGTCGCTGGATTTCATCAATGGTGGCTACTCGATCGACAGCCCGACTGCACTGTGGTGGAAACAGTTGGCCACCGCCGTCGTGTTCGGGCTGGGCATTGCAACGGTGCTGACGCTGATCGTAACGCCCTCGATGCTGGCGCTTCGCGTCTGGGTCACGACCTACGCCCTGTGGCTAAGCCGGTTGCTGATGCGCGTCACGGCGGGTGAGAACAGCGCGCTTGCGCAAGAGGTCGCGATCCGGCGTGCTGCCCGTAAGGCGCAAGCGTCCGAAATGGTTTGGGATGATTCAACGGCAGATGACCGCGATCAGAAACCGGGGCATCCGCCTGGTCCACCGCTGAAAGCTGCCGAATAGAACTGGGTCAACCCACGGAAAGCCCTTATAACCGGGTCCAGGACTGGTGCGCGCAGATATGATGCTCGCACCCTTTGACCTTGAGCGTATCGCCCTGCAAGGTCATCTGCGGTACCGCGTCCACATTGATCAACGGCACCCAGAACTCACCGCCGCCATAGCTACCTCCGCCTTGGCTGGACACGTCCCAGAACAGCTTTTTGCCAATATTGGGCGTCTGCACCTCTTTCCCCGAGGAATCATAGGCCGACAGAATCTGACCGCAGAATTTGTCGCCGCACGCAGTGATCTTGATATGCGAGGTTAGGTTCTTGCGGTCCGGTTCAGTCTTCCACACTCCGACAATCGGATCATCTGACGCGAGCGCTGGCATCGCGCTCAAAATAATTGCGGTAACTGCCAGTTTCAAAGAAATACGCATCACCAGACCTCCAACCAATGGGGGCAGTATAACAGGTTATGCAGCTTGGGCATCCGATTGCTGACGGCTCCACAACTGGGCGTAGCGGCCCTGACGTTCCAGCAGCTCGTCATGGGTGCCCTGCTCCAGAATCTCACCTTGTTCCAGCACCACGATCCGGTCCGCTTCGGCGATGGTACTCAGACGGTGGGCGATGGTCAGAACCGTGCGCCCTTCGCCCGCGCGGGCTAGCGCATCTTTGATGTCCTGCTCGGTGTCTGTATCCAGCGCCGAGGTCGCCTCGTCCAGCAACAGGATCGGCGGGTTCTTGAGCAAAGTACGTGCGATCCCGACGCGCTGCTTTTCTCCGCCCGACAGCTTCAGGCCGCGTTCGCCGACCTTCGTGTCATAGCCTTCGGGCAGGGTCACGATGAAGTCGTGAATCTGCGCAGCCCTTGCGGCGGCCTCAACATCCTCTTGCGTGGCGCCATCGCGGCCATAGGCGATGTTGTAGCGGATCGTGTCGTTGAACAGGACGGTGTCCTGCGGCACCACTCCGATCGCTGAATGCAGGCTGGTTTGCGAGACATCCCGCACATCCTGCCCGTCAATCTTCAGCGCCCCACCTGTCACGTCATAGAAGCGGAACAACAGCCGCCCAATGGTGGATTTGCCCGAACCTGTCGCCCCAACGATGGCCACCGTCTGCCCCGCCGGTACGGTCAGCGACACTCCCTTCAGGATTTCCCGGTCCGCGTCATAGCCAAAGCGCACATCCTGCAAGGTCACCTCGCCACCCGTCACCTTTAGCGCGGGCGCATTCGGCTTATCCGTCACCTCGGCGGGTTGTTCCAGCAGGTCGAACATCTGCCCCATATCGACCAGAGCCTGCCGGATCTCACGATAAACCGTGCCCAGAAAGTTCAGCGGCACGGTGATCTGGATCATGTAGGCGTTGACCATGACGAAATCACCCACCGTCAGCGTGCCATTCTGCACCCCGATTGCAGCCAGAACCATGACCCCGATCAACCCGCAGGTGATCAGGAACGACTGTCCGAAATTCAGAAAAGCCAGCGAATATGCCGTCTTGAGCGCTGCCCCGGCATAGGCCTTCATCGAGACATCATAGCGTTCAGCTTCGCGCGTTTCGGCGTTGAAATATTTGACGGTTTCGAAGTTCAGCAGGCTGTCTATGGCACGTTGATTGGCCTCGGTGTCCTGATCGTTCATCTCCCGGCGCAGTTTCACCCGCCATTCGGTCACGGCAAAGGTGAACCAGATGTAAAGCGCGATGGTGACGGCTACGACGACCAGATACCACACGTCGAACAGCCACATCAGAATGATCGCGACCAGCAACAGCTCGAGTATCAACGGCCCGATGGAGAACAGCAGGAACCGCAAAAGAAACTCGACACCCTTCACACCGCGCTCGATGATGCGGCTCAGGCCGCCGGTGCGGCGGGTCACGTGATAGCGCATCGACAGTTGGTGTATGTGCTGGAAGGTCTCAAGCGCCAAGGCGCGCAGGGCGCGTTGACCCACGGGTGCAAAGGCCGCGTCGCGCAGCTGCTGAAAGCCCACATTCATCATGCGCGCGACGCCATAGGCAATGGTCAATCCGACGGCCCCCAACGCCAGCGGCGGCACGCCGTCTCCGGCCAGGCTGTCCACCGCATCGCGATACAGGATGGGTGTGCAGACCGCGATCACCTTGGCCAGCACCAGCATTGCCATGGCGATCACAACACGCCGTTTCACCCAATGCTCATCATCCGGCCAAAGGTAGGGCGCGACCTTGCGGATCGTGCGCCAACCCGACCGTCGCTCGTCGGTTTCAGGCATATCTGCGGATTGCATAGGGGCTGCTCGTCTCATCACGTACCAGAACTGCGGTCAGAGATTGGCCCCTGACCCAAGAGGGCCAGAGGTACAGGATTATTCAGGAATGGTGAAGACCTGCCCCGGATAGATCAGATCGGGGTCGCGGATGGCGCTGCGGTTGGCCTCAAACACGCGCACAAACAGCAGACCGTCGCCATAGCGTTCCCGCGATATCGCCCAGAGCGTATCGCCCTCTTGCACGGTAACGGATCGGATAGCCGGGGCCTCAGCCGCGGCTGCAGCCGCGTTGGACGCCTCGGCCGCGCGCAGAACCTCCAGCGGTTCGCGTTTGAACGGCGTCTCCAGCCGGCTGACAACGGTGCCGTCAGAGCCCACCTCATCCACGCGCAGAGTATAGACGCCGGGATCGACATCCTCCAGCTCACTGCGCCATTTGCCGTCATCGGCAGGCGGCAGGTCATCCACCAACTTATTGTTGAGGTAAAGCCGAACGACCGAGCCATCCGGCACACGCCCGGTCAGCTCCACATCTCCAGTGTCGGAATACCCAATCGTATCCAGTGCCACCTGATCCGCGTCTTCCTGAGGTGTTGCAGGCTGCACCAGCTCGACCCCATCTTGACCTGAACGCAGGATTGCAACCTGCTGTTCCGGTTCCTCTTTTTTGGGCTCTGGTTCCACTGCGGCGGTTTGCTCATCCGCCGCTGGTTCTTCCGGAGCTTCAGCAGCCTGTTCTTCCTCGGACGCAGTGTTCTCGGCAATCTGTGTGCCTTCATCCGCCGGTGGCGCATCGTCTTCCTGCACCGTCGCCGGGGGTTCATCCTGGACCGGTTCAGCCTCCACCACAGGTTTGGGCAAGGCTGCGATCAGGTAGTCATCCGAGCGCACGGGCTGATCCTGCCCATCGGTTTCAAGCGTCAAACCACGCGCCGCACTGGAAAACGGGATCAGGACGAACTCGGCAAACTGTCCGCTGCGATCCACGGTGAAACTGTGCACCGTTTCACCATCCAGCAGCACTCGCACCACCGAGCCCGGCTCGGCATTACCCGACAGCACCGCGTTACCGTCGGGCTCGACAAAGATCTGATCAAGGCTGGGCGGGATTGTCTCAGGCGCGGCCTCGGCCGTGTCTTCCGGTACTGGTTCAGCCTCAGCCAGCGCAGCATCCTCAGCCACCTCCGGCTCCGACGGCGCGGTCGTCTCGGGCTGCGTTGAAGCAACGGGTTCTTCGGACGTGGCCGGTTCCTCCTCCACGACCGGCGCTTGCGCGCTTTCGGTCGGCGCGGGCTGTTCGGGGTTGGCTTCTGCTTGTGGCGCAGGGTCTTCGGCCACAGGATCGAACGCGCCGGACAGATAGGCCCCGCCCGCCCCGATCAAAACCACTATTCCGGCGATCACCCCCCAGGTGAAAGTACCGGAGCTTTCGCGTCCAGACTGATCGTCCATTCTTTTCCTTCCACTCCGCAGCGCAAATGCTTTGACTTCCACGCATTCTGCCTGACGGTTGAGCCAATCTATCAATCTCGCTATCAGGGGTCAAAACCCCAGATACAACCCCGGAGAGCCTATACAATGACCCAGAAATCTGTCTGTGTGTATTGCGGGTCACGCAATGGTGTTAATGCGGCTTATGCGCAGGCTGCACACCGGTTCGGACAGTTGCTGGCACAAGAAGGCTGGCGACTGGTCTATGGCGCCGGAGATGTAGGTCTGATGGGCGAGGTTGCCCGCGCCACGCAGGACGCTGGTGGCGACACGTTCGGCGTCATCCCCGTGCACCTGCTGCAACGCGAGGTTGGCAAGACCGATCTGACCCGCTTTGTCGTGACCGAAACGATGCACGAGCGCAAAAAGGTCATGATCATGAACGCGGATGCGGTCGTTGTGCTGCCTGGCGGCCCTGGCTCGCTTGACGAGCTGTTCGAGGCGCTGACATGGCGGCAGTTGGGTCTGCATGACAAACCCATTCTGGTGATAAATGTGGATGGCTACTGGGACGCGCTGCACGATCTTGTGCAGCAGGTCATAGGTCAGGGCTTTGCTGATGCATCGCTGGGTGATTTCATCACATGGGTCGATGGGCCGGATGCAGCGATGACCAATCTGCGGCATTTATTGGAACCCAGCATAGGGTAAGCAGGCGACCACGTCACCTGCTTTCAAAACTCCGCTTAAGTCGCTGGTTTCAAACGATTGATCAGCACCTGCTCGACCTTGTGGAGCGGATGATTTGTCAACGTCTTGTCGACCTCGGCGACCACTTTGCTCAGCACCTCTCCATGAAGGCGACGGCGCAACAGGCCCAGAACATGCGGACTGGCGACCAAAACAAGGCGTTGATACGCGCCTTTCAGCCCCTTGCGGTTCAACAGATTGGCCACATCCTGCACGAACAGGGATTTCGCATGCGCTTTCCACTTGGGTTCTTCAACGGCAGATTTCTGGTTCGGACCCGAATCCGCCCGCCGTCCCGCCCGGTCCGAGGGCTTGCTGCTGGCCCCATCGGTTTCTTCAACGGAGACAACCACCAGATTGGGGTCTTCGGCATCGGTGATATTCTCCATGAACAAAGCCTTTTCGCCATCTGCGATGACAATCCAAGTTCCCTGTGAAAGTGCAACCATCGTTTTCTCCTGCTATGGTTTTATGTGACCATCCCTTGTTCAACAGACATAGGCATCCCGTTGCGTACCAACGGTTTTTCGGCACGCTGCTTAAGTGTTTTTAGTAGATTGGCGGTTCTCTCCCTCCGCTCTATATAGCTAGGGACTAGAGCGGCCCGTACAATACGCATTCAGATTAATTCGAATTTATCGGCGGGAAATTACCGGTCAGCAAGAGAGCAGACGTCAAGCAAATCCAAATGCTAAAACGTGAGCCGAAAAACAAATTGCGCAGCATGTTGTCTGGAAATCATTGTTCACATTGCGCGCATCTCTGTCAGTCGAGGAAAGCCTTAAGCCCACATTCTCAAATTTCCAAAGACTATTTCTGAACTTTGACAGGTACGTGAAACCCTCAAGCTCCGGTCGTCCGAAATCAATGCCGGTAGACGCAATCACACCGATGCTATACCGTTAGCCGAAGGCAGATCAGGCAGAAGCAATTCCTTTCCATCTTCGAGGGAAATACAATGCCGCGAAAACCACCGAAAAACGATAGCGAAAGCTCTGTAGTTGATTTAGGCGTGCTTGCGTCAAAAAAGAATTTCGATAGCTTTATAGATCACCTTTTCACTGAAGAGGAGAATGTTCCTCACTTCGATTTTTTTTCCGCCAAGGGAAAACAGGCTCCGGTTCATGTTATTGGCAGCGATGTCAGCGAGGATGTTATTCTCACTGACTTGGACGATGTCGCCGAAATGGGTGGCGGGAACGACGTGGTCGTCGGACTGTATGGGAATGACACGATCTCGGGCGGTGATGGTGGCGACTATTTGTTCGGAGATACGGATTGGGCAGTTGGTTCTGGCCAGAGCTCTGACGATATTCTGAACGGTGGAGCAGACGATGACCTGATCGTTGGCGACGCTCCGAACCTATACGGAGACACTGTCGGAGGGAACGATATCATTATCGGAGGGGCTGGAAACGACGACCTCTGGGGAGATGGTTCTCTCTTTGACGAGGCCGTGGGAGGAGCCGATAGTTTCGTCTTTAACCCGAATAGTGGGCTAGATACCGTCCATGACTTTGAAGTGGGTAAAGATAAACTGGACATTTCCGGCTATGGTATTGCCGAGACAGACTTCTTGTCGCTGAATATTCAAGAGATAGACGGTAACACGATCATCGACCTTGATGGCACCGCTTTAGACTTAGACGAAATTACACTGCTGGGAGTAGTCGGAATAAGTGCTGACGATTTCGTATTTGCCTAGTGTGGAAGATCGTTTGAACCACCATTGATGCAGTCATTCGCCGCGCTTGATCCAAACGTCTTCTTTGGGCTCAAACAGTCATCGAAAGAACTGCTGCGGCAACCCCTATCACCTTAAGCACTCGTCACGTAACGAAAAAGGCCTACTCACTTACGCAAGCAGGCCTTTCAAAACGTATAACCGATGAGCCGATTACATCCGCGAGGCGACGTTTTCCCAGTTGACCAGATTGTCCAGGAAGTTGGTCAGGTAGGCCGGACGCTTATTGCGGAAGTCGATGTAGTAGGAGTGCTCCCAAACGTCGCAACCCAGCAGCGCGGTCTGGCCAAAGCACAGCGGGTTCACGCCGTTCTCGGTCTTGGTGACAGCCAGCGAGCCGTCAGCGTTCTTGACCAGCCATGCCCAGCCCGAGCCGAACTGACCGGCACCTGCCGCGCTGAATTGCGATTTGAATTCGTCGACCGAGCCAAAGCTCTCAACCAAAGCCTTCTCCAGCTCGCCGGGCATGGCATTGTCGCCGGGGCCCATCATCTCCCAAAACTGGTTGTGGTTCCACAACTGGCTGATGTTGTTGAAGATACCATTCTGGGCGACAGCATTTGCGTCATAGGTGCCCACGATGATCTCTTCCAGCGACTTGCCGTCCCATTCGGTGCCAGCGATCAGCTTGTTGCCGTTGTCGACATAGGCCTTGTGGTGCAGGTCGTGGTGATATTCCAATGTTTCCGCGGACATGCCCTTGGCTGCCAGTGCGTCATGTGCATAAGGAAGATCAGGAAGTTCAAAAGCCATCTCGGCCCCCTGTTGAAATGATTGTTGCGGTTCCAAAGGTTAAATGCTTTGGCAACGGCCATAGGTCAAGGGCAGAGATCACAAAACCGAAAGGTCCGCGATGCTTACACAGGCGCGCAAGATGTTTTACCGCGCCCGCGGGTACTATGCTGGGTCCCTGAATGGTGAAGCGTTTCACCTGGATCCCTATCACTCGAAATTCTGGCGCAAGGCAACTGCAGGAAAGTGGGAGCCAGAGACATTCGCGGTTCTGGATGAGCACCTTTCACCCGACCGCGACTATCTGGATATCGGTGCGTGGATCGGGCCAACGGTTCTGTATGGCGCACGCCGTGCACGGCAGGTCTGGTGTTTCGAGCCTGATCCCACGGCGTTCCGCTATCTGGCGTGGAACCTGGATCTGAATGACATCCGCAATGTCTCGGCCTTTGGGGTGGCCTTGTCGGATCAGTTCGGCGTCGCCCGTATGGCCTCAGTCCGGGGTGAGCCCGGCGATTCCACCAGCTCGCTGCTGCATGATGGCGCTCATGGTACTGACGCGCTGACCATTGCTTGGGATCAATTCCAGGCGGTGAATGACCTGTCCCAAGTGTCACTGGTCAAGATGGATATTGAGGGCGCCGAATTCACCGTGCTGCCCAGCCTGATATCATTTCTGGAGGAACACCGTCCGGCCCTGTACCTGTCGACCCACGCGCCTTTGTTGCCAGAGGAGCAGCGCGCTGACAGGATGGCAGCATTGGCGCAGCTCTTGTCATTCTATAAGTCCTGCAAGGATGCGACCAGGGCCGAGGTCGGATTGCAGTCCTTTACCTCAGCCCCTGCCCTGACCGGTTTCCAAACATTCCTTCTGAACGGCTAAATGCCGATCTGACGTTCCTTCGTTCAATACAGGTTCGGACTGGGAACCGGCTTGCACCGTCCGACACCACTGGGGCGGTTTACAACGTCCACCATTGGAAACCGGGCTGTCATGTCAAACCTGTTTGTCTTCGGGTCCAGACGCGCCATGTAGGACACCCGAAGCTTTTGGGTCGTGCTGGTCGACAGCGTCACTTTCCATTGCATCTGATACTGGTCTTTTCGGTTGACCTTGAATTTTGTGTCCATCGGTTTTTCATCCGACCAGCCTTTGTATTCGTTGTACGAGGCAATCGCCCCATCGTAGGCGCGCGCGCGCTTGTTGTCGGCATCCACGCTCAGCAATACCCGAGGGGGAATCCAGCCCTGCGCTTCCATGCTATGCAATTCACAGTCATAGTTTACAATTTCCGCCTGAGCCATTGTTCCGGCGATAGAAAATGCCAGCGCGACGAGTGCAACTTTCATCTATATTTTTCCTTCATTTGGTTAATTTGGTGTAGGAACTGCTCTGCAATTCCCCTCTGCGAAACCGGTACGTGAAAATACAGCAAGGTAGGATTCCGACCGGGCTGTCGCTTTCATATTTTTGCGATCCAAGAAAACCGCGAACTCTTGATCCTTCAGATCAACAACGTCCGAGCGTGATGCACTGGAAGAAAGAGTGCGCCCTGTATCAGAATAGACATCGTCTTTTCCGGACCACGCGATTGACAGGTTTCGGACGCCGTCGCGCTTGATGCGGGCGTGCCCAGGCTGTGTATCGACATTTGGCAGCTGCACCTCGTGAAGATAGGCAGATCGGCCATATTCATCGACTGAAAAGACAAGATGCTGAGGCGTAGGGCTGCTAACAATACCCGGACCGAAATCGCACTCGAACGTCTCTTTGAAAGTTTGAGAGAGTGAAGCGACCGGGATGATGGTTAAAGCACAAATGAGAGCAATTGCGCTTGAATTTGGCCTCACTTGCCAACCTTTTCGCTATTCAACTTGAAAACTCAATCTCAACGCAGGTCCCGTTCGCATTGCCATCATGGGACGTCTGCACATTGGATCTTGAACTCGCAATTGCGCGCATAGTCTGGCGATTCAAAAAGATTGAAAATTCTTGACGCCCAATATCCAGAACTTTGGTTCTGGGGTCGCCAACCCTGGTACGACGACCGTTTTCGGAAAACGTATACGGCTCGCCGAACCAACTGAATGAAAGTAGACGATAGCTGGTTCTGTTGATCAAAGCCCAGGTTTTCGGAGTATTGATTCCCTGCATTTCAACTTCGTGAAGCACAATGGAACGTTGACTTTCATCAACTGAAAAAACGACTCGCGTTGGTGTTGGACGGTTTACCAGGCCTTTACCGAAGACACATTCAAACGATTCTGCATATGTCTCGGAAGCGGCAAAGTTTGGCAGGCTCAGACCGGCAATGAAGCCATACACAAGTAATTTTGAAATTCTCATTACCGACGTCACTATTAATATTTCGTCTATTGCTACCGCATAGGTCAGGCACCCGCAATGGGGGAAAAGAACGTAGCACGGCACGACAATAAATTGTGCTGCAAAGTAGGCTTTACCGACTAATTGGGCGCTCAAAAAGAAAGGCCACCAGTACAAGACATGGCGGCCCTACTTCAAAACGATAAAGGTTCAGATTCAGTAGATCCCAACCTCGCTGCCCGGTTGCGCGGCCACTTTAAGCAAGTTGAACGCGTAATCCGCAGCCGAACGGAAACAGACAACGCGGAAAGTCTCGGTGTCGTCCATCCAGAACGCTCCGGCGATCTGTGCAAGGCGCGAGCGGCGGATTTGACCGGGTTGGAAGGCCTCGGCCGACAGCTCAACCGGGGCGATTTTGCCCAGAACCTCGCGGGAACTGGCGCCCGAGACGCGGAACACAGCCCGCGCGTCCGACACGTTTACAGCCAACGAATGGGTGCCGCTTAGTGTCTTGGTCATGGCCGCCAGCTTGGCGTCGACTTCGGCATAGGGCACCAGCACTAGCAATTCGTCCGAGGACATCCAGCACACGCCGGACTCGCCTTCGACGAAAACTTCGCGCTGACCGGGCATTTTTTGCCCGGTTGCGTCTTTGACGGCCTTCGCCAGCGCCTTATCGGACAGATCGCCGCGCAGCGTGATCATGCCTTGCAGGCCGCATTCTTCGACTTTGGCGATGCCCTCAAAGCTGGCGTGGTTCAGTGCGCTGATGGGTTCAGACATTCTGCTTCTCCCCGTCCTTGTCGAAGAAGATCGGGTCCACGATCTTCGCTTTGTAGATTTTTCCGTCGGTGCCCGGGAACTCGACAATCTCGCCCATCCGGTCAGGGCCGTGCTTGATCAGGCCCATGGCGATGCCTTTGCCCAGATTGGCCGAATAATAGGTCGAGGTCACGCGCCCGATCATGTTGCGCTGACCGTTGGCATTGACGCCTTCGCCCACCGCATAGGCACCATCGGGAAGGACAGAACCATCCACAGTCTCAAGCCCGACCAGTTTCCAACGGTCCGGATCGGCCATGTGGCTGCGTGTATGAGCGCGTTTGCCCAGATAGTCCTCTTTCTTTTTCGACAGCGCCCAGTGTAGCCCCAGATCTTGCGGGATCACGGTGCCGTCTGTCTCGTCGCCGATCATGATAAAGCCCTTCTCGGCCCGCAGGATGTGCAGACATTCGGTGCCGTAAGGCATCACGCCGAATTCTTTGCCCGCGTCCATCAGAGCGTCCCAGAAGGCCTGACCCTGAGATGCGGGAACCGCGATCTCATAGGACAGCTCGCCCGAGAACGAGATGCGATAGGCCCGCGCGTCGAACGCGCCGATCTTGCCATCGCGCCATTCCATGAATGGCAGCGCCTCTTTCGACAGATCCATGCCGCCGCCCGCCTGTGCGTTCAGCTTGTCCAGCACCTTACGAGCGTTGGGGCCGACCACGGCGACCTGTGCGTATTGCTCGGTCACGTTGGCGACGTAGACTTTCCAGTCCCACCACTCGGTCTGCAGCCACTCTTCCATGTGACCATGGATACGCTCGGCACCGCCGGTGGTGGTGTGGCACAGCCACGTGTCCTCATCGATGCGGGCAACAACGCCGTCGTCGATCAGGAAGCCGTTTTCCGAGCACATCAGGCCATAGCGGCATTTGCCGACCTTCAGCGTGGACATCATGTTGGTATACAGCATGTCCAGGAACTTGCCCGCATCGGGGCCCTTGACGATCAGCTTACCCAACGTCGAGGCATCCAGCAGGCCGAGGTTTTCGCGGGTGTTCTTCACCTCGCGATTGACAGCGTCATGCACAGATTCACCGGGACGGACATAGGCATAGGTCCGGCGCCAATGGCCGACCGGCTCCCAATCAGCGCCGTTCTTGTCGTGCCAATCATGCATCGGGGTTTGACGGATCGGCTGGAACACCTCACCGCGTGCCTCACCGCCAATCGACGCCAGCGAGATGGGCGTATAGGGCGGGCGGAAGGTGGTGGTGCCGACCTTCGGGATTTCGGAATCCAGCGCATCAGCAAGGATCGCCAAGCCGTTGATGTTGCTTAACTTACCTTGGTCGGTCGCCATGCCCAGCGTCGTGTAGCGCTTGGTGTGCTCCACGCTTTCGTAACCCTCGCGCGCGGCCAATTGTACGTCGGAGACTTTGACGTCGTTCTGGAAATCCAGCCAAGATTTCATCCGCAAACCGATCTCGGCATTGGCGGGCATCAACCAAACCGCCGCCATCGGAGCCTCAGCCGTGGTCTCACCGACCGGAGCCTTGGTGCGTTTCGCTGTGAAACCAGCCGCCTTGGCTGCTGCCTTGCCCGCTGCATCCGCGTCGGTCAGAACATCGCCCAGCGCCAGCGGACCATTCGACGAGCCCGCGGCCAGAACGAACCCTTCACCATCAGCGCCCAGAGGAGGCCGCGACGGGTCAGGCCGGAAATGCGCCTGCGCCTCATCCCAGATCAGTTTGCCGCCGCAATGCGACCACATATGCACGACCGGAGACCAGCCGCCCGACATGGCGACCGCGTCGCACTCGACCTCTTCGCGTGCACCGCCGATGCCTTCCTGATTGCACAGTTCGACCTTTTTGACGCGTTTGCCGCCCTTGACCTTGGCAATGGCTTTGCCCGGATCGACCTGAATGCCAAGCTGGCGCGCCTCATCGGCCAGCGGTCCGGCTGTCGTGCGCGCATCCACGATACGCAGAACCTCGACACCGGCCTGTTTCAGGATGATCGCAGTGCGATAGGCGTCATCATTGTTGGTCGCAACGATTACGCGGTCGCCGGGGGTCACGCCCCAGTTCACCACATAGTCGCGCATGGCCGAGGCCAGCATCACGCCCGGCACATCGTTGCCCGCAAAGGACAGCGGACGCTCGATCGCGCCGGTGGCATTTACAACCTGTTTGGCGCGGATGCGCCACAGCCGGTGACGTGGGCCCTGAGTGCCCGGCTTGTGGTCGGTCAAACGCTCATATCCCAGCACGTAACCGTGGTCATAAACCCCGGCCCCCATGCAACGATTGCGCATCGTGACGTTGTCCATTGCTTCGAGTTCGGAAACCAATTGTTCCACGAACTTATCCACAGGCTCATCATTGATCGTACCACCGTCAACCGGAGCCCGGCCACCCCAATGGGCAGTCTGCTCGATCAGCATGACTTTGGCACCGGACGCGGCTGCCACTTTCGCAGCCTGAAGACCCGCTACACCGCCGCCGATTACCAGAACATCGGTGAAGTGGTAGAAGTGCTCGTACGTGTCCGCATCGCGGTTGTCCTTGTCAGGCGCTTTGCCAAGACCCGCGGACTGACGGATGAACGGCTCGTAGACGTGTTTCCAGAACGGCTTGGGATGAATGAACATCTTGTAGTAGAAGCCCGCCGGCAAGAAGCGCGACAGGTGGGTGTTGATCGACCCGATGTCAAACTCGAGGTTCGGCCAGTGGTTCTGCGAGATCGAGGTCAAGCCATTGAACAGCTCGGTCGTGGTTGCGCGCTGGTTCGGCTCGAACCGGTTGCCCTGCCCCAGACCGACCAGAGCGTTCGGCTCTTCCGCGCCGCTGGCGACAACGCCGCGCGGACGGTGATATTTGAACGATCGGCCCATCATCATTTGATCATTGGCCAGCAGGGCCGAGGCCAGCGTGTCGCCCACATAGCCCTGCATCGAGGTGCCGTTGAAACTGAATGTAACCTGTTTCGACCGGTCGATCAGCCGGCCTTGATTTGCGAGACGGGTGCTCATGTTGCGGACCTTTCGCAGGCGGAATTACGGGTGGCTGGTTGGATCATTCGAACTCTCTCCAGGTCCAGCCGGGGCGCTTGGCGGTGATCGCCTCGCGGATTTCTTGCGGTGGCTCGGTGGTCTGAGCGGAATAGGTACCGAAGACTTCGAGCGTGTCGGTCGCACGCGCCGCGTGGAACCACTTGCCGCAACCATTGGCGTGGCGCCAGCGTTCAAAGTGAACGCCTTTGGGGTTTTCACGCATGAACAGGTAGTCGTGGAACTCATCATCCGACGAGCCGGGGCCATAGCGCTTGAGATGCGCCTCGCCGCCAGCGGCCAGTTCGGTTTCTTCGGCATCGACGCCGCAATATGGGCAATTCAGGATCAGCATCTGGTCATCCTTTCAGCAGCAGGTACACGGCAGTGTTCTGCGAAATCAGCGTGTCGGGCACGTAAGATTTTTCGACGAAAAATCTCATCAGTGCGCCACCCCGGCGGCGACGCTTTCGTCGATGAAGCGGCCCTCTTTAAAACGGTCCATCGTGAAGGCTTCGGTCAGCGGCGAATGACCCGTAGCCATCAGCTGCGCCATACCCCAGCCTGAGCCCGGAATGGCCTTGAAGCCGCCCGTGCCCCAACCAGCGTTGATAAAGCATCCACCCAGAGGCGTTTTCGACAGGATGGGTGAGCGGTCGCCGGTCATGTCCACAATACCGCCCCACTGGCGCAACATCTTCAGGCGCGAGATCATCGGGAAGGTCTCGACCAGCGCCCGCACCGTTTCCTCGATATGATGGAACGAACCGCGCTGGGTGAAGTTGTTGTAAGCGTCAGTGCCGCCACCGATGACCATCTCACCCTTATCGGATTGCGACATGTAGCCGTGCACAGTGTTGGCCATCACAACCACGTCCATGCAGGGTTTGATCGGCTCGGACACCAGCGCCTGCAGCGCCACGGCCTCAAGCGGCAAACGGAAGCCCGCCATCTCGGCCAGCTGACCGGAATGGCCCGCGACCACAATGCCCAGCTTGTCACAGTCGATCGCGCCTTTGGTGGTGTCGACGCCCACAACGCGGCCATTTTCCTGACGCACGCCGGTGACTTCGCATTGCTGGATGATGTCCATTCCCATGGCCGAACAGGCACGGGCGTAACCCCAGGCCACCGCATCGTGACGCGCGGTACCACCGCGTTCCTGCCAAAGACCGCCCAAAACCGGATAGCGCGGCCCGTCCAGATTGATGATCGGCACCAGCTCTTTGACGCGCTCGGGCGTGATCCACTCGGTCTTCACTCCTTGCAACGCGTTGGCATGGGCCGTGCGTTGATAACCGCGGATCTCGTGCTGTGTCTGCGCCAACATGATTACGCCGCGCGGGCTGAACATGATATTGTAGTTCAGATCCTGGCTCAGATCCTCGTAGAGGCTGCGTGCCTTTTCGTACAACGCCGCCGACGGATCCTGCAAATAGTTCGACCGGATGATGGTCGTGTTCCGGCCGGTATTGCCGCCACCCAGCCAGCCTTTTTCGATCACGGCGACATTCTGAATGCCGTAGTTTTTACCTAAGTAATACGCCGTAGCCAAACCATGACCACCGGCACCGACGATGATCACGTCGTATTTCCTCTTAGGCTCGGGCGAACGCCAAGCGCGTTCCCACCCAGTGTGATAGCGCAGCGCTTCACGCGCCACAGCAAAGGCTGAATAGTGTTTCATAAGCGAATCCATCCGGTTCGGTGATTGTGCGAAGGTATGCCGCGTAACGACACTATACCCCTGCCGTTCAACGCCGTAATATCGCACTATTGCGACATAGCGCCCAATATTGCGTGTTGTAATCGTCTCGCGGCCATTTGTCCCTTTTTTCTACGCGCCTGCAGGTCTAAGTCAGGGCAGCTATACTGGAGCTGTCATGACTTTCTGGGCCCTCTTGATCCTCACCGCGCTGCTGATTGCCGCGTTCCTTGGCTATGCGATGTTCAGGGGGCGTAAAAACCGTGAACCCGCCGCAGCCTACGACCTGCGTGTGTATCGCGAGCAACTGGCAGGTGTTGATCGCGATCTGGCGCGGGGCGTCGTCAGCGAAGCGGACGCAGAACGTGTGCGAACCGAAATCTCGCGCCGCATTCTGGCCGCTGACGCGCAGATGCAGGCGCAAACGGATCAGGATGGACCGCCGCTCTGGGCCAATGTCGTCGCAATCTCGGTCGTTGCTGCCGTTTTAGTAGGCGGCGGATTCTGGATGTATCGTCAGATGGGCGCGGCCGGACTACCGGATCAGCCACTGGAGCTGCGCAAGGAGATGGCCGAAGCCTTACGGGCCGACCGCCCCAGCCAGGCTCAGGTCGAGGCCGACCTACCCGCCGCTCCACAGCCGCAACTGGACGAAAGCTACGCTGCCCTACTGGAGCAATTGCGTGAAACAGTCTCGGCACGCCCCGACGACCTGCAAGGCCATATCCTGCTGGCGCAACATGAGGCAAACGCAGGGAATTTCCGGGCTGCCTACGTCGCGCAGCAGCGGGTGATCGAACTTTCCGGTGACGCCGCTCCGGCGGATGCCTATTCGCATCTGGCCGAGATGATGATCCTGTCGGCCAATGGCTATGTCTCGCCTGAGGCGGAAGAGGCGTTGAAGCAGGCATTGCAGCGTGATCCGCGTCATGGCCCTGCAAACTACTATCTGGGGCAAATGATGGTTCAGGTCGGACGTCCTGACATCGGCTATCGCATCTGGATCGACGCCCTGCGCGTCGCCCCACCCGGCGCGCCTTGGGTCGAGGCCATCTACGCCCAGCTTGACGATCTGGCTTTCCGGGCAGGCGTGTTTAACCCGCCAAATATCGCGGCACCGTCCGGCCCTAGCCGTGAAGACATCGACGCCGCCGCGGCTTTGACGCCAGAGGAACGGCAAGAAATGATCCAAGGCATGGTCAACCAGCTGTCAGATCGTCTGGCCACCGAAGGCGGTCCGGTCGAGGATTGGGCGCAGCTTATTGCCGCTTTGGGGGTTCTGGGTGAAGGCCAGCGCGCGATTGATATCATGAAAGAAGCCGTGGACATCTTTGCAGGCGATACCGAGGCGCTGGAACTGCTTGACGCAGCCGCGTTTCAGGCCGGGATCGCGCAATGATCCACGACGCGTTTGAAGATTTCGCATCGGCTCTTGCACCAATGACGGCGCTGATGGGGCTGGATCTGGGGGAAAAGACCATTGGGGTCGCGGTCTCGGACCGGATGCGCGGCGTGGCCAGCCCTCTGGAGACTGTTCGACGCAAGAAATTCACGCTCGATTCCGCACGCCTGCTAGAGCTGATTGCAGAACGTGAAATTGGCGGAGTTATTCTGGGCCTGCCAAAAAACATGGACGGATCCGAAGGCCCCCGGTGCCAGTCGACCCGCGCTTTTGCCCGCAATATGATGCGTCTGACCGATGTCCCCATCGGGTTCTGGGACGAACGCCTCAGCACTGTTGCGGCAGAAAAAGCACTGCTTGAGGCGGATACGACACGAAAACGTCGCGGACAGGTTATTGATCACGTCGCCGCCGGTTATATCTTGCAAGGAGCGCTGGACAGGCTGCGCTTTCTGTAAGGACGGATGACGCCTATGACAAACATGGTCTGGAAACGGAATGAGGTCGAAAGCCCTTGTGTCCAGATTTGCGTCGTGCACCCGACAGAGCGGATCTGCACCGGCTGCTATCGCACCATCGACGAGATCTCGCGCTGGTCCAAGATGGACAGTTCCGAACGTGCCGAGATCATGGAGTCCCTGCCCGACCGCAAGCCGCAGCTTGCAAAACGGCGGGGCGGACGGTCGGCGCGTCTGAACAAATCCTGACCCTACCTCCCCGGTTCCCGACCCCTGTGCCGCGCCAGCGCCGTTGCAGGTTGGTCTGAACTCCGAGGGGGTCAAGTTCGAAGACATTTTGTGAGTGAGTGGCAACCCACAACGGCGCGTTTCGGCATTTTTGTTGCCCCGCGTGGTCGACGGGGCAAACATTGGGACACTAGATTTAATCTGACTGGTCAATCAAGAACAACATGTCGCCAAATGGGCTGACTTGGCGTCAATCCGCCGATCCTGACACTAGCCAGCGGCAAGCCAGGTCTTTGCGTTATCTATCTCTTCTGCCGGAAAAAACTGGGTACGCGCACCCAGCACATGGCTTGCGACGCGTTGCGCCAGATGTTGCCACGCCTTGTCGCCCACGATAGCCGCGCGATCCAGCTGTCCGATATGGCCGCTTGCCAGTCGGAAATGCGAAGCCAAAGCCGTAAGGCCCTGCCAGCCGTCAAACGCGCTGAGGTCGATCAGCAGACGAAACCCGGTCTTGTCGCGCAGCAGATCGTCCAGATGCGCCCCGGCCTTTTGGTATTCGTCGGGGTCCAGCTTGCCCAACAGGCTGATCTGAACACAGGGTCCGCCCAAATCGGTCACATGGATCGAGCCCAAGGATTCGCGCAACCACCGCCGCGCCTCTTCGATATCGGCCAGTTCGAAAACCTGCATTGGACAGGGCATGATCGGCGCGGCCAGACGAGTGCTGGTCTGCACCCACCCCTGATCAGCCACCACGGCGATCCGATCAAAGCCGCGCCAATGGCTGAGACCCAGCTTGGTATCCGACCACGCCGCCCCCAGGTCATAGCCCTTGAACTCGGGCTGAACGACAGCCATCAGGCGCACGGTCTCAAGCTCTGCCAGCGCCGATTCGATCGCTGGAACAAGCGTTTCGCTGTAATCGGTGCTGGTGACTTCGCCGGACAGCTCGACCTCAATCTGCGCGCCGTCCGAACTCGTGTGAACCGTAATCATACCCCTAAACCTCCAAACCAAAACAATGGCGGCAGGTTACGGAGATTCGATCCACTCGGCCACACCCCCTGCGCATTCGGGGCGGAAATAGGCAATCATCCGACCGTCCGGCCCAGCATTTGCACCATCCGGCCACGGCGCGACCCCGTGCAGGCAATGGCGATGCAGCAAATACGCCTCGCCAGGTTTGGCGGTCAGTTCGATACGCGGGCAGGTGTCGAACACCTCGCGTCGGGAGGTTTGGTAGATGTCGGTGATATCCACCTCGTGCAGCCTGTCGCGAGGGTGATCCTTCAGCGCTTCTGCAAAAGCGGTGCGCAGGATTTTGTGGCTGCCCTCCCACAGAACCATGGGTGAGGCATCAGCACTGGCATCGGTCAGCGGTATTCCCAATATCCACGCGTGCGGCTCATCCACGCGGCGGCGGCGGTCCGGTCCCGTCGGGCGCAGACCATCCACATGCGCCGCATCCCGATTGCGTCGATACCGCGCTGCCGCCTCATTCTCGCCCCGGCGCGGTTTGGGGTAGCCGGGATAGATGATCGAGACCTGACCTTTGTGCAAGGGCAGTGTTCCGTACTGTTCGACAATAAACCCCATGGCCTGCCCGGACAGGACATCCGACTGCCCGACCCGTCCCTGCGCATCATTGTCCAGTGCATCTACGCCGATGAACCAAGTGCCCTCGCAATCCACCCATTGTGCATGGGCCGGATCCGCCACCGAGGCGCGTGCCTGTGGCAAAGCGTGCCGCACCCAATCAGCCAAAACCGGATCATAGGGAAACTTCACCCAGCCCCTCTCGTGGAAATCCATCACAGCCCCACCGCCTTGCGCAGCATGTTCAGCGCGACCAATGTCAGAAAGACCGCAAAGACCCTTTTGAGTGGCTTCGGGTCCATCGCATGGGCCAGTTTTACGCCCCAAGGCGCCGTAATCATGGTCATTGCGACCACGATGGCGAAAGCAACCAGATTGACCGCGCCGATGGTCAGCGGCGGGCGGTGTTCGGGCGCGATGCCCAGAAACAGAAAGCCGATGACCGACGGCACGGCGATGATTACACCAAACCCGGCAGCCGTCGCGACGGCACGGTGAATTGGCGTGTTGAACAGGCTCATAAGCGGCACGCCGAAACTGCCCCCTCCGATGCCCATCAGGACCGACAGGAACCCAACGCCCGGAGATAGGACCGCACGCCGCACGCCCTTGGGCATCGCGTCACCTAGCCGCCATTCCGACTTGCCCAACCCCATATAGGCCCCTATTACCATCCCAAGTACGCCGAACAGCGCCTGCAATGCCTCGGTTCGCAGGGCCGACGCCACCATCACGCCGAGGATTGCGCCCAGCGCGATGCCCGGCCCCCAGCCTTGCAGGATCGACCAATCCACCGCACCTTTCTTGTTATGGGCCAGAACCGAGCGGATTGACGTGACAATGATTGTGGCCAGCGAAGTTGCAAGACACAGCTGCATCAGTTGCGGACCGCCATAACCAAGCGTTTGAAACGCATAGAAAAAGGCCGGAACCAGAACGATCCCACCGCCAACACCCAGCAATCCGGCCAACACGCCCGCGAACGCTCCGATCACAAGCAAAAGTGCCAGCATCTGAACCAGCAACATCGTCTCTGGCATCTTTCCCCCATCCCGACCCAAAGGCCGCGTTTTGAATTCTCACGCGTCAGTCAAAGGCGCAACGCGGTCGAGCGCCTGCAACATGACCTCAGGCCCTGCCCCGTCCTGCACGGCCCCTTCGGACAAGGCCCGTCGCCAGGCACGCGCGCCGGGACGCCCAGCGAACAGACCCAGCATATGGCGGGTGATCTGATGCAAACGCCCCCCCGCGGCAAGGTGCTGCTCGACATATGGCACGATTTTTTTGACCACATCGATCGGATCGGCGGCCTGCCCGACTCCGTAGATCAGCGGGTCCGCCTCTGCCAGAATATCGGCGGGCTGGTGATAGGCAGCTCGGCCGATCATGACACCATCCAGCCCTTGATCCAGATGCTCTTGCGCCTGTTTCAGCGAGATGATGCCGCCATTGATCGACACATGCATATCGCTGAACTGCGTCTTCATCCGGTGCACCAAATCATAATCGAGCGGCGGGATATCGCGGTTTTCCTTGGGGCTGAGCCCCTGCAGCCACGCCTTGCGCGCATGAATGGTGACGCGTTCGCACCCTGCCGCGCGTATGGCCTGAAGAAAGGCGGGCAGAACCTGCTCCGGGTCTTGATCATCAACGCCGATCCGGCATTTGACCGTGACCTCGACATCGACCGCATCGCGCATCGCGGCCACGCATTCGGCCACGCGGGCCGGGTCTTTCATCAGCACCGCGCCGAATGTGCCCGATTGCACGCGGTCCGACGGGCAGCCGCAGTTCAGATTGATCTCATCGTACCCGACCTCGCCTCCCAGACGCGCGGCTTTCGCCAGTTCGGCGGGGTCCGACCCACCCAGTTGCAGCGCTACGGGATGTTCCTGCGGGCTATAGTCCAACAGATGCAGCGCCCCGCCGCGTACCAGAGCGGGGGCCGTGACCATCTCGGTGTAAAGCAGGGTCTCGGCGCTCAGCAGACGGTGCAGATACCGGCAATGGCGGTCTGTCCAATCCATCATGGGGGCCACGCTCAGGCGCGCTGCATTTCGTATTTCGTTCGTCACCAGGTTCGCCTTACACGCTCAAGAAAGGCACCTTTACAAAGCATTTGGTGCCGAATTGCCGATTCGAGTGCGGCACCCTTTATCACATACGCTCGAAACGAACAGCAGCAGGCGACGAAACGCGGCCGCATTCGATCAAGGCCGGTCAACAGGCGAAAAGCGCGTCAGTACTTTTCCGTATGGGTCACAGCGCGCCACCCCTTGGGCAAAGGGGCGCTCAGCAACTCATGCGCGCGGGTTTTCATGACAACCGACGCGGGGTCGCCGCCACGCAGTTGATCTGCCGCCTCAAACGCTGCAATCGCCTGCTCGAACCGTTTGGCCCGGTAATGTGCCAGCCCTTGTTCGTAGGCCAAAATCCAGTCGTCAGGGGCGTCGAACCCATCTCTCATGCCGATCAGCTCATAAACCACCAGCTCCTGATCCCGCCCAAAGAGGGTCAGTGTGTCCAGTTCCCGCACGACAATCGCATCGCCCGCCTCGCGCCGCGTTTCCGGGCCGATCAGGATCAAAGTGCCAAAAGACCGGTTCGCCCCTTCCAACCGGCTGGCCACATTCACCACATCACCGATGGCCGTATAGTTGAGCCGCTGTTCCGAACCGATATTGCCCACCAGAGCTTCACCGCTGTTCAAACCGATGCGCACACGCAGGGGGTGCCCAGCGTCGTCCACGATACCGGCCTCATCGACAGCGGCGATCAGGTCCAACGCGGCGCGGCAAGCATTTTCGGCGTGATCGGCATCGGTACGCGGAGCGCCCCAGAACGCCATTACCGCATCCCCCATGAACTTGTCGATGGTGCCGTCATGGCGAGTAATCGCGGTAGATGCCGCGCTGAAAAACGGCTCCATCAATTGTACGATGCGCGGACCCAGCTTTTCGGACAGCCCAGTGAACCCGGTCACATCGCAAAACAGGACCGATATCCGTTTGATGTCCCCACCCGGTTGCGATTTGATGCCCTCGGCAACCAGCATGCGCACCAGATCGGTCGGGACATATTTGCGAAAAGCCGACAAACCGGCCGCCATGCTCGCAGTTGCAGCAGACAGATTGGCCAGTTCGGACAGCTTCGAGGGCCTGCGCGAGATTTCTTCGACGTCAAATCGTTCGATTTTGTTTAGGTCTTCGGCGATGCGCGCCAGCGGTTTGGCCACAATGCTGCGCGCCAGCCAGATCGTCGACCCGATGGCCAAAGTCACCACGACGATAAGAATATACAGCAGGTTGATCAGCGTCTTGTCGATCCCCGACAAGAACGCAGATTCCGGGATCACCGTGGCCACCCGCCAGCCATAAAACCCCAGCGGGGTCAGTGCGACCGCGTAGGGAACCCCGTCGATCACCACCCTCTGGTTCTGGCTGCCCGCCGCTTTGGCCTTGGAGCCGCCTAAAAGCTGTTCGCCCGAGATCATGGCAACTTCGTAAAGTTCGCCTTCGCCCATCCGCGCAGGCGTCACCTCATCCGCTTCTTGATCAGGAACAGCGATGACCTTGCCATCCGCGTCCAGAATAAAGGCCGCCCCGAACTCACCGGGGTTCAAAGTGGCCAGAAAGCGCGAAAGCCGGTCCGTTTCGATCGCGACGGCCAAGACACCTTCGCGTCTGCGGTTAACATCGACAGGTCCAGCAAACGCGTAAACGGTTTTGTTGCTGCCCGGCAAATCACGTGCTTCGATCCACCCCTGAGAGTTCAGCCCCATGAAATTCCCAAACCACGCGTGGTCACGGGGGTCATAAGTGGTCTCCGAAAAGGTGCGCGCCTCAAACTGAATGTCGCCGGGGATGAAAATATACTGGTCCTTACGCAACATGCGGTCGTGGATTTGGTCGTCAATTTCGACCATCTCAAGCCCACCATCACCCAGACGATGCGAGGCAAAGAAATTGCCGTCCGGCCAGCCAAAGAAAATCCACGAGATGTTGGGCTGTGCCTGCAATTGCGACAGAAACACGAATTCGCGCTTATCGGCCTGACGGGTCTCAATAACGTTTTGCACAAAGATCGTACGTACCGCGGCCCAGGCGGCCTCGGCCGAGCCCAGCGTCGCGCCCACCTCGGTACGCACGGTATTGGCGATCTGCGTGTTGATTTCTGCAGCCAGCATGCGGCTGTTATCGCGCGCCGTCGTCCACCACAAGGAATGGACCACAAACGTCGAGACGCCGATCGAGAAGGCAACCAGGATTGAGACAGCGATGCCGACGCTAAGTCGCATGAACGCTCCGAAAAAGTAACGTTTGACACAGTATTCCGTTCAGAACGGAAAAGAAGCAAAGCTTACTTTGATTTTGCGCGAAAATCTCACGCAAGTGTTAAAGATGCGTCATCACGCGTCATCGGCAAACCTGCAAGCAGAGGTAGAAACACCCGCGCAGGATTGCCACGCCGCAACCGCGCTGTGGATCACTGGCCATAGCGGCTCAGGATCATCTCAACGCTGCTGTTGATCGTGTCGGTCATTTCGGCCTCGCTCAGGACACTGCCGGTGAACACCATCGGCCAGAACGCCCGCGCCTTGATCAATCCGATGAACTCCTGACCTGCGGCGTCGGGGTCGTCGATTTGCAACTGGCCGTCCTCTGCCGCGTCCCGCAACATCCGAATGAACACCGAGGTCTTGTCCAGTTTGCCCTGCGCTGCCGCCGCAAGTTCGGGGCTGCGCAAAACTTCGCTGATCACCATACGCGACATTGCCATCACCTCGGGCAGCATCAGAATACGCCCTTCGGCCCAAGCCAGTTCAGTCAGTTGCTCGCGGATATCGCGGCCCTTTTCATAGCGGATATCCAGCACACCGGCGAACCGGTTCGACAGCTCCACCACGATGGACCGGAACAAATTTTCTTTGCTTTCGAAATACTTGTACAATGTGCGCTTGGACACTTCGGCGCGAGCAGACACACGGTCCATACTGGCCGCCGCGAACCCCTTTTCCTGGAACTCGGCGACGGCAGCTTCGATGATCTGAGCGTGTTTGGCCGCATTCGGCGCGCTGATGTCGTTCATATCTGCAAGCTATAAGCCCATTGACAGAGCAAGGTCAAACACTAGGTAAACGCATGGGTTTACACTGATGGGAGCGTCACTTATTGTAAACCCGCAAGTTTACCGATTCAGGTAACCAGCCCAACATGGAGTATCCCCCTCATGTCACTGACCTTGAAACTGAACGGCCAGACCCACACGGTCGATGCCGAACCCGGCACGCCCCTTCTGTGGGTGATCCGGGATGAATTGAAGCTGACCGGAACCAAATTCGGCTGCGGCGTCGCGTCCTGCGGTGCGTGCACCGTGCATCTGAATGGCGAGCCCGTGCGCTCGTGCCAGACCTACATCGAAGACGTCGAAGATGCTGAGGTCACGACGATTGAGGCCGTCGGCGACGACAAGATCGGTGCCGCAGTCCAGCAGGCCTGGGTCGAACTGGACGTGGTTCAGTGCGGCTATTGCCAGTCCGGTCAGGTGATGTCGGCCGTCGGGCTGTTGTCCGAGAACCCCAAACCCTCGGTCGAGGAAATCGACGAGTACATGTATGGCAACGCCTGTCGCTGTGCCACCTATCAACGCATCCGCGCCGGCGTCCAGCGCGCATCCGAGATTCTGGAGGCCTGATCTATGACCATCAACACCTCTCGCCGTGGATTTCTGAAAGGTGCCGCTGCTGCCGGTGCCGTGCTGCTGGTCGGTGCCCGCCCCGATGGCGTATTGGCGGCGGCTTCGTCCGAGTCCGCGCAGTTCAATCCCTTCGTGAAAATTGACGCGGATGGCACCGTGACCGCCATCGTAAAGCATTTTGAAAAGGGTCAGGGCCCGGCCACCGGCCTGCCGACGCTGATCGCCGAGGAAATCGGCCTGACCATGGATCAGATCGAATATGAATTCGCGCCGTCGGACCCGAATGTCTATAACAACCTTCTGTTCGGTCCCTTCCAGGGCACGGGCGGATCTACCGCGATGGCGAATTCCTGGCTGCAATATCGTCAAGCAGGCGCTGCCGCACGCGAGATGCTGATCAACGCCGCCGCCCAAAGCTGGGGCGTGGATGCGTCGGGCATTACCATCGAAGAAGGCATCGTCAAGGCCGGTGACAAGTCCGCTCCGATTGCGGAGTTCGTGGCAGCCGCTGCTCAGCTAGAAGCGCCGGCCGAGCCACGCCTGAAAGACCCGTCCGAATTCCGCCTGATCGGCAACGCAGCCGTGCGTCGCAAGGACTCGGCCATCAAAGGCAACGGTCAGGCGATGTATGCGATGGATGTGCATCTGCCGAACCAGATGGTCGCGATGATCAAGCGTCCGGAATCCAAGGGCGGCATCGCACTTGGCTTTGATGACAGCGCATCGAAAGAGGTCAAAGGCTATATCAGCGCCGCTGTTCTGCCCAATCAGGCGGGTGTTGCGGTCTATGCCGAAAACACTTGGGCCGCGATCCAGGCGCGCGACGCGCTTGAGGTCGACTGGGACATGTCGGGGGCCGAGACCCGCGACTCGGATCAAATCAGGTCCGAGATCATGGCCGCGCTGGATGCTGAACCCACCTACAACGTGAACAAGGCGGATGTTGGAGCGGTTTCGGCAGCCATCGACGGCGCGGATAAGGTGGTCGAAAAGACCTTCTACTTCCCACTGCTGGCCCACGCACCGATGGAGCCGTTGAACTGCACCATCGAACAAACTGCTGAGGGTGACATCGTCCTGCATGACGGCGCACAGATGCCGACGGGCCCTCATATGGCCTATCAGCAGATATTCCAGCTGCCACCCGAGAAGATCCACATCAAGACCATGCTGGCTGGTGGTTCCTTTGGCCGTCGCGCCACGCCCGATGCGGACTATCAGGTCGAAGCCGCGCTGGCCTTTGTGGTCACCGATCGCTCGCGCCCAGTGAAACTGGTCTGGACGCGGGAGGATGACATTCGCAGCGGTTACTATCGCCCCGCCTTTGGCCATAAAGTCCGTGTGGGTCTGGATACGGACGGTAATATCGTTGGCTGGCAACATCAGATCGCCGGGCAATCGGTGATAAAAGGCACCGCGTTCGAGGCCGTTCTGGTGCATGACGGCGTCGATCACAGCTCTGTCGAAGGTGTGGCTGACAGCCCATATGCCATCCCTGGAATGGCCGTTGGCCTGACCGACACACCCAAGGCGACAACGGTTTTGTGGTGGCGCTCGGTGGGTCATACCCATACAGCCTATGCGATGGAAACCATGATGGACCTAGTGGCCGAAGCCGCAGGTCGTGACCCGGTTGAATTCCGTCTGGCCCACCTCTCCGACAGCACAAACCCCGATCAACAACGTAAGGCCGCCGTTCTGAAACTGGCGGTCGAAAAGGCGGGTTGGGGCAACGTACCCGCGGGGCGCTCTCAGGGGATAGCGGTGCATAAATCCTTTGGGTCTTATGCGGCTGAAGTCGTTGAAATCTCGGGCGATCCGGAAAACGGCATCAAGATCGAAAAGGTCACCTGTGCCGTGGATTGCGGCATCGCGGTGAACCCCGACGTGGTCAAAGCGCAGATGGAAGGCGGCATAGGCTATGGCATCGGCCATGTGATGCGCGACCAGATCACGCTGACAAGCGGGGCGGTCGATCAGTCCAACTTCCCGGATTACGAGCCGCTGCGCATCAGTGATATCGCCGCCATCGACGTGCATATCGTGCCGTCCGCCGAGGCGCCGACTGGCGTGGGCGAACCCGGAACGCCCCCGTCCGCACCGGCGCTGGCAAATGCGATCCACGCGATGTCAGGCGTTCTGGTGGCCGAGCATCCGATGGCTGAAAACGGTGTCAGCTTCGCCTGACCCCCTGCCCCGCGCCGCCTGAACCCGGCGCGGGCTTAATTTGATCAAATTTCGTGACAAGGCGCGCCGTGTCGACTAAACCTCGGGAGAACCACAATGATGGAGCCCCCGATGGACCTGAGCGCCTTGCACAGTTTTCGCGTTGCAGCCTGTGACCTGAACGGTCAGTTGCGGGGCAAACGCGTGCCGCCCTCGTATTCCGACAAGCTGGACAAAGGGTCCGTACGGATGCCGTTCTCGGCACTGAATGTGGATCTGTGGGGCGCAGATATTGACGGCAGTCCGCTGGTGTTTGAATCCGGTGATGCCGATGGTGTGCTGCTGCCTACCGATCGCGGCGCGGTTCCAATGCCTTGGCTTGAGGTGGACACCGCACTGGTGCCGATGTGTCTGTACGACGACCACGGCACCCCCTTCGCCGGAGACCCCCGCCACGCGCTTGGCGCTGTGCTGGACCGTTATACCCAGCGCGGCTGGTCGGTAATCGCGGCGACCGAGCTGGAATTCACTCTGCTCGATTCCTCGGGCGCGCAGCCACAACCGCCGATGAACCCCATTACCGGGCGCAGGCTGGTGGATGAGGCTGTTCTGTCCATGGCCGAGATGGACGCGTTCGATGCCTTTTTCACCGAGCTTTACGATGGCTGCGCCGCGATGGGCATCCCCGCCCAGACCGCCATTTCCGAAAGCGGCATCGGCCAGTTCGAAATTAACCTGAACCATCAGGATGCGATGCGTTGCGCCGACGATACATTGCTTTTCAAGGTATTGACGCGCGGACTTGCCCGCAAGCACGGGTTTACCGCAACGTTCATGTCCAAACCCTATGCTGATGATGCGGGCAACGGGATGCATGTGCATTTCTCGGTCGTGGATCAGGCCGGTCGGAACGTCTTTGACAATGGCGGCCCCGAGGGGACGGACACGCTGCGCCACGCAGTTGCAGGGTGTCTGGCGGCGATGCCCGGTAGCACGCTGATCTTTGCGCCGCACGGCAATTCCTACACCCGGCTCGTGCCCGGTGCCCACGCGCCCACCGGTGCAAGTTGGGCTTACGAGAACCGCACCGCTGCCCTGCGCATTCCCGGCGGTGCCCCTGCCGCCCGCCGGATTGAACATCGCGTGGCCGGTGGCGACATCAACCCCTACCTGATGCTGGCCGCCGTTCTGGGTGCCGCGATGAACGGGATCGAGGACGCAGCTCAGCCGCCCGCCCCGATCACCGGCAACGCCTATGAAATCGGTGGCCTGCCCCAACTGGCGGGCGATTGGGAGGCCGCGATCACTACCTTCGAATCCGACCCCAAAGTGGCGCGCATCTTCCCTGCTGATTTGATCCGCTTTCTGGCGATGACCAAACGGCAGGAAGTCCGACGCTTCGCCGAGCGTCCCCCCGAAGAGCACTGGCTAAGCTACGTCGAGGCCGTCTGACCCCCCTTGCCCGGCCCCTTTGGGTTCGTTAGAATGAATTTGATCAAATTTGGTGACTCATGAAAATCGGCATCCTTGTAACCGGCCACCCCCCGGACGAACTGCACGGTGAGTTCGGCACCTATGACGGCATGTTCCGTGCCTTGCTTGGTGGGAACGGGTTCACGTTCGAAACCTACAACGTCGTTGATGGAGAGTTTCCCGCCAGCACGGATGCGGCTGAGGGCTGGGTCATCACCGGCTCGCGCCATGGCGCCTACGAGGACCATCCCTGGATACCCTCGCTTGAAGACCTGATCCGGGCCATCCGGGACCGTGGCCAGCCGTTGATAGGGGTGTGTTTCGGGCATCAGATTATCGCTCAGGCACTGGGCGGCAAGGTCGAGAAGTTTCAGGGCGGCTGGGCCGTTGGGCGCACCGACTATGACCTTGATGGCCAGACAGTTACCTTGAATGCGTGGCATCAGGATCAGGTCGTCGCCCTACCCGACGGCGCGCGCGTCACCGGTACCAACGATTTCTGTCGCAACGCCATGGTGGCTTATGGCGACACGATCTGGACCGTACAGGCCCACCCCGAATATGGTGACAGCTTTATCCAGGGCCTGATTGAGACACGCGGCAAGGGCCTTGTGCCTGACGAATTGATGCAAGCGGCCACAAACCGCCTGCCTGCCAATGACGACAACCCAAAGATCGGGCAATTCATGGCGGAGTTTTTGAAGAAAGAGAGGGCCTGATGGCCGACTGGACAGACCAACTGCCGCAGGCAGCCCGCACCTATTTCGAAGGCCACCGACTGGACGAGGTCGAATGCATCATCTCGGACCTGCCCGGCATCGCGCGCGGCAAGGCGGTACCTGCCTCGAAATTTGCCAAGCAATCCTACTTCCACCTGCCAGACAGCATCTTTTACCAGACCATCACCGGTGATTGGGGTGAGGCCGCAGGCGAGGACGGGTTCATCGAACGGGACATGATCCTGAAGCCTGACTTCACGACCGCTTCTGCTGCACCCTGGACCGGTGACTGGACACTGCAGGTGATCCACGACGCCTATGACCGTGACGACAATCCGATCCCGTTCAGCCCGCGCAACGTGCTGAAACGCGTGGTCCAGATGTATCACGACAAGGGCTGGAAACCGGTCGTCGCGCCCGAGATGGAGTTCTTTCTGGTCGCGCCCAATGTGGACCCTGCGCAAAGTATCAAGCCGATGATGGGCCGCTCGGGCCGTCCGGCGGCCGCGCGGCAGGCTTACTCGATGACGGCCGTGGACGAATTCGGCCCGGTGATAGACGACATCTACGATTTCGCCGAACACCAAGGGTTCGAGATTGACGGCATCACCCAAGAAGGCGGAGCGGGCCAGCTGGAGATCAACCTGCGCCACGGCAATCCGGTCAAGCTGGCAGATGAGGTCTTTTATTTCAAACGCCTGATCCGCGAAGCCGCCCTGCGCCACAACTGCTTTGCCACCTTCATGGCGAAACCGATCGTGGATGAGCCGGGCTCGGCCATGCATATCCACCATTCGATCATCGACATGGAGACCGGGCAGAACATTTTCTCGGGCCCGCAAGGGGGTGAAACGGACGCATTCTATCACTTCATCGCCGGTTTGCAGAACCACCTGCCCTCGGGTCTGGCGGTGATGGCGCCCTATGTGAATTCGTATCGCCGCTATGTGAAAGATCACGCCGCGCCGATCAATCTGGAATGGGCGCGCGACAACCGCACCACCGGCATCCGCGTACCGCTGTCGGGGCCCGAGGCGCGCCGGGTCGAAAACCGCATCGCCGGGATGGACTGCAACCCCTATCTGGGCATCGCGCTGTCACTGGCCTGTGGCTATCTGGGCTTGGTCCAACAGGAACGCCCACGCCGTCAGTTTTATGGCGACGCTTACGAAGGCGAAGGCGATATCCCTCAGGTCATGGGCAATGCTCTGGACCTGTTTGATGAGGCGACCGCCCTGCACGAGGTTCTGGGCCCCGAATTTGCCCGCGTCTACGGCATCGTCAAACGCGCCGAGTATGAAGAGTTCCTGCAGGTCATCTCTCCGTGGGAGCGTGAGCATCTGCTGATGAATGTCTGAACTGCGATGAACCTGCTTTATTCCAACGACCGTAAGGCTGAATACCCGGCCAGCTGGTACGCGGCTACGGCCAATTCGATTGACCGCTTTCCTGTTCTTGCAGGCGATGAAAAAGCCGACGTCTGTGTGGTCGGCGGCGGCTATACCGGCCTGTCCGCCGCGCTGCATCTGGCCGAGGCCGGGTTCAGCGTGGTGCTGCTTGAGGCGCATCGCGTGGGCTTTGGCGCATCAGGCCGCAATGGCGGGCAATTGGGCAGCGCGCAGCGGATGGATCAGGAAGACCTTGAGCGGTTGGTTGGCGATGACGACGCCGCCAAGCTGTGGGATCTGGCAGAGGACGCGAAGGCGCTGGTCAAATCGCTGATTGCCAAGTACCAGATTGACTGCGATCTGAAACCGGGCGTCGCCGTTCTGGGCCTGTCCGCTGGAGAACAGCAGGAATTGCACGACCACGCGGCGCATCTGTCCGACCGCTATGGCTATGACCAGATGGAACTGCTGGACGAAGGCGCGGGCCACGGTCTGTGCCCCTCGCCCGCCTATCGCGGAGGCTATCTGGACATGGGTGCCGCGCATCTACATCCGCTTAACTACGCTTTGGGTCTGGCGCAGGTAGCGGCCAAGGCAGGCGTGCGGATTTATGAGGGCACCGAGGTGACGGGGGTCGAGGAAACCGCACCCGCCATAGTCCACACCGCGCAAGGCAAGGTCACGGCCGATCACGTCGTTCTGGCCTGTAACGGATATCTGGGAGGCCTGAACAGCAAGGTCGCCGCGCGGGTCATGCCGATCAACAATTTCATCGCTGCGACCGAACCTTTGGGCACAGATGCTGCCCGTGTTCTGACCCGAGACGTAGCGGTGGCCGATACGAAATTCGTGGTGAACTATTTCCGCCTCAGCGCCGACAATCGGCTGCTGTTCGGCGGTGGTGAAAGCTATAGCTACCGCTTTCCTGCAGACATCGCTGCCAAGGTCCGCAAACCGATGGTCGAGATTTTCCCACATCTTCGCGACGTCAAAATCGACTACGCCTGGGGCGGTACACTGGCGATTACCATGCGGCGGATGCCGTATCTGGCGCGGGTTGCGCCCAATATCCTGTCCGCCTCGGGCTATTCCGGCCACGGGGTCGGCACCGCAACCCATGCGGGGCAGTTGATGGCACTGGCCATTCAGGGACAGGCCGAGGGCTTCGACACCATGGCGCGCGTCCCGGCCCTTCCCTTCCCCGGAGGCCCAGCCCTGCGCAGCCCCCTGCTGGTGCTGGCGATGACGTGGTTTGCGCTAAGGGACCAGCTGGGGCTGTGATTGCGGATCGATTAATTGAGTTTCAGTAAGCTACCGAAATCGCGTAGCACCCGAAATCCGGCAGACATTGTGCCTCCGTCCAGATGAATCTTGCCTCGAACTGCCGCACGCGAAAAATCCATCGCTGTCCAGAAGGCCCCACCTCGACCTACCCTTCTGGCGCAGTCTCTCGTCGTGGCTTCTCGAAAATAGATACTGGATAAACTCCACGGTTCGTGCCTTTTGCTCCAACAAGACATCGTGGCCTCTGACACATTCCCGGACATATGTCGAAATCCCCAAGCATTGGCGGCGTCAAGTTCGTCGACCGGAACCGGATGGCCTCGCCGCGCCAGATCAGGGCGCTTCACACCCAGCATCTCTTCGGTCGGCTTGCCGTGGAAGTTGACCTGATCGGTAGTTACTTCCTCACCCTGAGCAAAGGCGGTCTGCGTCACAGCGCGGGCCGCGTATTCCCACTCTGCCTCGGTTGGCAGGCGATAAACTTCGGCCCTCACTTTCTGGTTGAGCCATTTTGTATATGCAAGCCCGTCCAGATATGACACATCGACGACCGGGTAATTACCACGAACGTCTATGCACGGCCCATCAATGCGCGGTATGCACGCACGCGGGATATATCCCCCGCAACCTCCGTCGTTTACACAGGCCATCCACTGGTCATGTGTCACCTCGTTGCGGCCCATTGCGATGGGCATATCGATCATTACCGGATGAACTGACCCTTCGTGATGGGCAATATATGGCTCTTCCGGTGTCGCGAGGCGAAACCCTTTTTTGTCCCAATGGAAGTTACGCTTGGATTCTCCCGGTGGCGCACCCATCAGGAACTCTCCCAACGGCAACACGATCATCTCGGGGCAGACGTCGCATTCCTGAAACATCTCAAGCGGCGCGACTTCGGTTCCGTCGGACAGGACGTATTGCGCATGAGCTGGCAGAGCGAGAATGGACAGTGAAAAAGCAAGCCTAGCAAGCATGATGGCAACAATCCGGACCGTGAAATGCAATATGTAGATTGTCCCATTGCCACCCGGATTCCCCTACGGATACAAGACGCAATCCGGCGGTCGGGATGCAATTGCCATCAAATACAACAGTTCGGTGAAATTTCGCAGCATGTTCACGTAGGGGCTTGGATTGAAATTCTTTTAGCTTTATCTTTTCCAAAGATAGAATTTGGGAAAATCAAATATGACGCTTCCTCCTAACGTTCATGACGCCGAACCCATCCCTGCCGCCGCGCGTGAGGCCATCGACGCCCTGATGCAGTCGGGCGACCTGTTCCGCTATACCGCGCCGCAAGACGCGCCTGTTGCGCTGCTGGAAAGCGAATTCGCGGCCCTTTTGGGCACGAAATACGCGCTGGCGGTATCGTCCTGCTCGGCGGCCTTGTTCCTGTCGCTCAAGGCGTTGAGCCTGCCGCGGGATGCGCGGGTGTTGATCCCCGGATTTACCTTTGCGGCCGTGCCGTCTTCGGTCGTCCATGCGGATTGCATTCCGGTTTTGTGCGAAGTGGGCGAGAATTATCGCATCGACATGGCCGATTTCGAGGCCAAGCTGGACAGCGTTCAGGCCGTCATCATCAGCCATATGCGCGGGCATACTTCCGACATGGACGCAATCATGGCGCTGTGCGATGCGCGCGATATTCCCGTGATCGAGGACGCGGCCCATTCGCTGGGCACCACCTGGCATGGGCGCAATATCGGCACGATTGGCAAGGTGGGCTGTTTCTCATTCCAGTCCTACAAGATGATCAACGCGGGCGAAGGTGGCATTCTGATCACCGACGACGCCGATCTGGTGGCGCAGGCCGTGATCATGTCAGGCGCGTATGAGCATAACTGGAAGAAACACAAAACCCCGCACGGCGACAACTCGCCCGAATTGGAACAGGCCTTTGCCCGCTGGCAGAACCAATTGCCGCTGTATAACCTGCGGATGAGCAACCTGAGCGCCGCCGTGATCCGGCCACAGATCCCCGAGCTGGCGCGCCGCGTCAAGGATGGGCTCGCCAATCACGACTATGTGGCCGACCGTCTCAACACCTCACCCTATATCGACGTTCCCGCCCCGCTTGCGCCGGAACAACGTGCACCAGACTCGATCCAGTTCAACCTGGTGAACCTGAGCGATGATGATATCCGCGCCTTTGCCGCAGCATCCGAGGCGCGAGGCGTCAAGGTTCAGGTCTTTGGCCTGAGCGAAGACAACGCCCGCGCCTTCTGGAACTGGCAGTTTCTGCCCGAGCAGGTCGATCTTCCCCAAACACGCGAGATGCTGATGAAAGCGTGCGATGTGCGCCTGCCCGTCCGCCTGACACGGGAAGAGCTGGACGTGATTGCTGACATCCTGCTGGCCTCGGTCGGCGAGGTCACCGCCCCCGAGATGGCGTTCGGCACCTGAGCGTCAGCGCGAGGGTACGTAGACAACTCGACTGGACACAAACAGCGCCGCGATCCCTTCGGGGGTTGCGGCGACGCGCGATAAGACACCAGCCACAGCCAGCCCCGATGGCGTGTCAATCAATAAGGGCGCGCCGGAATCCCCCATCATTACAGGGCAACGCGCGGTCATCAGCGCATCAGTCCGCCGAACAACCAGACATGGGTTCGCACGGCTGAGGACATGCGGCCGCACCCCAGCATAACCCGCGACCGATCCGGTCAACATATCCTGCTCTGTCAGAGGAAAAGAACCCAACGTCCGGCCAATCGGGTTCTCCAGTTCAAGCACCGCCCAATCCAGTTCAGGTCCGTCATTGAATGCAGTGCCTTGGCCTTCGGGCAGGACATAGCGCTTGGCGGTCGAGACCGCGGAGGCCTCCCCTCGCTGATACCCAGCAGCAAAGCGGATACTGGATGGCGGGATCCAGCGCTGACGCGCGGCATTGTAAAGGCAATGCGCGGCGGTCAGAACCAGATCATCCGCGACCAAAACGCCGGTGCAATGAGATCGCTGGGCCCTGCTGGCAAAATTGACTCGTCCGATTGCGCGCCATGGCGGTTCAGCCGCATCCAGTATTTCGCGGGCACGGATATCTGCGCAACCATCATCCACAGCAGACCCAAGCGTGCAGATCGGCGACCACGGCTCAGAAAACTGACCTTGCGCATAAACGAGCGTTGCCCAACACAGCACAACGCCCGTCAGCACCCAGCGCATGGCAGGTTCAGTTCAGTTTGGATAGTTTCTGCTGAAGCTCGGCAAGCTGCTTTTTGATGTCGTCCAGATCTTCTTTCGGTTCGGATTTGGCCTCATCTTCCTTGTCGGGGCCAGACCACTGGCCAGACAATCCGCCGGTCATCGCCTTCAGAAAAGCCTGTTGCTGCGCCTGCATCGCCTCGAACCCGGGCATCTGGGACATCGGGTTCATGGCGTTCATGTTTTCCATCATCTTGGACTGGCTTTCGCGCAGCATATCGAACGAGCTTTGCAAGAACTGCGGCATCATTCCACCTCCCGGCAGCATGTAACTGCGGACCAGATCGTTCAGCACGTTCACCGGCAGCACGTTTTCGCCCCGGCTTTCATGTTCCGCAATGATTTGCAGCAGATATTGCCGGGTCAGGTCGTCCCCGGTTTTCAGATCAATGATCTGCACTTCACGCCCGTCGCGAATAAATACCGCGATATCTTCCAGCGTGACATAGTCACTGGTCTCAGTGTTATACAGCCGACGGCTGGCATAGCGTTTGATCAGCAACGGTTTTTCTTGTTCTGACACCGTTAACCCTCCCCAAGGATGATGCGTTGCAGCAGAGATTATGCGAGTGCAGAACAAAAAGAAAGGGCAGGTCTTTCGACCTGCCCAACGCGATTGCACCAGATGGGAGGAATGGGTGCGCCTCGCGGCCTTACTTACTTGGCAGCTGTTGCTTTCTTGGCAGCAGCAGTCACCTCGTTGGTGGCTTTCTTGACAGCAGCAGTTGCGTCTTCTGCAGCGTCTTTACCGGCAGCCATCAGAAGCTCGACGGTTTCGCTCTGAACTTTTTTCGCGATTTCAGCGAAAGCAGCCAGGTTTTCAGCGGCAACTTCAGCCGACGCGCTTGCGAAGTCGGTTGCGGCTTTTGCGTAGTCGGCAGGCTCTGCCTTTGCTTTCGACATCTCGGTCAGTTTGGCCAGAGTGTCTTTGGTCCATTTGTTCGAGATTTCTGCCGATTTCTCTGCAGCTTCCAGAGCAACACCCGACAGTTTTTCGTTCAGGGTTGCGGTCGACTTGAAGGCACCTTCCAGAGCGGAAGTGTCAACGGGGAATGCGCCCATGATGTCTTTCAGGGTCGCGGTGAAGTCAGGGGTCTTTGCCATTGTCCAAATCCTTTTTGCCGAACCGGGCCCGCCCCGGTTTTCATCAGCTTGAGGACAATATGATTGCTGCATCGCAGCATTGCAAGATTTTTTTGCTGCAACGCAGAAAAAACTTCGGATTCCCTTATTAATCAATCAGTTGCTTTGGCCAAAACATAGGTACCGGGCGCGGGACATAGAGACGGGTGGTTCGAATCGCCCGGCTCACGCGCCGGAATCTGCTTGCCGGACCGCTTTCTCAACCACGCTTCCCAAAGCGGCCACCAGGACCCTTCATGGAAATCGGCATCCTTCATCCAGCTGTCAGCGTCCAGCTGCATGTCCGGGTTGGTGTAATGCCCGTATTTCTTTTTGCTGGGCGGATTCACGATGCCTGCGATATGACCCGATTCCGATACCACAAAAGTTTTCGACCGTGACCCCATCTGCTGCACGCCGCGGTAACAGTCTTTCCAGGCCGCGATATGATCAGTCTCGCAGGTGATTGACATTAACGGCACGTCGACATCCCGGATATGCAGCTTGTGCCCCAACAGTTCAAACCCGTCCGTGACAAAATCATTGCTTTGACACAGCCCACGCAAATACTCGACCGCCATGCGGCCTGGCAGGTTGGCCCCATCTCCGTTCCAGTACAGCAAATCAAACGCCGGAGGTGTTTCGCCCATCATGTAGCTGCGGATTGCGGGGCCGTAGATCAGGTCGTTGGAGCGCAGAAAGGACATGGTTCGCCCGATGACCCAGGCTTTTAGCACGCCATCCTTACCGATCTGGTCTTCGATGCCGTTGACGAAGTCGTTTTGCAGAAACGGGGTGAACTCTCCCTGTTCGCCAAAATCGGTCAGAGTGGTGAAGAACGTGGCCGACTTGATCGACTTGTCCCCGCGCTGCTTCAACAGCGAAAGCGTCAGGCTTAGTGTGGTGCCCGCGATGCAATAGCCGACCGCATTGACTTGCTTGACCTTGCAAATGTCCTTCACCTGCTCGATCGCGGTCAGGTAACCTTCTTCAATATAGTCCCCCATGCCGATTTCGGCGTGGGATGCGTTCGCATTTGCCCAACTGACGACAAATAGGGTGTAGCCCTGCTCCGTTACCCATTTGATCAGGCTGTTCTGGGCTTTGAGGTCCAGAATGTAGAATTTGTTGATCCAGGGCGGGAACAGGACAATCGGCGTTTCATGCACTGTCTCGGTTGCCGGTTTGTACTGGATCAGCTCCATCAACCGGTTGCGATAGACCACCTCTCCCGGTGTCGTGGCGATATTGCCGCCCACTTCAAAGGCGCTGTCATCCGCCAGTCGAACAACCATCTCGCCATCATTGGCCTCCAGATCGGAAACAAGGTTCTCCAGCCCTTTGATCAGCGACTGACCTTCAGTCTCGACCGCTTTTTCCAGCGCATCGGGGTTTGTGGCCAGAAAATTTGTCGGAGACATCATGTTGATGATCTGTTGCGAAAAAAAGTGAAGACGCTGCTTGTCTTTGGCATCCATGTCATCGACCGAGGCCACTGCTTCTGAAATCGCATCGGCATTTGTCTGGTATTGCTGGCGGACGAAGCGGAAATAAGGGTTAGTCTCCCAAAGCGGATTGGCAAAACGTTTGTCTTTGGCTACTGGTGCCGCCCCCTCAACTTCGCCCGTTGTCAGCGCCTGCTGCGCTTCAGCAAAGTTCATGACAGACTTGCTCCAATAGGCAATCTGGTGTTCCAACAGCTTGGCGGGATTTTGCCAAGCCTCGGCCATATATGCCGTTGCTGCTTTTGCGAAAAGCTCTTGATTCGGGCCGTCCAACGCGGGGGAATGCGCCTTCTTCCCGGCCATGACCTCGACCAGCCGCTTCGACAGCTCTTCGACTTTGTTCATATTTTCTTTAAGCCGTTCAAGATGTTCTGCGGACAATTCCTGCGCCTGGTCTTCACTTGTTGTCATTTTAACAATTCCCCCGTAATCTTGCTGCTATGCAGAATAACGTCGCGGCAGCCGCAGCGCAAAGCGACGAATGGTCCGAAGTTTAGGGCTGTCACTCAGGAGGTTCGCCCGATGCGCTACATGATGACCTATGATCTGATGGAAACCATGCGCAACACCAATCAATGGATGGGTGCGACCGCCAGTGCGATGGCCTCTTACCCGTTGTTTTCGATGGTGCCGAACCCTGCGTTCAGCATGATGGCAGCCTGGGGCGAGGTCACGGAACGCACATTCCAGCGCATGATTGTCAAGCCTGACTGGGGCATTCGCACCTTCACCTGCGAAGATGGCAAGGACCATCTTGTCGACATCGTGCCGGTGGTCGAGCGTGCGTTTGGCGACCTGATCCACATCCGCGTCAACGGTCGCGAAGAACAGCCGCGCAAGGTTCTGCTGGTTGCCCCAATGTCGGGCCACTATGCGACGTTGCTGCGATCGACAGTCAAAAGCCTGCTGGTCAATTGCGAAGTTTATGTCACCGATTGGCATAATGCGCGCGATATCCCTGTGTCCGAAGGCAAGTTCGATGTCGAGGACTATACACTCTACCTTGTCGATTTCATGAAAGAACTTGGCCCGGAAACACATGTTGTTGCCGTATGCCAGCCCGCGCCCCTTACCCTGGCTGCCACGGCTTACCTGGCCGAGGTGGAACCCAAGGCACAACCCAGCACTCTGACACTGATCGGTGGGCCGGTCGATCCAGACGCGACCCCGACGGATGTCACCGATTTTGGCCGCCGCGTTACAATGGGCCAGCTGGAAGAAACCATGATCCAGCGTGTGGGCTTTAAGTACAAAGGCGTCGGCCGCATGGTCTATCCCGGCCTGTTGCAGTTGGCCTCGTTCATGTCGATGAACGGAGAGCGCCACAGCAAGGCCTTCACCGACCAGATCCAGCGTGTCATGCGGGGCGAGGCCTCGGATCATGACGCGCACAACCGTTTCTACGATGAGTATCTGGCAGTGATGGACATGACGGCCGAGTTCTACCTGTCTACCGTCGAACGCATCTTCAAAAACCGCGAAATTGCGCGGAATGAATTTGTGGTGGCCGGGCACAAGGTGGATATAGGCAAGATCACCGATGTCGCGGTAAAATCAGTTGAGGGCGCGAATGACGATATCTCGGCCCCTGGCCAATGTATCGCGGCCCTTGATCTTTGCACCGGTCTGCCCGATGCGAAAAAGGCCAGCCATGTGGAACCCGGCGCGGGGCACTACGGTATTTTTGCGGGCCGCAGCTGGCGCGACAATATCCGCCCGCTGGTGATCGACTTCATGAACGCCAACACACGCAAACCGCGCCGCCGGGCCGCCAACAAGAACAAAGTCGCCTGAGGCGCATGGTTCAAAGCCCGGCCAAGGACACTACCTTCGCCTGCACCTGCGGTGCTTTGAGTGGGCGCATTTCAGCCGCAGGGGTCGCTTCGTCCACACATGTGGAATGCTTTTGCCACGATTGCCGGGCCGCGCAGCTTTATTTTGGACAACCCGACCCTGCCCCTGGCCCAGTCGACGTGCTGCAAATGCTGCCCGAGGAGATCGTTTTTGAACACGGCGCAGAACACCTTGCGCTGATGCAGCTCAGCCCCAAAGGGATGTTGCGCTGGTACGCCAGTTGCTGCAACGCCCCGCTGGCCACCACTTCACGTACACCGAAAGTTCCTTTCGCCGGGTTCATCGTGAACCGCATCCCGGACCCAAGCGACCTAGGGCCCGTACGTACACGCGGCTTTGTTCCTCGCCCCGGCGGAAAGCAAGCGCATGAAGGCTTGGGCCCTGCGGCAATTGGTCTGGTGACGCGCGTGCTGAAGTCCCGTTTGTCTGGCAGTTGGAAGAACACGCCTTTCTTCGATGCCTACACCGGGGAAACGTCGGCCAAACCGACCGTCCTAACGAAACCCGAGCGCGCAGCCCTCTACAAGTAGGCCAAACGCGCCGGAATGTTCAGCCAAGCCTCCAAGGCTTCGGTCACCGCGGCGGGGGCCTCGAGCGGCACCATATGGCCCGCCTCCTCGATCACACGCAGTTCGGCATTCGGGATCATCTCAGCCATGAAACTATGTTTGCGCACTGGAGTGATTTGGTCATGGGCCCCACACAAAACCAGAGTTGGCACGTTGATATGCCGCAACCCCCCTTGCTGGTCCGGTCGGCGCTGCATGGCTCGCATTTGCCGTTCGAACATATCCGGCCCTTGATCAATGGCCATGGCCATCACTTCGTTCAGGACGGGCACCCGCTCCGGCCCCGGCGCCAACGTGTCCGAACCGATCATGCGAGTCATCACATCCTCAAGCCGCCCGGATTTTGCCCCAACGATCAACTCTTCACGTCCCGCCGCGATCTGAGGGGTATCGGCCTGCGCATCGGTCGCCATCAGGCACAACCGAGAGACCCGGTCCGGCGCGCGGCGCGCGATCTCAAGCGCCACAACCCCGCCCATGCTGAAGCCGCCCAATGCAAACCGATGCGGCAACTGGTCCAGCAAGCCTGAGGCGATCTCTTCTATCCGTTCGCCGACCGACAGGGGCGCAACCGTCACCGCGCGGTAATGAGACAGGTACAAAATCTGAGCCCCGAACAGGCGCGCATCGCACATGAAACCGGGCAGTAAAACCAACGGCTCAATCACACAGAGCCTCCACAACAATCAACTTTTCCTGCAGGATGAGCGTTTTCCAGCACCCGGGCAAGGGAAAGTTCAGGGATAGTCGATGCCCCGAAAGGGTGGGAAATCCGCATAGCGCGCCTGCCGCTTGTCCCGGGGTTCATCAGGTTCCGCCCCAGCCCGCAACAGGCATCCGCGTGGCGCGATATAGCTATCGATCCGGCGATGCGGATTGGGTCTCCAGACCAGATTGAACGCGCAGAGCTTGGGAAAGAACCAGATCTCGGAATAGTCCAGATGATCATGCATCCACCACGCAATATCGCGCCAATCGCGCCCGGTTCCATATTGATCCGCGAACCACGGAATCACGATCGACGCCCCCGCTATTCGGTTCTCGCCCGTACCCCGATCCCAGATATGGCACTCCATCGGGTTATCATTGCGGGCACAGTTCAGTTTGTTTTCGTTACCGAACCGGTTCAGCGACGGCGCGCGATAACCCGAGCGCACGGCGACGCGCCCAAAGGTCTCTTCCAAAGGGTCCAGCAGGGTTTGGCAAAAAGCGCGCCCCGTTTCGATGGCCAGATCAGGGTTTTCGGGGATGTTCTGTATCCCATGAAAATTCCCGATTTCGGAATTCAGGAAGTCCCGCATGAAGAAATGCCGCGACAAGCGCACCCGGCCCAGCGTCTCAAGGCTCCACATACTGGCCGGTTTACGCATCGCTATTCGATCCCCACCGAGCGTAGCCACGCGAGCATGCCATCCACGGTGACTTCGGTCTGCCCCGGCGACATCAGCCGCCCGGCCACAACATGCGACGCAGGATCGTCATCTGCTCCCATCGTAACCAGATGAACCGTCGCAGGCCCGCCCCACGCCTGCGCCACTTCATGAGTCCGATCCGGTCGTACCACCTGATCGTCATCCGAGAACCAGAACAGCGCCGGAACCTGTGCTTGCGCAAAATCCTGCGCGTTCACCACATCGACCAGCCGGGTCATGGGAACAACGGCCTCCCACGGATAGCTCAGCGACCAGTATTTGTTCCGCTCCGGGTCGGTATCAAACACATCGCGGGTTTCCCCCATCAACAGCGGCAACCACTGCTGTGCCCAGGGCAGGCCGGGTATCCAAGCCCCCGGCGTATTGACCCCGAAATTCGGCGAAACAAAGATCATCGCGCCGACACCCTGCACCATCTCAGCATCCAGCGCGGCAGCCGCAGCCAGCGTCCCCCCAGTCGAGGTCGAGATCACAACCACCCGGTCGCCAACCGCGCGTGCCGCAGCCAGACCTTCGACCATGTCCAACATCCAACCCGAGGCCGTCGCCTCAGCCATGGCCGTACCGCTGCGACCATGGCCTTGCAGACGCGTGTAGACCAGATTGGCACCCAACGCCTCTGCCAACAGATCCGGCACCGGGCGGATTTCCTCGGATGAGGCCGAGAATCCGTGAACATAAAGGATCGACACCGGTGTTCGCTGTTCCTTGAATCCCTCTTGCCAGATCACCCGCTTTTCGACACCGGGAACGATGTCTTCGAAGGCGGATTCGACACTCTCGAAATAGACCTGCACCCCCTCGCCAAATTTGCGCGGCTCAAACGTGGGATGAAGGTCAACCTCTTCGCGCGGCCCCAACCAGAAGATCAGGCCGCCCAGAGCTGCCAGCACGACAATGAAACGCAGAACCAACCGGGTCATTCGGGGGCAAGCACATCAAGCACGGCGCGTTCAATAATCTCCAGGCAAGGCCCGTCCGAGAATCTGTGATCCGCATCCTTGACCAACAGCAACCGCATATCCGGTCCACTGGCATGGTCCAGCAACCGCACAGCCGTCTCGATTGACACCGCTGTATCCGCCGTGCCCTGCAAAAATCGCACGGGAAATGGCAAAGCCAACGGATCGCGCAGAACCAATCGCGTGCGCCCATCTTCGATCATGCGCTTGGTAATGATGTAAGGCTCCATGTAATCCGAGGGCAATTCCACATGCCCCACCGTCTCCAGAGCCGCCTTCTGTGAATCGCTGAACGAGGCCCAATAGCCATCTTCGGTAAAGTCCGGCGCGGCAGCGATTGCAACCATCCCGACAATTCGTTCCGGCATTGCCTTTGCCAACAACAACGCCTGCCAGCCACCCATGGACGACCCGACCACAATCAAGGACCCTTCGGTCAGCGCCTTGACCGCGGCAACGGTATCCTCATGCCAATCGCCAATGCAGCCTTCCTCAAACGTACCGGAACTCTCCCCATGCCCCGAATAGTCGAACCGCAAAAACGCCTGCCCACGTGCCTTTGCCCATGCTTCAAGATGCACCGCCTTGGTGCCTTCCATATCCGACTTCAGCCCGCCAAGAAAAACGACCGTGGGCCCCGACCCCTCACTTTTGTGATACGCCAATCGCCGCCCCTGCGCGGTCTCCAGAAATTCAGCCTCTGCCATAAAACCCTCTTTGCTTTGTCAACATCATGCACTTCCCAACCCCAACCGCAATTCCCCGATCCGACCTTCATCTGGCTAAAAATATCCCGGGGTGCGCGAGGGGCAGCGTCCCTCGCTCCCGCACTTGACACAATCCCCACCACCTGCCAAAGCAGCCAGACGCAAATAACCCGCAACCGGGCGTTCAGTGGGCGCCAAACCGACGAGGAGAGCCAACATGGCCCTGGATTCGAAATCCGTCTCTCTCACCTTCCCCGATGGCAATGCACGTTCCTATGACGCAGGCGTAACACCCGCGCAGGTCGCTGCCGATATCTCGACCTCGCTGGCCAAAAAAGCAATCTCGGCCACGGTCGACGGCAAGCACTGGGATTTGCAATGGCCTATTGAGTCCGACGCCCAAATCGCCATCCACACCATGAAGGATGAAGATCAGGCCAATGAGCTGATCCGCCACGATCTGGCGCATGTCATGGCCCGCGCGGTGCAGGAAATCTGGCCCGCGACCAAAGTCACCATCGGCCCCGTGATCGACAATGGCTGGTACTATGACTTTGACCGCGAGGAACCCTTCACCCCCGAAGATCTCGGCCTCATCGAGAAAAAGATGAAAGAGATCATCAACAAGCGCGACCCCGTCACCACCGAGGTGTGGGATCGCGACCGCGCGATTGAGTTCTACAAAGCCAATAACGAGCCCTATAAGGTCGAGCTGATCGAATCCATTCCGGGCGATGAGCCGCTGCGCATGTACTGGCACGGCCATTGGCAGGACCTCTGCCGTGGCCCGCACCTGCAGCACACCGGCCAACTGCCCGGCGACGCGTTCAAACTGATGTCCATCGCGGGTGCCTACTGGCGCGGCGACAGCTCGCGCCAGATGCTGCAACGCATCTACGGTGTGGCCTTCACCGGCAAGGAAAAGCTGAAAGCCCACCTGCATATGCTGGAAGAGGCTGCCAAACGCGACCACCGCAAGCTGGGCCGCGAAATGAACCTGTTCCACATGCAGGAAGAGGCCCCCGGCCAGATCTTCTGGCATCCCAACGGGTGGAAAATCTACACCACCCTGCAGGACTATATGCGCCGGATGCAGGAACGCGACGGCTATGTCGAAGTCAACACCCCGCAAGTTGTCGACCGCAAACTGTGGGAGGCCTCGGGTCACTGGGACAAATATCAGGAAAACATGTTCATCGTCGAAGTGGACGAAGAGCATGCCCGCGAAAAGGCGATCAACGCGCTGAAGCCGATGAACTGCCCCTGCCACGTGCAGGTGTTCAATCAGGGTCTAAAATCCTATCGCGACCTGCCCCTACGCATGGCCGAGTTCGGGTCTTGCGCACGTTATGAACCCTCGGGCGCGCTGCACGGGATCATGCGGGTGCGCGGCTTTACGCAAGATGACGGCCATATCTTCTGTGCCGAGGATCAGATCGAATCCGAGACCGCAAAATTCATTGCCTTCTTGTCAAAGGTCTATGCCGATCTGGGCTTCCACGACTGGACGATTAAACTGTCCACCCGCCCGGAAAAGCGCATCGGGTCGGATGAAAGCTGGGATCTGGTGGAAAAGGCCCTTGGTGATGCCTGCAAGGCGGCCGGGTACGACTATGAGATCCTCGAAGGCGAAGGCGCGTTCTATGGACCTAAGCTGGAATTCACCCTGACCGACGCCATCGGCCGGACCTGGCAATGCGGCACGCTGCAGGTTGACCCCAATCTGCCCGAACGTCTGGATGCCAGCTTCATCGGCGCAGACGGTGCCAAGCACCGTCCGTTCATGCTGCACAGGGCAACGCTGGGCTCGTTTGAACGTTTCATCGGTATCTTGATCGAAGAGCACGCCGGCAAGCTGCCGTTCTGGCTGGCCCCGCGTCAGGTTGTTGTGGCCTCGATCACTTCCGAGGCGGATGATTATGTGGCCGAAGTGGTGGAAACGCTCAAAGCCGCCGGGGTTCGGGCCGAAGCGGATATCCGCAACGAAAAGATCAACTACAAGGTCCGCGAGCATTCTGTCGGTAAAGTGCCCGTGATTTTGGCCGTCGGTCACCGCGAAGTCGAAGACCGCACCGTCAGCGTGCGCCGTCTTGGCGAAAAACAAACACAGGTTCAATCACTTGAGGCTGTAACAATTGAGCTATCCAAGGCGGCGACTCCCCCCGATCTGCTGTAACATTCGGCGTCAATTCGCCTGCGATCCGGCCCTAAAACAGGGGCCGGATTGAAATATTTTCCATTTTCGATTTCAAAAACAATATGTTAACCTGCAAGAGGGCATGACAGTGCCTGACGGGGTTGTGAGACACGGGCTCGTGAATTTAACTGTCGCCTCTGAACGACTACCTTTGTCATTGTCAACACAGACATACGCAGTCACCAAAAGGATTACCGAGATGTCGAACACAGCTAAGTCCCTCGTTATCGCAAGCGCCGTTGCAGCCGCCGTATCGGGCATGGCCACCACCGCAACCGCACAAGCCAAAGAGAAATGCTATGGCGTTTCGCTGGCAGGCGAAAACGATTGCGCCGCAGGCCCCGGCACCACCTGCGCCGGTACCTCGACCGTTGATTATCAGGGCAATGCCTGGACTCTGGTCGACGCAGGCACTTGCGCCGATATCGAGCTGCCTAAAACCGCAGACGGTTCGGACCGCAAAGGCTCGCTGGAGCCGCTGGACCGCGATCTGCCGGCATAAGCCCGCGCTTAGGAAAACCGAAGGGGCGGGCCTTGTCGCCCGCCTCTTTGTCGTGAACCGGAGACTATAACGATGCTGGACAATGCTATTCGTTCAAACAGACTGCCCGCCGCGCCGGGTGTCGGATATAAGCCCCAGCATTTTCAGCAAATTCTGGATCACGCGCACCCGGTGGCATGGCTGGAAATCCATGCCGAGAATTACATGGGCGATGGCGGACGCCCGCTGGCGCAACTGCGCCATTTGTCCGAGCAATTCCCCATCTCTGTCCACGGTGTCGGCCTGTCCATTGGCGGCGAAACCCCGCTGGACCCCGATCACCTGGCCCGGTTGAAACATTTGGTTGGCTGGCTGAACCCTGCCAGCTTTTCGGAACATCTGGCCTGGTCGACCCATGACAGCCATTTCCTGAACGACCTGCTACCCCTGCCCTACACCGACGCAACTTTGGACCGGGTTTGTGAGCATATTGATCAGGTGCAAGAGGTTGTCGGGCGGCAGATGCTGCTGGAAAACCCCTCCAGCTATTTGGCGTTCGAGGAGAGCACCTGGTCCGAGCCTGATTTCCTACGTGAAATCGCGCGTCGCACGGGCTGTGGCCTGTTGCTGGACGTGAATAATGTTTTCGTGTCGGCCACCAATCTGGATTTCTCACCGCAAGGCTATATCGACGCCTATCCGCTGGACAAAGTGGGTGAGATTCATCTGGGCGGTCACGACGAGGATGAAGACGACCACGGCCACCCCCTGCTGATTGATAGCCACGGGCGCGAGGTTGTAGACCCGGTATGGACGCTGTTGGATTACGTTCTGGACCAATCCGGCCCCAAGCCCGTCCTGATCGAGTGGGATACCGACGTTCCCGACTGGCCTGTACTGCGCGCCGAGGCCGATAGGGCTCAGGCGGCTTTGGACCGCGTTCCGGCATGAGCGTTTCTCAGACAACCTTCCACACGGCGCTTTTGGACCCGTCACTGACGGTTCCCGACGGCCTTGTGGACGCGTCTGAACAACCGGCAGGACGTCGTTTCAGCGTCTACCGCAACAACGTCGCCGTGTCGCTGACCGAGGCAATGCATCAGGCCTTTCCGGTGATTACCAAACTGCTGGGCACGCAGAATATGGATGGTCTGTCAGGTATTTTCCTACGTCAGCATCCTCCGACCTCGCCCATGATGATGTTCTATGGCGAGGCATTCCCCGAGTTTCTGACCGGGATGCAGCAGCTTTCGCATCTGGGCTACCTGCCCGACATCGCTCGACTAGAACTGGCGCTGCGTCAGTCTTACCACGCCGCCGACATCACCCCAGCCCCAGTGGATGCGCTGGCAGTTGCCCCTGATGAGGTGATGCAGGCCACGCTTGAATTTGCGCCGTCGATGCTGGTGATCCGTTCGGAATGGCCGATTTATTCGATCTGGCGTTTCAACACGCTGGAAGGCGCACCCAAGCCACAGGCTGGGGCCGAAGATGTGTTGGTAACCCGACCGGAATATGATCCCGCTCCGCATCTGCTGCCTGCCGGTGGTGCGGATTGGATTGCAGGTATGATGGCCGGCCAAACAATCGGTCAGGCGTTTGAAAACACCTCTGCAACCACCCCCGAGTTTGACCTTGGGGCTACTCTGGCGCTGCTGCTTCAAGGCGGCGCTCTTACTTCTGTGACTATCGAAAGGCTGGCATAATGACTGCCCTGATCTCTCTTCACAATAACGTCCTGGGACGGCTCGACAGTTCGGCCAATTGGCTGACCCCGACCCTGGCGCGGCTTGTTTTTGTTGCTGTATTGCTTGTGTATTACTGGAACTCGGCCACCCTGAAGATTGACGGGTCGATATTCTCGGCGTCAGCCGGTGCCTTTGGCCAGATCTTCCCCAAAGCGGCTGAAGCCGTTTTGTACGACGTCACCCAGATGACCTTTTTCCAGCGCATCGTGATCTTCTTCGGCACCGTGGCCGAATTCGTCCTGCCTGCGCTTCTGCTGGTTGGTCTTCTGACACGCGTTGCTGCCCTGGCCATGATCGGGTTCGTCTGGGTCCAGACCATCGTTGATGTCGCCGGTCACGGCGTGAAACTGGGTGGATTGTTCGACAACGCCATCACTTTGATGGATCAGCGTGTGATGTGGACCTTCCTGTTCCTGGTCATCGTGATCAACGGCGCAGGCCCGATTTCCATCGACCGCGTCCTGCGCTTAAAATGATCTAGAAATGCGCCTTGGGCTCGTCCGGTTTACCTGCGGCCAGCCCGAGGACCCCTGCCACCCCAGCGAATGCGACGGGGAACATGGTAAAGGCATTGAAACCAAACGCGTAATACATGCCGCCTGCTGAGACAAGCAACAATAGCCCCCCAACCAGTGCCCGCGCCTTGGCCATGGCACCACCGGCAATCGCCAGCAGAGGCGCAAGGATCGAGGCCGTCTGGATCAGTTGCGCGTTGTCGACCTGCTCGGCCAACCCGTCGATCTCACCGAACCGGTCGATCAGTTCGACATAGCCATAGCCGACAAAGCCGACCAACATGCCGATTAGCCCGGCAATCACACCCAAAATCATCGCTGCGTTACGCATCCTTCGCCCTCTTGCTTGCGCCCTTGCAGATAAGCATCCGCTCAGCCGACGCCAAGAGCCGCCTTCGTCGCCGCCGTCCAGCCGAGAAAAAGCTCCCCGTCACGCTCGATCAGCGGGCGTTTCATTAAGGTCGGATGATCGCGCAACAGCTCCAACGGTGCACGCGCGCGTTCGTCTTCGCTTAGGCCCCGCCAAGTCGTGGACCGGGTGTTGAGCAAAGCCTCGCCGAAATGTGTAAGAGCCTTTGAGAGCACTGTTTCAGGCACGCCATCAGCGCGGACGTCGATGAATTCAACATCCTGCAATGACTTCAATGCCTTACGGCAGGTGTCACAGTTCTTAAGTCCATATAGACGCATTTTCGGGGGCTTCCTGTGCTTGTGCGAATTTTAGGCAATTTCGCCAACGTGTTCCGGTAATTCTTGATTTTTTACTTCACCGTGCAATGTTGAAAAAGACGAAATACGCAATTCGGGCCGAAGCGTGTGGGCGCGGCGGTGATGAAAGGCGGTGGCGTCAATCACTTCCCCCACCAATTTGTGGGACAACGTGTAAGTAGAAGGAGACACGGGAAATGCCAACTGGCACCGTGAAATGGTTTAATACCACTAAAGGCTATGGGTTTATTGCCCCTGATGAAGGTGGCAAGGACGTATTTGTACATATCTCGGCTGTTGAACGGTCAGGTCTGACCGGGCTCGCAGACAATCAGAAAGTCTCATACGAATTGCAGGACGGACGCGACGGTCGCCAGATGGCCGCCGATTTGAAACCGTTGTAAGGCCCCCTCCCGACGGGAAGACAAAGCAGGGCAACGGCCAATTTCCGGCCGTTGACCAATAATGGTTCGACCAATGTTAACCGCGCGCCGGATCTGCGTCGACGTGCGTGAACCAGTCTTGACCCATCGCAACGATGCAGGACGTGCCGGTCGAATAAGTGACAACCATCGTCCAATCACCTTTCTCGCTAGTCCAGACTTCCATGATCTGCTCAGGGCTGCGCACCCCAGAGGCTGCGCGTTGCGAGCCGAACTGACGTTCCAGCTTGTCATGCAACCGGGACGTCGGCTCACACAGCACCTCAGCAATAGGGGATTTGGCCAAAGCCGGAGCGCCAAGCAACGACATCAAGCACGCGTATCGGATACAGGAAAGAAAAGCCATGAAGCCAGTGTAACAGCTTCATGACAGTACGTATAGACAAACGATATGCATTTAGTTTTCGCGAATGACCGCTTCGAACTCGCGCCATTCGCGGGCGGTCATGCCCGAGGTTTCCTGCGTCACGGCCTCTCCGGCGAGCATCCGCCGCAGGCTGTCGACCATCTGTGCCGACAGATTCACCGCGCCCAGACGATAATCTTCAAAGGCTTTGTAAGCGAATGGCACCCAATCGGCGACGATCTTGCACATCATATCGGCATATACCCGGATTTCGTACTGCGCATGCGGGTCGGCCCGTAAACGCAGGAAGTGGAACAGGTTGTGCAGGTCCACCTTCCAATACCACTGGGTGTAGATATTCGCCGGCAGGTTCATTCGCGCCAGTTCACGCGCCAGACCCTGCTGACCGTCCTGACTGATCATCGCCTCGTAATTGTCATAGCACCGGGCGCTGTCAGCCTTTAGTATCTCCAGAACCCGCGCGGCCTCTTCACCTTGTAATGCTTCGCCCCGACCCTGGTTATTCACCTCGGACTGCGCCGCCACATGGTCGGGCGCGGGAATATAGAACTCCCGATCCAGGATTGAGTAGCGCGCGGAGTATTCATTCACATTCGCCGTCCGGTGCCGGATCCATTGACGGGCCACAAAGACAGGCAGCTTCACATGCAACTTGATTTCGCACATCTCGAACGGGGTCGAATGCCAGTGACGCATCAGATAGCGGATCAGGCCTTCGTCATTCTGCACCGACTTAGTGCCTTTGCCGTAAGACACCCGCGCCGCCTGACAGATCGCGTTATCATCGCCCATATAGTCGATTACGCGCACAAAGCCGTGGTCCAGGACTTGATGAGCGGTGTACAAATGATCTTCCATCCCCGGAGCCACAACACGACGCGTTTGATGCGATTGCGCCCTTTGCGCTTCGATCTCGGCCAGTTGGTCAGAGGACAGCGGCATGAAATTTCCTTTCCATCGGATGAGTCGGCGACCACTATATCTCGGCAATGCAGCGACCGGAACCGCGATATATACGCTTGTTTGTGCATTTTCCAAATTGTGTCCGCCGCGCCTCTCGACAGACTATGTTAGCGCGCTAAGGTGCTTGTCATCACCTGAACAAAAAAAGGAAACCGCAATGGGGCTGACATACCTCCACACCATGGTCCGCGTGAAAGATCTTGAGAAATCCATGGCGTTTTATGAATTGCTGGGCCTCAAGGAAACTCGCCGGTATGACAGTGAGCAAGGACGGTTTTCGCTGATCTTCATGGCGCCTCTGGGGCAAGAAGATCGCCCGATCGAACTGACATACAACTGGGATGGCGACGACGGATTGCCTAGCGATAGCCGGCATTTCGGTCACTTGGCCTACGGAGTCGATAATATCTACGAAATATGCCAACTTCTTCAGGACAATGGCGTCGTGATAAACCGGCCGCCGCGTGACGGGCGCATGGCGTTTGTGCGCTCGCCCGACAATATCTCGGTCGAGCTGCTGCAAAACGGTGACGCGCTTGATCCGGCCGAACCCTGGGCCAGTATGGAAAGCACCGGCCACTGGTGATCCGCTGGCTGACAATCCTGGGACTGGCTGCTCTGGCCAGCCCCCTGCGGGCCGAGACCTGCAGGCTGGCGCTTGCCTTGGCGATGGACATATCGACCTCGGTAGACGCAACCGAAGACACGCTGCAACGGCAGGGCCTGGCCGCAGCACTCGTCGCACCCGAGGTGACCGAGGCGTTTTTCTCGACCCCCATGCCCGTGGCGCTGGCCGTTTATGAATGGAGCGGGCGCAGCACGCAACGCGTTATTCTAAATTGGTCGATGATCCGCACGCGGGCAGACTTGCTGGCAGCGGCGACGACGGTGCAACAGTCGGTGCGGTCCGACAGCGGGTCAGCCACCGCGATGGGATATGCGCTGGCCTTTGGCGCGACATTGATGCAGCAAGCCCCGCCCTGCCTGTTTCAGACCATCGATCTGTCTGGGGATGGGTCGAACAATGACGGGTACGGACCAGACTCGGCCTATCGCCACTTTCCATTTCAGGACATCGTGGTGAACGGGCTGGTCATCAACGCCGCCGATTTCGAGGGTGAGCTGTTCCTGATCCCGTTTTTTGAGAACAATGTGCTGCATGGCCCCGGCGCTTTTTTGGAAGTTGCGCAAGGGTTTGAGGATTTCGAGCGCGCCATGCGCCGCAAACTTGAGCGGGAATTGCAAGGCCTGCAAATCGGCGCGCTATCTGGTGATGCGTTGAAATGATCCGCTACCTTGCCGCTGCCGCAACCCTTTTGGCAACGCCTGCGATGTCTGAGTGCAGGCAAGCGCTGGCCCTTGGGCTGGATGTCTCTGGTTCGGTCGATAGTACCGAATACCGGTTGCAGCTTGGTGGTCTGGCCGCTGCCCTGCAACGACCCGAAGTCAAGCAACTCCTTCTTTCGGGCCTTGGCCCTGCGGTGCGGTTGGCGGTATTCGAATGGAGTGAGCCCAGTCATCAGCGCATGTTGCTAGACTGGACAGAAATCCGATCCGAGGAACAATTGGATGGTATTTCAGACCTGTTGAACTCCGTGACGCGCAGCTCGGCGCCGCAGGGAACGGCGGTCGGATCGGCGATGCAGTTTGGCGCCGGTCTGCTGTCGCAACAACCTGAGTGCTGGAAGCACACGCTGGACCTGTCTGGCGACGGCAAACACAACATTGGACCCCATCCCCGCGAGGCCAAACAGGCGCTGCAAGCCAGCGGGATCACCATCAACGGTCTGGTGATCGGCCCTGATGATGCCAATGTTGGGGACAAGCGCGACGTGCAGATCAGCGAGTTGTCTGCCTACTACAATGCATGGGTCACTCTGGGCCCCGATGCCTTTGTCGAGGTCGCCGTGGGGTTCGAAGCCTATGAGGACGCGATGGCCCGCAAGCTGATCCGCGAGCTTGAAGGCCTGGTCCTGTCCGATGCCGGGCCCTACACCCGGCCCTGATCAGTAAATATAGCGGATCTGGTCCGTCCAGTAGCGTTCAACCCGGCGGAGGGAAGTGGTGATGTCCTCAATCCCTTCCAGCTCCAATACGCCACGTGATTGCAACCCACCTGCGTGGCGCGCGAACAGTTCGGATACGATATCGCGGATCTCACGCCCCCGCGGCGTCAGACGCACGCGCACCGAGCGGCGGTCAATCTCGCAGCGTTGGTGGTGCATATAGCCCATCTCAACCAGCTTTTTCAGGTTGTAGCTGACATTACTGCCCTGATAGTAGCCCCTGCTTTTCAATTCGCCCGCCGTGACCTCATGATCGCCGATATTGAACAGCAACAAGGCTTGCACGGCGTTGATCTCAAGCACGCCGACACGCTCGAACTCGTCCTTGATGACGTCCAGCAGCAGGCGGTGCAGCCGTTCCACCAGCGCAAGCGCCTCAAGATAGCTGGTCATGAAGCCCTTGGCCCCGTGCGCGGAGACCTGCATTTCCATACTCATCCGATCCTCCGATTCAATCGCGCCGTTTCAGGCAGCATGAATCGAAAAACCGAATATTCAGTTAAGCAGATTTCGCCCTTACTTTTGAAAGGTTTGCGCAATATCCGAAATCAGATCTGCGTAGGGATCGGGCGTGGAAACCTGTCCTGTCACCCATTGATACAGGTCCTGATCATTCTCGTGCAGCAGGGCGTCGTACAGGTCCAGCAACGCCTCTTCCATGCTGCCAAGATTGCGATCGGCATAGGCCGACAGGATCAGGTCCATCTCTTTGATGCCCCGGCGCATCGAACGCATTTTCAACCGCTTGATCCGCGTGTCCCGCTGCTCGGTCACTGGACTTGCTCAGCCATCTGTCGCAGACGCTTTTCCAGTTTCGCGGCTCGTTCCGCGCTGGCTCGCATCTCGCCCCGGATCGAGCGTAGCTCGGCCACGATATCCACAAGTTCGGGCATGGGTTCTTCAGCTTCCGAGGGCGCATCCATGCCCTCGCCTTCCCCGGTCAGCAGCCACATGATCGAGACATTGACCATCCCGGCCAGCATCGACAGGCGGTTGGCGCGCGGCTCGGACAGGTCGTTTTCCCAATCCGCGAGGGTTGCTTTTTTCACGCCCAACCTGCGGGCCAGTTGTGACTGTGTCATCCCCGCAGCTTCACGCGCACCTGCCAGACGGTCGCCGAATGTCGCTGAATCCGGGCCGTACCAGTCGTTTTCGTCGTTCATCGGGGTCTCCAATTCCACAATTCATATCGCTTGATCGTCGTTCGGGCGCACCCTATGACAGACAGGTTGATCATTCAAACCGAGGGCCCCCATGAGTTTCCTGTCTGCGACACTGTCACGCGTAAAACCGTCGCCTACAATCGCCATGACGGCCAAAGCGGCCGAATTGAAGGCCGCGGGACGCGACGTTATCGGCCTGAGCGCCGGAGAACCCGATTTCGACACGCCGCAGAACATCAAGGATGCCGCCGTTGCCGCGATTGCGGCGGGCAAAACCAAATACACCGCACCCGATGGCATCCCCGAGCTGAAACAGGCCGCCTGCGCGAAGATGAAGCGCGACCACGGGCTGGACTATACGCCTGCGCAGATCTCGGTGGGCACGGGCGGCAAGCAAACGCTCTATAACGCGCTGATGGCGACGATGAACGACGGCGACGAAGTGATCATCCCTGCGCCCTATTGGGTCAGCTACCCCGACATGGTGCTACTGGCCGGAGGCACGCCGGTTGTTGTGGAAACGACGCTCGAGAACAGCTTTAAATTGACCGCCGACCAGCTTGAGGCCGCGATTACGCCAAACACCAAGTGGTTCATCTTCAACTCTCCGTCCAACCCAACGGGCGCGGGCTATAGCCGGGCCGAACTGAAGGCATTGACCGATGTGCTGATGCGCCATCCACATGTTTGGATCATGTCTGATGATATGTATGAGCACCTGGCTTATGACGGGTTCGAGTTCTGCACCCCGGCCGAGGTTGAACCCGGCCTCTTTGAGCGCACTCTGACTTGCAACGGCGTGTCCAAGGCCTATGCCATGACCGGTTGGCGGATCGGCTATGCGGCGGGTCCGGTCGAGTTGATTGCCGCGATGCGCAAGATTCAATCTCAGTCGACCTCGAACCCCTGCTCCGTCAGTCAATGGGCGGCAGTCGAGGCGCTGGAGGGCACGCAAGACTTTCTGGCCCCCAATGCCGAGACATTCAAACGCCGCCGCGACTTGGTAGTGCGGATGCTGAACGAGATTGACGGTGTATCCTGCCCCACTCCCGAAGGCGCGTTCTATGTCTACCCCTCGATCGCAGGGCTGATCGGCAAGACTACTCCGGCAGGCACGGTGATCTCATCTGATGAAGCCTTTGCCACGGCATTGTTGCAAGAAGCCGACGTGGCCGTCGTTTTCGGGGCCGCCTTCGGTCTGTCCCCAAACTTCCGCGTCAGCTACGCAACCTCGGACGCTGCGCTGACCGAGGCCTGCACCCGCATTCAGCGGTTCTGCGCCGCACTGACCTGATCGGAGGCTTTGAGCCGTGGATTTGCCCGAATATTACTTTCGCGTGCGCGAGAATGGGGCGGCGGTTTTTCGGATCGACACCGAAAACCGCCAACGCCGGATCGAGATGGACCAGATCGCGGTCATCAACATCCGCAACGGTGAGGTCAAGCCGCAGGGGCAGCGCACCCTGACCGAGACCGACCAGGCCGCTATCACGCGTTGGATCGAGGACCGCACAGCCCTTTTGGCACAGCGTGATATGGATGACATTCACCGGGCCGTGGACTACCTAAACCTGACGACTCAGTGGGCGCAGTCCAAAGCGACAGACGCGCAGCTTGAGGATGTCACCGACCGGCTATTACTGGCGATGCACGATCTGCGCAGTGTTCTGGTGCGTAAAAAGGCGGATCGTCTGACCAAAGACTAACCTGCCACCGGGACCGAGCGGACCGACTGCATCCAGAACCGCGCCATCAGTAACACCGCTGCGAAGGCTAACCCAAGCACAAGGCCCAGCCACACGCCGATCCCGTCCATCCCCTGGACAAAGCCGAAGTAATACGAGGCCGGAATCCCCACGACCCAATAGCTGAGTCCTGCCATCACCATTGGCACTTTGGCGTCCTGCAATCCACGCAACAAGCCCAGCGCAATCACCTGCGCGCCATCGACCAGTTGGAACAGCGCCGCCATGGCCAGCAACCCGGTTCCGATCAGCAGGATTTGCGACCGCTGCGGGTCATCCGCCTCCATAAACAGGGAAATCAGCGGCTCGGCGCAGGTCAGGAACAGGATCACGGTCAGCACCGACATCACCAGCGACATCGCCGTCACAGCAATCGCGCCTTTTTCCAGATGTGCCCGGTCTTTGCGGCCCAGCGCATTACCTGCGCGGATCGTGGCCGCGTTGGACAGACCCAGATGCACCATGAACGTAGCCGAGGCCAGATTCAGCGCGATACCATGCGCCGCCAGCGGCACTTGTCCCAGCCAGCCCATCATGATTGCCGACATGGCAAACAGGCTGACCTCGGCCAATGTGGTCAGACCGATGGGCACACCGAGACGCAGGACGCTGAAGAAGAACTCCCAATCCGGGCGCCAAAAGCGCTGAAACAGGCTGTGTTCGGGCAAGACACGCACGGCGTAGATGACCACGAAAACCAGCGAGACAACCTGTGTCACGACCGAAGCGATGGCCGCACCGATCACGCCCAACTCGGGCGCGCCCCAATTGCCGAAGATCAGCGCATAGTTGGTGAAACCGTTGACCACAGCCGCCGTCACAGTGATCCACAGCACGATCTGCGTGCGTTCCAAGGCCGCCAAATAGGATTTCAGGACCATCACGATCAGCGCCGGGAACAGGCCCCAGCCCGCGACCCGCAGATATTGCGCGGCGGTCCGGGCGACCTCGGGGTCCTGATCCAACGCAATCAGGATCGGGTAGGACCACCACAGCAGTGGCATCATCAACGCGGCATAGATCAGCGACAACCACAGCCCCATGCGGGTCGAGCGGCGGATGCTGGTCTCATCCTCCTCGGCGGCGGCGGTGGCGACTATGGGCATCACCGCCCAGCCGAAACCGGCCCCAAACAGAAACAGCACGAAGTAGTAACTACTGGCCAGGGTTACAGCCGCCAGAGCTTCGACCCCGTACCAGCCCAGCATGATGGTATCGGTCAGACCGATAGCAAACTGCGCCAGATGCCCGCCCACCAACGGTAGGCCCAGCACGGTAATGGCCCGGAAATGGCCGCGATATGTCATCACCTTGTTCATCGCCCCAGCCTTATGCCCGGCCCGAGGCCGGGACAAGACCAGATCAGCGAAATTTCAGGATGAGACTCTCGGTCCGGGGCTAATCAACAGCCCCGGATGACCCTAACGCGCATCAGGGTGCAGTGCGCTGCCAAGGATGTGCTCGGACCGATGGATGACGTGATGCGCCTGTCCAACGATCAAGGGATCAGGCTCGCGGACCACATCATGGTTCTTGCCGGGGTAGTCCAGCGTCGACAGGAAATGCCGCATTGTGTTCAGGCGCGCACGCTTCTTGTCGTTCGACTTGATGATGGTCCATGGCGCGTCGGCGGTGTCAGTATAGAAGAACATCGCCTCTTTCGCCTCGGTGTAGTCGTCCCATTTGTCAAGGCTGGCCTTGTCGATCGGCGACAGTTTCCACTGTTTCAACGGGTCCGTCTCGCGGCTTTTGAACCTGCGTTGCTGTTCGGGCTGCGTGACCGAGAACCAGTATTTGTAAAGCTGAATGCCCGAGCGGACCAGCATCCGCTCAAGATCCGGAGTCTGGCGCATGAATTCCAGATATTCGTTGGGCGAGCAGAAGCCCATCACCCGTTCCACGCCTGCGCGGTTGTACCAGGACCGGTCGTAGAACACCATTTCACCAACGGTGGGCAATTCCTGAACATAGCGCTGATAATACCACTGACCCTTCTCTTCCCAGGTGGGTTTGTTCAACGCAACCACTCGGGCCTGGCGTGGGTTCAGGTGCTCCATGAACCGCTTGATTGTGCCGCCCTTACCCGCAGCGTCACGGCCTTCGAACAGCAACACGAACCGCTGGCCGGTTTCTTGCGCCCATATCTGAACCTTCAGCAGCTCAGCCTGCAACTCGGCCTTTTGCGCCTCATAGATCTTGCGCGCCATCTTGCGGCCATAGGGGTACTTGCCGCTTTCAAACGCGTGGCGAATTTTCTCGGGGCTGGGCTCAGCCGGGCCGGTCGTGGGCATCGGAACGCCGTTGGCGGAGGCTTGTGTCTTTTCGATCCGCGCCGCTGTTTCCATGCAATCTCTCCTTGAAAAGCTGTCGGACCCAGTGACTAGCAGAGACCGCCATTTCGCGCTTTGATTGGTATCAAATTGCTGTAACCTTGTGGTTCTGTTTTTGGCTATGGCAGCAGAGGGTTAACGCGTGGACAGCAGATTTGTCGAACTAGACGGACAGCCGTTCTTTCTACGCAGTTGGGGCGATCCCAGCCTGCCGCCCTTGCTGATGCTGCATGGCTTTCCTGAATATGGCGGCACATGGGCTGATCTGGCCCCGCATCTAGCTGAACACTTCTATTGTATTGCCCCGGATCAGCGTGGTTATGGCCAAAGCTGGGCGCCCGAGGGGGTCGGGCACTATACCCTGTCAAAACTGGTCGGGGACATGGCGGCGTTGATCGATATGCTGGGCGCACCTGTCACGGTTCTGGGCCATGATTGGGGGGCCTCAGTCGCCTATGGGCTGGCCATGTTCCAGCCCGAGCTGGTGGGCCGACTGATTATCGCCAATGGCGTCCACCCGGTGCCGTTTCAGCGCGCGATGGCGTCGGGCGGAGCGCAATCAGCGGCCTCGCAATATATCAACGATCTGAGGGCCGAAGACGCCGCCCAAAGATTTTCTGCTGACAATTTCGCGCGGCTCGAGAGGTTCTTTCGGTACGGGATGGGGCTGGATTGGCTGTCGGATGCACAAATGCAGGCCTATCGCACCGAATGGGCCCGGCCCGGCCGGTTGGACGCAATGCTGAACTGGTACCGCGCCTCTCCGCTGGTGGTAGCGAAACCCGGCGAACCGCTGACGAATCTGCCCGAGCTGCCGGTCGAGCGCCTTTTGGTCCGCTGCCCGCATCTTTTGCTGTGGGGATCTGAGGACAAGGCCCTGCTACCCGAGGCCACTGAGGGGCTGGAAGAGTTCGCCCCCGACCTGACCCGCATTGACATTCCCGGCACGGACCACTGGCTGCATCATCAACGCCCCAAGGCGCTGGCGCAGGCCATTCTGAACTGGACCCGAGCCTTAACGGTGTCCCCAGTCTGACGGATCGTCCGAGTTGTTGGGGGACAGCCCCAGAATATCCCCATCGGTGGAACAGCCCAGCCCCAGAACCGTGCGATTGGCGTAAGAAAAATAGGCGCAGACCTGATTGATCTCGAGGATTTCTCCATCCTCCCACCCTGCAGCGTGCAGAGCCTCAATATCACTTTCTGTCAGCTCCGCAGGCGCCTCGGTCAGTTTGCGCGCATAGCCCATCGCCGCGATCTGCGCCGGATCTAGAGGGGCTGTCTGCGGTGTCCGGGCTTCAATCGCGGCACGGATTGCATTGCCTCGGTCAGGGTCAGCCAAAAGCCGCTGCAGGCCACTGAAATGATGCTCGACACAATAGTCGCAGCGGTTGAGCGCGCTGACCCACACGCCCAGGACCTCAAGAAACCATTTCGGGATGGTGTTGGCCGAATGGTGCAAGACATTCTTGTACATCGCCATGTGGCCTTCCATCGAATGCGGGCGCAAGGAATGCACCATCATGATGTTGTCCACATTATTGCCCGGCCCCGTCACCCGCTCATACAGTTTCTTCAGCTTTCCCGAGGCGTCCTCGAACGGTATGGTCTTGATCCAGCTCATTGAAACGATGTCCTTTTTCCTGACAGCCACCGGGCTGCGGCCAGAGTTGCTGATTTCCCTATCAACAATCAACCGGTATTGATAAGAGACTTGGATAGATTGAATTCCAAAACCCATATTCTCGTCTTGCAAGAACGCCACTCAGATATCTAACATGCGCCTGCTTATTACTTGTTTTCTGCTTTCCACCATCGCGGCCCTCTATGCAGCGCTGGACCCAGCCGCGTCGGATTGGGTATTGCTGGCCGCCCCGTGCGCTTTCGGCAGCGCGATATTGATCCTTTGGGGCGGTCTGCAACGCCTCCACACCCCGCGAAAATGGGCGGTTATTGACGGATCAAACGTCATGCACTGGAAAGATGGCGAACCCAGCCTCGAAACGGTGCGCGATGTTGTCGAGAAACTGTCGCAGGCCGGATATACGCCCGGCGTCGTCTTTGATGCCAATGTGGGCTACAAAATATCTGACCGTTATCTGGATCACCGCGCCCTCGCCCGACGTCTGAGCCTGCCCAAAGACCGCGTTCTGGTTGCCCCCAGCGGCACACCGGCAGACCCGCTGGTTCTACAGGCGGCTACCGACTATCGGGGATTCGTCGTATCCAATGACAGATTCCGCGACTGGGCTGAGGATTTCAGCCAAATTCTGCAACCTGAACACACCATACTGGGCGGTTTTAAGAACGAAAAACTCTGGCTTTCGCTTTGATCCGACCTTGGTTGCACGCCGCAATCCGCCCACAACACTTCGCGCCCCTCTTCCCCCGGACCACATCACCTGCCATAATGGGTAAAACCCAAAAACAAGAGCAGCACCGATGCCAGACGATCTGTTGACGCCCAGCGCCACCTCCACATACGACGCCTCTTCGATTGAGGTGCTTGAAGGACTGGAACCCGTTCGCAAACGCCCCGGCATGTATATCGGCGGCACGGATGAGCGCGCGCTGCATCACATGGTGGCCGAGATCCTCGACAACTCGATGGACGAGGCGGTCGCAGGTCATGCCAATCGGATCGAGGTGGAACTGCACGCAGATTACGCCCTGACCGTGCGCGACAACGGGCGCGGCATCCCGATTGATCCGCACCCCAAATTCCCGGACAAGTCCGCGCTGGAAGTCATTCTGTGTACTCTGCATGCGGGCGGTAAGTTCTCGGGCAAGGCCTATCAGACCTCGGGCGGTCTGCACGGGGTTGGTGCCTCGGTGGTGAACGCTCTGTCGGATTCGATGGTCGTACAGGTGGCGCGGGACAAGACGCTGTTCGAACAACGGTTCTCCCGCGGAATCCCGCTGGGTCCGGTCGAAAAAGTCGGCGCGGCCCCCAACCGGCGCGGCACCACCGTGACATTCCACGCCGATGCCGAAATCTTTGGCCACCACAAGTTCAAACCGGCGCGGTTGTTCAAATCCATTCGCTCCAAGGCCTATCTGTTCTCAGGCGTGGAAATCCGCTGGAAGTCCGCCATCGACGATGGCGAAACTCCGACAGAGGCCACGTTCCATTTCCCCGGCGGCCTGTCTGATTACCTCAAAGAGACGATGAACGGCTCGTCCACCTATGCCGAGCAGCCCTTCGCAGGCACCGTGGACTTCACCGAGAAGTTCGGGACACCTGGCAAGGTCGAATGGGCGATCAACTGGACGCCCTCGCGCGATGGGTTCATCCAATCCTACTGTAACACCGTCCCCACTCCCGAAGGTGGAACCCATGTAGCGGGGTTCTGGGCCGCGATCCTCAAGGGGATCAAGGCGTATGGTGAGCTGATCAACAACAAGAAAGCCGCGCAGATCACCCGCGAAGACCTGATCACCGGCGGCTGCGCGCTGGTAAGCTGTTTCATCCGCGAGCCGGAATTTGTCGGCCAGACCAAAGACCGTCTGGCCACGGTCGAGGCGCAGCGTCTGGTCGAGAATTCGGTCCGCGACCATTTCGATAACTGGCTGGCCGCGGACACGAAATCCGCCGGCGCTATACTCGACTTTGTGATACTCCGAGCCGAGGAACGTCTGCGCCGACGGGCCGAGAAAGAGACACAACGCAAGTCCGCCACTAAAAAACTTCGTCTCCCCGGCAAGCTGGTGGACTGCTCTAGTTCAACACGCGACGGGACTGAGTTATTCATCGTCGAGGGCGACTCGGCGGGTGGCTCGGCCAAAATGGGGCGGGACCGCAAGACACAGGCCCTGCTGCCCCTACGTGGCAAAATCCTGAACGTGCTGGGCGCGGCCAGCTCCAAGCTGGGCACCAATGCCGAGATCAACGATCTGACCCAAGCGCTGGGTGTGGGCCTTGGCACCAAGTTCAACGTGGACGACCTGCGTTATGACAAGGTCATCATCATGACCGACGCAGATGTGGACGGCGCGCATATTGCGTCCTTGCTGATGACGTTCTTCTTCACCCAGATGCGGCCCATGATCGACGCGGGCCACCTGTATCTGGCCTGCCCGCCTCTGTACCGCCTGACCCAAGGCGCCAAGCGCGTCTATTGTTTGGACGAGGCCGAGCGCGACGAATGGCTTGAGAAAGGTCTGGGTGGCAAGGGCAAGATCGACGTATCCCGCTTTAAGGGTCTGGGCGAAATGGACGCCAAGGACCTGAAAGAGACCACGATGGACCCAGCCTCGCGCAAGCTGATCCGCGTCACGATTGACGAGGACGAACCCGGAGAAACCGGCGACCTGGTCGAGCGCCTGATGGGCAAGAAGCCCGAACTGCGGTTCCAATACATTCAGGAGAACGCGCGGTTTGTGGAGGAGTTGGATGTTTGAGATAGGGTTATTGTGCCATTAACCGCAGCAACTGGCTTTCAGAAATAAACAACGGGCGCTCCGATTTTAGACGCAATTCTTGTGCTTTACGAATCTTGGTGCCTCGGTTTAGCTCTATCCAATCTCTTGAAGCCTCACCTCCGATTATCAAGAAATCAACTTTACCCGAAACACTTCGAGCCATTCGGGCGCCGTAAGCCTCAAGTTGCTTCTCGAAGATTGATCTGGGATTCGCCTTGAAATTTCCCGTCAAAACGAGAACTGCCCCGTCCAAATCTGCTTCGATGCTTTCAAGGCGCGTTTCCTGATAATTCGCAACTCCGGTAGTTTGTGCGATTCCCGTATCGCCGTAGCAATCACCCACTACATGCCCGATGACTTCGCTAAGTTCGTCAGATTCTTCTTCTGAAACAATGCCGTCGGCAATTGCATCTACGGATGAAACAAGGATCTGCTTAACCCCAACCGTATCTAGTAATGATGGGTTTCGATCAATAAACGATACTATTGCTTCCGCTTCGGCCAAAGTGATTTTCCCATCGCACACAATGCCTCGGCAAAATCCTAGAAAACGGTTGAGTTGGCTCTTTTCGCAGGATTCTTCGATTTCCTTCATACGTATTTCGACAACCGAGTCGATGGACGAATGATCCAAAAGATCGACTCCAAAATCTTCGATAATATCATTTGCATCGCCATCCGTTACGTGCCGAACGAACTCTTCGCATTCTGCAATCAATGGCTCAATTTCGCCAACCTCTAGGTATCCACTTGCCGCCACGCCCTCAAGAAAACCAGTAAAGTGGCAGAAAAACTTTTTGTCGTTGTTACGTTTGTGAATTCGGCCCAACTCTGGGCCGCCATGTGAATAGTTACTCATTGTCAACCTTTGGTATATCTTGAAAAAATCTTCTCCACCTATGTTTGCAGTCCTCCTTATGACAAACAACGCCAAAATAGCAATACTCAACTGTCAGGTGGTCAGTCCTTTCTCAGCGTCTGATAGCCGTCTGCCTTCACGCTAGAGCGCATTCGCTAATTTGAAAATTACATCAGCGATTCAAGGTGGACCAACAACCTCCTTGAACAATGGACACCCCCCTTGCCTAACCCGTTGATCTCGTTCACACTTACCCTCAAGCCGTCATTCAAGAACGATATTTGAGGCTCCCGAGCGTCCAAGACCCATTTGACCCACTGATTTCTCAACGGGAGGACGACATGAAGACACTACCCCTCGGACTGGCCTTAGCCCTGCTGGCCACACAAGCCCCAGCGCAGCAAATGCTCAGCACCGCATCGCCTATTCCGGAAGGTGCCGAGAAGCGGTTTTGCTATTATGAAGGCATGGCCTATTCCGAAGACGCATTTGTTCTGATGGTCGGCGACAACACTGTAACCAGCACCGTCAGTACCGTTCAGGAACGCCTGCTGCGCTGTCATCGTGAAGAGGATGGCTCGCTGAAGTGGAAACCGCAGAGCACATTCTCGACCAACAACTGAACGCGTTGGGTGGGCGTTCTAGCCCACCATTTGCTCCAGCCAATCCGCGATCTGACCTGCTGGCCCCTCCCAGCCGGGCTCGATGAACAGGAAATGGGCGTGGTCTTCAGCTGGCAGGAAGGTGGCTCGCACGCCATAAAGTTCCGCCAGCGCGCGGCAGGTGTTGGGGTTCACGGCCCGGTCCTCGGTTCCGGATACGATCAGCACCGGGCAGTCGACCTTGTCGATATCCACCTTCATCGCGTGGTGGTCGTCGAACATCCAAAAGAACATCTCGAACATCACCCGCCCGCTTTCCGGGCCAAGCTGGTCGAATACCTCATGCTGCTGTGCCTCGGGCAGTTTGTTCAGCGCAAAAGGGGCCATCAGGTCGAAATCGACGCGCATGGGCTGTTTCCAGAACGCCCCGCCCTCCATCAGCGCGCGCGGTACCGCGCGTTCGTCGTCGGTTTCGGGCAGCGTCCCCCAGGCCGCATTCGGGTTGATCAGAACGATGGCGCTGGCCAGGCCCCGAGACGCCACCTGCTGTGCCACCACCCCGGCGATGGCATGACCGAGCAGCACCGGCTTGCTATCCAGCCCCTGCACGAATGCGGCAACGTCATCGGCGTAGTCCATGACGCTGGTGTCGGTCAGGCCGGGATCGGGCTCGGCCTTGGGGTCGCCGTCATGGTAGCGCAGCGCAGGGGTGTGAACCGTCCAGCCGCGCGCGCGGAAGAAGCCCGCGTAATCCTCCATACACCACGGCCCGGCAAAGGCCCCGTGGATCAGAACAATCTCTTTGGTCATGAAAATCTCCCTCACCTGCGCGCAGTATGCGGGGTGAGGGAGCAGGTCCGCAACCCTGCTACAGCGCGGCTTTGAACAGCGCGGTCAGGTTGTCTTCGGTCAGTTCGATGGGGTTGCCACCACAAGACGGGTCGATGATCGCGCCTTTGACCAGTTCAGGGATCGACGCCTCGGTCACGCCCAGTTCAGACAAGGTACGGGGGATGCCCAGCATGTCGTTGAAGGATTGGACAAAGGCGCGGAAGCCGTCAAAGCCATCTTTGATTCCCAGATAGTCGGCGGCATGCTGGAACCGGTCCGCGATAACGGGCGCGTTGAAATCCAGCACGGCGGGCATACAGACCGCGTTGGTGGTGCCGTGATGGGTGTTGAACACCGCGCCAATCGGATGGCTCATCGCGTGGATCGCGCCGAGGCCCTTTTGGAACGCCGTCGCGCCCATTGCCGCCGCGCTCATCATCTGAGCACGAGCCTCGATATCGGTGCCGTCCGCATAAGCCCTGGGCAGGTAGTCCTTGACCAGCCGCATCCCTTCCAGCGCGATGCCTTGGCTCATGGGGTGATAATGCGGGCTCGAGAACGCCTCGACACAATGGGCAAACGCATCCAGGCCGGTGCCCGCGGTGATGAATTGGGGCATCCCGACGGTCAGTTCGGGGTCACAGATCACGACAGTTGGCAGAACTTTGGGGTGGAAGATAATCTTCTTCGCGTGCGTTTCCGAGTTGGTAATGACGCTGGCCCGCCCCACCTCGGACCCGGTTCCGGCAGTGGTCGGCACAGCGATGATCGGCGCTATGGCATCGGCATCGGCACGCGTCCACCAATCGCCGATATCCTCAAAATCCCAGACGGGGCGCGTCTGGCCACACATGAAGGCAACCATCTTGCCAAGATCAAGCCCCGAGCCACCGCCAAAGGCAATCACCCCGTCATGACCGCCCGCATTATAGGCGGCAACCCCTGCTTCGAGGTTCTTTTCATTGGGGTTCGGGTCCACTTCGCTGAACAGCCCTCGTCCCAGCCCTGCGACCTCGAGGATATCCAGAGTGGCCGTGGTGATTGGCAGATCGGCCAACCCCTTGTCCGTCACCAATAAGGGGCGTTTCATCCCAGCCGCCGCGCAGGCCTCGGGCAATTCCTTGATCCGGCCAGCGCCGAACTTGATCGCGGTCGGGTAGGACCAGTTTCCAACAAGGCTCATGATGTCACCTTTTTCAGATGGTAGGATTTTGGACGTGTGAGGTTGTGATAGCCGATGACCGACAATCCGCCTCCGCGTCCGGTATTCTTGCAGCCGGTCCAGCACAGACCCGGGTCCAGATAATCCGCCCGGTTCATGAACACGGTGCCGGTTTCGATCCGGTCGCCCACCCGCGCCGCGCGATCCACGTCACGGGTCCAGAGGCTGGCAGTCAGGCCAAACTCGCTATCATTCATATGCCCGATGGCTTCTTCGTCCGAGGACACTTTCATGATGCCCACAACCGGGCCGAAGCTCTCATCCCGCATCACGCGCATGTCATGGGTGACATTGGTCAGGATCTGTGGGGTCAGATAGGCTCCCCCATCATCCTCAGCGAAGGTCTCGATATGGGGAACGGCACCATCCGCGACAGCCTCGGCAATCTGCGCGCGCACCTCATCAGCAAAGCGGACGTTGGCCATCGGGCCAATCGTCGTCTCAGCGTCAAGCGGATTGCCCAGCTTATAGCCTTTCACCACCTCAACCGCTTTGGCAACGAAGGCGTCATAGAGGCTTTCATGCACATAAATCCGTTCGATCCCGCAGCAGCACTGGCCCGAGTTGAACATGGCCCCGTCGATCAGCGTATCGACCGCCGCATCCAGATCGGCATCCTCCATGACGTAGCCCGGATCCTTGCCACCCAACTCGGTACCAACGCCGGTAAAGGTGCCCGCCGCAGCGCGTTCCATCGCCTGTCCGCCGCCGACCGAGCCGGTAAAGTTTACGAAATCAAACGCCTTGCCAGCGATCAGATCATTGGTCACGTCATGGCTGAGGAACACGTTCTGGAACACATCCGCGGGCACTCCCGACGCATGGAACGCCTGCGCCATACGCTCACCCACCAGCAAGGTTTGTGTGGCGTGTTTCAGCACCACCGCATTGCCCGCAATCAGCGCAGGTGCCACCGTGTTGATCGCCGTCATATAGGGGTAATTCCAAGGCGCCACCACAAAAACGACCCCATGCGGAATACGCTTGATATAGCGTTTGAAGGTCTCATCCTCACCCACAGCGATATCGGCCAGAGCGTCTGAGGCAATTTCGGCCATATGACTTGCACGTTCATTGAACCCGCCAAACTCACCGCCATAGCGCACCGGCCGGCCCATCATATGCGCAAGCTCTGGCACGATCTCGTCATTCATCGCCCCCACAGCGGCCACACCTGCCATTACAAGATCAATCCGCTCCTGCAACGGCCGCGCCGCCCACTCCACCTGCGCCGCACGGGCCCGCGCGGCGGACTTTAAAGCCGCCTCAGCCGACAACACTTCACGCTCCGCAAAAACCGATCCGTCAATCGGCGAGACACATTGCAACATCTGCCCCATTTTCACTCCATTTTCGAAAGAAACAGGATCCCTGCTTCATCTGGCCCAAAATATCCCGGGGAGCGCGAGGGGCTGGCTCCTCG